>NZ_FRAG01000009.1 GCF_900142245.1 Paramaledivibacter caminithermalis DSM 15212 | reverse complement strand
AGATATATTAAATCTGGAAGAAAGACTACTTTTAGAATGAGTAGTAGTTATCCTTATAAAGACAAATTTCAAATAATTATGAAAAACATTGATAATATTACTTTTGCATAATTTATAAAATCAAATTTGAAAACCTTAAAGCAATAACCAAGGGATTAGTTTGCTCTTTTTTAGGTTACAACATAAGATTTTGAGTTGGTATCTTATTAAAATTATAATCTTTGGTTCTATTGTTAATGAAACCAGAACTTCAGATATAAGATTTTACCTTTTAACATTAATTTTCATCATAATTCATTGAGTTATGAATAATTCAGGTTTATATATGTCATTTCCACCTTTTATCATTTCTGCAAAGGCAAAACTCCCTATAGAAAATACTAAAATCATTGATATTGCAATACACGTAATCTTTCTCATTGCTAAACTCTCCTTTTCTTTAGTCTTGGTAGTCAGAAAAAATATATCCTAAATAATAATAACATATAGTTTCTGTATTTTTTGTTAAATTTTGTAGATTATTTAAATTTTTTTACTCATAATAAATTAGGTTGACTCAAAAGCCAACCTAATTTATTATATATTAAAAACTATGTATAAAGTATCATCTTTTATCATTTCCGCAAACTCTGTATTTTTAACTAAACTGATACTATCTATTATCATAGGACAAGTCCTCCACTAACTTCTTTACAGTTCTTTTTATATTTAGAAAGTGCTTATAATTATCTTCATGATAAGTAACTTCAGGATTTCCCTTTATGTTTTTGACTATCCTCTTTTCTAAATCCCCTGTATCAAAAATATAAGATGGCTTAACTAATTCAGAATCTAATCCTAATTCTTCAAATTTTCCTATTAAATTTTCTGGTTGATTATCAAAATTGTTCAATATGCTCTTTCTCAAATTACTATCATCATATTTTAAAAGTGCATCTTCGTATAATTGAATAAGAACAGTTTTATATGGAGCCTTATAAACATCCATACATTTTATTATTCTATTAGGTTGTTGAATAACTATTTTTACCAAAAGCAAAATGCTGTATTTTGGCTATCAAAAGTATTTTTTATAAAAATGATTCTAATTTTATAATGTAGAGAATTAGCCGAATTATTAATTTCCAAATTTAGTTATTCAACAACCTATTCTATCAATAAAATTTTCATCTTCTAAAGAATAATAATAATCATATACATTTCCTAATATCATGTTAGCAGCAAAATAATCAGCCATTCTTTCATTATCTAAATATCCATCCATAGTATATAATTTTTTATTATTTCTCCTGGCTCCAAATTCTCTACCCATACCTATATAATAAACACCATTTTGATTAAAAAAATTCTTCAATTCCATTTCATTGAACTGTGGAGTAAATTTTGAATATGGAGTACTTCTAACATCTACAACGCAATTAACACCATATTTTCTTAATAATTTAACAAAATTTTCTGTAGTTAAATTTGAATGACCTATCGTATATAATATATTCATACTTATCCCTTCTTTGTAACTGAAAATATTATCTAAAAATAAATATTAACAAATTTTATACTTACATCATAATTATACCTCCAAATTTTTCTTATTTACACAAAACTTGGTAACAAATACAAAGAGGTGAATTGCTATAAATATTCCCCAATATAAAAGGTATATTACCCCATGATAAGGATAATACACCGAAATCTATTATATTTAAATATCTTATAAAAATCTTATTTGAAGATTAAAGTCAATAAGTTGCTCTCCATTTTCTTCATATATGACACCATATCCATGTCTTGAAGAACTCGCTTTTTCTAGTTTGGTATGAGTATATAAATACTCTTGGAAATTATTATAATTATATATATGATAACATACTATATCTCCATCTTCTTTTACAATAATGTAGCCACCAGAAGCATTAAAATTTCCATTCCAAGGGGTAGCAGGTACCATTCCTAAGGCAACATCAACTAAAAAGTTTTTAATTTTATGTTCATAAAAAGGATAATTTCCTATATCTTGATATTTACATGGATTAGAGTTTTTTACTCTTTCAGTTAGTTCATTTATTCTATTATAATTAGTAGAATAGTATTCTATAAGTAAATAACCAATAATTTTTGGTAGTTCTGTATCAATGAGTTGAAGATTATTCTTAAATATCTTGCTTTTCAAGTCATAAAATTCAAAGTCACACCCAAGTTCTTTAATTTTTTCTATCCTTTTTATTATATAAGACCTAGCAACTGTTCTATCTATATTATTAATCATATTTACTTCTTGTTTAGATATTTTTTTAGTTAATTTAAAAGTAAAATTAGTGCTTTGTGAAGCATTTAATAGAGTAGAAGGATTTCCCAGTCTTGACTTAATACTAAATCCTAATGTAGGCTTATATCCAGTAAAAATATCATGTACAACGATTGTAATATCAGTTTTATCACTATTGTCTGCTTTTAACTTTGTACACCTTATCGATTTCATAAACTCTTCAACTTCTGGAACAGAGAAATTGCCTCTTATATTTTCGTATATTTTCTCTAATAGAACTTGAGATTTATGGAAAAATTCTTCTATTTCTAATTCAAGTAAGACCTCTTGTGTTTCTCCACTAACCACTTTTATATTGCCATTCCTATGAAACTCAAAATTTTTATCATTTTCTTTTCTTAAAATCTTTATGATAGGGTAATATATTTCTTCTATCTTATTTAAATCTTCATCTCCAGCATATAACCTCCCATCTGATAGTAGTTTAAGAAAAGTATATACCTCCGACCACTCACCTTTATTCCCATACCACATAATCGTTATCCCCCTATACCTAATTTATCTAACATTTTTTGTGATATTGCTTCAACAGCTGGAATTGCCACTGAATTTCCAAACTGCTTATATGCTTGAGTATCTGATACAACAATCCTAAATTCTTCTGGAAAACCTTGTAACCTAGCCCATTCTCTTGGTGTCATTCTCCTAATATATTTACGATTAACTTCACCCTTAATATTAGTAACAGGAGTAAAGTCACTTAATCTTTTATCTATAATTAAGTTTCTTTCTCTACCCATACCACCAACAACAATTGCATTGGCAATATCATCATGACTTAAAATTTGATAACCAAAACCATTCCCTCTAGAAGAATGTCGCTTTTTATGTTTCTCTAAAGTTTCCAAGTATGTATTGGATAGATAATATTTAACTGAAACTTCTTCTTCCTCTAAAATATCCTTAATTCTTTTAGTTGTCATTTTTCCAGTAGGATAAATGAAATCATTTATGCCTAAATCTTCACTAAAACCCACAATATATATTCTTTCTCTATTTTGTGGTACTCCAAAGTTTTTAGCATTTAAGATTTGTGGATTAGGTACATAATATCCTAAATCCTCTCTTAATGTGTTTAATATTACTCGTAAAGTTTTTCCTCTATCATGATTTACTAAACCTTTTACATTTTCAAGTAAGAAAGCTTTTGGTCTTTTTTTTCTAATAATATCTGCAACATTAAAGAATAAAGTTCCTCTAGTATCTTCAAATCCACCTCTTTTACCTGCAATTGAGAATGCTTGGCATGGGAAACCAGCAGTAAGTATATCATGACTTGGAATTTCATCTATTTCAATCTTTGTAATATCCCCTTGAGGAACTTCTCCATAATTTGCTTCATATGTTTGTTTACAATACTTATCTTTTTCAGAAGAAAAAACACATTTTCCACCGATATTTTGAAATGCCATCCTTATTCCACCAATTCCTGCAAATAAGTCAATAAAAGTAAAATCATAATTTTCGGTAGGTGATAAGAATGGGACATCCGATTTTATACTAGTCATAATAAAACACCTCTATTGAAATTTTTTAGTTGTTAGAAATAATTATCAATTGATACCAATTGTTAATTATGCTATGTTTTAACAATAAAATCATTTTTATCGATTATTTTTACCACTTAATATTATCGAAAATATCATCTATTTCTTCTGCTTCAATTCCAATATATCTAAGAGTTACTGATTTACTACTATGATTTAATATCTTTTGAATATAACTAATAATAGCAGGGTTATCTTTTATATTATCTGCATATATCTTGTAAGCACCAGTTTTCCTTAGAGTATGTGTGCCAAAATTGCCTTTTATTCCTAGTTCTTTAAGGGTAGTCTTAATAATTTTATGTAAACTTCTTACTGTAATATGACTATCACCTTTTCTACTAGTGAATATATAATTTTCTATATTAAAATCACTAATATTATTTTTATATAGTTTGAGAGCTTCCTTAACATCATCATTTATTTTTCCTCTAGCAGTTTTATCTATTTTTTGTTCACCAATGATTAGATGTGTTTTAAAAGTATTTTCATCTTCTAAGACATCATTCCACCTTAATTTTAACAAATCAGTTGCTCTTAACAAAAAGTTTGTTCCACATACCCATATTGCATAATCCCTCTTATTATTTTTCCCTCTAAGATACTGTCTAATCTTTTTAATATCCTTTGATTTTTTTACTGGTTGTACTTCTTGTGGTTTTGGTTTACCATCACTCTTTAAATTAGCCACTTCATCAACCTCCACAAATGATAACTTATGAGAATATAATATCGAAAGTTATTATTCAGTTCAATAGATAATCCAATTTTATTCTAGTTTAGTTGTATTAAGGTTGGAATTTACACATTTATTACTGTGAATACAATGATAACTTTTGATATTATTATACCAACTAATTTTAGAATTAGGAGTATTGTTTTTCAGAAAATGTTTATGATAACTTAATAGTGTACCACTAAAACAATTGAAAAATCCCCCACTATAAAATAGAATACTCTCTATAGACAATCTATAGAGGGGAATCAGGAATGGTTACTTTGAATCAAAAGGCAGAAATAATTATCAGTTATTTCAAAGAAGGAATTTCACAGAGAGAAATTAGTAGAAGGTTAGGAGTTGATAGAAAAACAGTAAGAAAATATATAAAGCAATTAGAGATGCATACGATATAAGAAAAGAAAATGGTCGCAAAAATAGGATTAGGAATATAAATTTTCCGTATAAAAAATACTTAGAAAATTTAAAAACTGAATATTTACCTAAAGATGCACAAAAAAAACTTAAAGAGCTCAAAACTCTAAGGTTTATAGAAGAAAACAGAAATGTTATTCTAGCAGGCAACCCTGGTACAAGAAAAACTCATTTGTCTATTGCTTTGGGAATACATGCTTGTAATATGGGTTATAAAGTATATTTTTCTACAGTTCCATTGTTAATAAACGAATTAAAAGAATGTAGAAGTGAAAAAAGACTTAGATCATTTGAGAAAAAATTTGAGAAGTATGACTTAGTTATAGCTGATGAATTAGGATATATATCCTTTGATAAGGAAGGAAGTGAATTATTATTTACATACCTGTCTCTGAGAGCAAAAAGAAAATCTACTATGATTACATCTAATTTATCTTTTGATAGATGGAGTGAAGTTTTTAAAAATCCAGTACTTACAGCTGCAATGATTGATAGACCTACACATAATTCATATGTAATAAATATGAATGATAATTCATATAGACTTAAAGAAACAAAAGATTGGATTCAGAAACAAGATTAATTTTTTACCTTCAGTGGGAGAATTTTGAAATATAATTTGGAGGAAAAATCACTTGACAAATACAGAAATAAATGCCCTGTTCTTCCATATTTATTATTATGCCACTGAACATAACCTACGGTTATCCTTTTTAACTAGTTCCTATTTCTTCATCCTCTTTAATTAATAAATGTACATGTTTATTCATTAAACAATATCCATATAATAAAAACTGTCCTTTTGCCTTTCCCTTGAATAGAACTTTCATAAATTTTTCTCTATCTTCATCATCTATGAATATGTTCTGTCCATCTATCCCTCGTAGCATAATATGATATATTCCTGTTATACTCCTTTTCCTTTTTTCTCTTCCCATTTTCATCACCATTTTTCATGTGTCAAACGAAACGTCCCATTGTCACCCTTGTCATTTCATCATCTTTTTGATTTTTATTGTATGATACTATTAATCCTTTGCCAAAATCTTTCAACATATTTCTTATGGTATGTGACCCATTTCATTTTCCTTACATGAAGCAATAAAACACTAGTAGTAAGGGTATCACCAACATATCCAATTTATCTTTTTCAAGTTAAGATAAATTGGATATATTGGTGATACCCTCATTGGTCATTTAATAATTTGACTAATCTAGCCATTTATTGAGTTTTGTTGTTTCTCATTTTTTATTTTAGGAATTTCTGCTAAAAAAGGTAATTATTTTATTTGTTTTTACTATAAAATCTCTCCCTAAATCCTAGGAAAATTAATGTTATTGGTGGAATCCATACATATTTAGGATATATGCTCCACGGAGTATGCCCTCTTATTGATGTAAATTTATATCTATACAGTGATAGATATTGTCCAAAAATAATTATAACTGTCAATAATGTAAGTCCAATTATTATATATAAATGTGAAAATAAATTATTTTTATTCAAGATTACACCTCATTACTATTCTGTTGGTTTTTTTGTATCTGTCATAAGATGTACGTAACCCCAACAGTCTCCATTCTTTTCTATAGGAGTATATATTGTTACATCTTTAGAGCTTTTCTCTTTTCCTAACCAACTAAATCTCTTAACTATTCCTTTTGAATATGCCATAATAGGTTCAAATTCAACCCAACCATATTCACCTGGATTTATTGTAAGCTTATGCCATTCTTCATAGCTTTTTGACTTGCTCCAACCAATAGACATATTGGCTCTAACAGCTACTAGCTCCTCAGAAGATAGATTCGTACTAACATCATAACTTACAGTTGTACTAGCTTTAATTGAAAATTCTGTTTTGTTTGATGTATTGTTTTTTTGAATATTGCTTATTATTTCTCTTAAATCCCTTCTTGCTTTTTGACCTGATTTTTCTTCTTTGTATTTGTAATAATCATCAGTTAATCCACCATCATAACCTCTAGGTTGTACACTTAAATTCTTTGATTGTTTATCACTAAAATCACTTCTACTATCTATTCCGAATTGTCTTTCCATTTCTTGAGTTTGCTTTATATATTTTTCTTTTGATATTTCAACTAATCCATCATCTGTAACCATATAGATTTTCTTCGTGTTAGATAAATCATAATCGTCAGTTTTAGCTAAAGCAACAACACACATACTTAAAACCGTTGCTAATACAAAAGTAACTAAAACTAACCTTTTAATCATCTATTCTCCCCCCCCTACTTAAATGCAGTTTGACCTTTTTAAATCAAAATCCTATTTTTAAAAAAATGGAAACAACACATGTATAATACAATAATTATATTAAAATGTCAATACTTATAAAAATTACATTTTTTTCAATGTTTTGCTCAAATAACACAAGGGGGGTAACACAAAGGTAACACAAAGGGACGGTTCTTATTTAACCAATGAACGGTTCTTATAGTTAATTTTTACTTTATAGCAGTTTTTTAGCATACAATTATCGTGAGAAAATATCACTTTTATCAACAGAAGATATTTATTCCACGATTCTAATTGTTACACAGCAAATTATTCCACCCCAAAAAGTTAAATTATTTTAGCCTAATTTTCATATAAATTGATTAATAAAAGTCAGATTAAATAATCTGCTGCTAAGAAAATAATCAAAAATGCAAATTATTGTATCCTAAAAAAACGATGCTAAGTAGTTTAATTTAGAACTTAGCATCGTAAATATAATCTTTATCGAGAATAAATCTAAAGTCGTCTAACTAAATGAACCAGTCATAGGATTTTCTATTTTACAAGATTGATAATTGTCTAGAAGATTTATGTATAATTAATATCCATAGCACATTTCATAAGATGTATCGTTTTGACTATAAAGTACCCAAATATCTGTAAATGGGTAGTAAGCAAGAATTCCCTTCGACACATATCTATCTCCAAGAATGTTTTAAGCAGTAATATTTATCTCGGTTTGAGCCTGATAAACTATTTCGCTATCGATAGATTTTAGTTTCTGATTAGCACCAGAAATAAGACACATTCTAGCAAAATGCTTCATGGGGCTGTCTACTAATTTGAGTTATGAAGGGAATTTGTGCTGTTAAGATGAGAATAGCATAGTCCTTAGAATCCACTTCAAAATTGAATATTAGTCTAAAATCATCCAGAACTGAATTCTTTAGAAATTGTGCCTCATCTATTATATATATTAGCTTTCCCTAATTCGTGATATTTAGTTATACTCTGTATAAAATTGGTTATAATCATAGCTAAATTGGGTGTTACTATTTTTTATTAGAGGAAAGTCTTTTGCATGAGGCTTTTCTCTATTTTCATTATTACCATTTTACCTAATAATATATCCTATATCAGATTAAATAATCTGCATAGCTTTAAGTCAGATTATTTAATTTGACATGGAGTCTTAAGATAAGATAATTTGCAGTTTTTGGTTAATTATAGGGTAGAATAAAGTGCTGTTTAACAAATGTATAGAAATAGTAAAAGACAACGATTTAAATTTAGTCCTCTCTTGTGGAATATTGTACCATAAATTTCGTTTTTTGTCAACTCTGGTGTTGTGAATAATGCTCAAAAATTTTAATCTTACCTCAATAAATTTGTGTGAATAAAGGATTTCTAAATCTAAACGTTAAATCTCAAACCATTACTGTTTTAGAAAATAGTACTCACAATATATTTATATATCTATCTATTTACACAAGTAATTTCTATATCAGCTTCCGCTTATAGAAGGTTGCACAAGCCATCCCAAGTTTTTTAACTGCTTTGGTATCTGTAATTTTACCCATCTTCCAATCCTTAAATGCTGTATTCAATTTTATATCTCTATCCGATCCATATTTACATATCTCTTTTATTGATGGCAATATTTATTACTTAAAAGCTAATTTTTAGGTTAGAGTTAAATTCCAATTATTCTTCTAAAAATCATAAAAAGAAAAGAATTCTTTCTAATCCTATCCTTTACTTATTAATATAATCTTTATTCATTAATATAGTATTATATCTTTATTACTTTATATACAAACCATATTCCTTAATCTCTCTTTAAATATGTCCTAATTAACTTTAATTTTATTATTCTATTCATTTTCATATATACTGTTTAAACGACACAAAAGAACCGTCCCCTTGTGTTTAAACTAGATATTGCAAAAACAGTCTATAACTAGAAAAACACCAGCCTTTAAGCTAGTGTTTATCAGGTTTAAACGAGCAAATCTATAAGCCGAGGTAACTTCCCTTCAATTACCATATGTACTATTTGGCGTGGTTACTGACTTTCAAGCCTCGTTACAAAAACAAGGCTGAAAATAGTAGTACTATAACCTAGTTATGTACTGCTTGTATCCACCCAAAATATATAGTTAATTTAGTGATATCATTTTATAAGGAGGAGTACATATGGATATAACCTATTACTATGATGAATTTTTAGACTACTTAAAAGGAGAAAAAGATGTATCAAAGCATACCATAAAAAATTACAATACTGATTTTAAACAATTTGTTTCTTTTTTGAAAACCAAAGGTATAAAACCTAGCTTACATACTGTAACTACAGCAATTTTACGTAGATATGTTGCCCATCTTAAAACAGAAAAGAACTATGCCACATATACTATAAGGCGTAGAATTCATTCTCTATCTTCTTACTATAAATTTTTAATAGAACAAGGATATCTCACTCAAAATCCTATGTTACCTATTCATGCACCTAAGGCTCCAGATGTAATACCCAAATTTCTATCTGAAACCGAAATAGAGCAATTACTTAAAATGCCTGAAAAACTTTCACCAGAAAATGCACTTAGGAATAAAGTTATCCTTATGATGTTTCTTATGACTGGCATGCGCCGTCAGGAGCTTTTAGCTTTAGATTGGGAAGATATTGATTTTGGTGAAAAAATGATTACAGTTAAACATGCTAAAGGAAAAAAACAACGAATAATACCTATTACAGAGCCGCTATTATCTGAACTTTGGAAATACTTACAAACTAGGCTTCCTATTACAAATCATGCAGTATTTATATCACAATATGGTAATCGTTTAAGTGCAACCCCTCTATCTCAAACTATTAGACGTTATATGAAGTATTTGGGATTGGATAAGAAAGGGTATACCATACATACCCTTAGGCACACTTATGCCTCTCACCTTGCTTTGAATGGAGTTTCTATATTAAGTATTCAGAAATTGCTAGGTCATTCTGATTTAAATAGTTCCCAAGTTTATGCTCACGTGAACACAAATCACCTTAGAACAGAAGTGCAGAAACTACCATTTGCATCAAAATAACTTTCATAGTAAATTAGGTTAGCTTTTGAGCCAACCTAATTTATTATGTATTAAAAAACTATGTATAACGTATTATCTTTTATCATTTCCATAAACTCTGCATTTTTAACTAGTTTATACCCTTCTTCTATAGAATTATCATGTTTTTTCCTTGCATAATTTATCCATCTTTCGTTCCTAAATTTACTCATGTCCTCTTCAGATTCTATGGTCAATAATCCTTTATTAAATAATTCATAAATTAAAAAGTCATTTGATTTAAATGTAATTGGCTTATGTTCTATATTTTTATAATCTTTATGACTATGCAGCTTATTTATTGCATACTTATTGAAATCATAAGCATCTCTATCATTTGTAAATATAGTAATATTCTCTACACTATCTATATAAAAATATGCTAAAATCAATGAAAGAACACATATTGATATTTCTCCTGCATTTTTCTTTCGTTCTCTTCCACTTGAAAGAATTTGGCCTTTGAAACCCTCTTTATATAAAATATTAAGCCAAGTTTCATAAGCATCTAGCTCTTCAATAGGCTTATTTTTCAATATATATCTTTTTATAAAACTTTCAAGGGGCTTAACACTACCGCAAGAGTATAAAAATAAATTAAACAAATCTGCATCTTTATAATTTATTAGCTCTAAATATTCTAATTCATCAACATAATAAAAATAAATATCTTCTATTTCTAATAATCTGTTTACATATGCTTTTCTATACTCACTATCTTCAATTTCTGCTCTTATCCATTCTGGCACTAAAATTAAATCATAACCATTAAAAATGTTTTGGCTGCTTACATATTCTTCTATTATATTCAAAAACTCTACAGAATTATTATCTAATATACAAATTTTAAGAGACTTGCCTAATAATAATTCTTTCAAATTACTGATACTATCTATTATCATAGGACAAGTCCTCCACTAACTTCTTTACAGTTCTCTTTATATTTAGAAAGTGCTTATAATTATCTTCATGATAAGTAACTTCAGGATTTCCATTTATGTTTTTGACTATCCTCTTTTCTAAATCCCCTGTATCAAAAATAAAAGATGGCTTAACTAATTCACAATCTAATCCTAATTCTTCAAATTTTCCTATTAAGTTTTCTGGTTGATTATCAAAATTGTTCAATATGCTCTTTCTCAAATTACTATCATTATATTTTAAAAGTGCATCTTCGTATAATTGAATAAGAACAGCTTTATATGGAGCCTTATAAACATCCATACATTTTATTATTCTATCAATAAAATTTTCATCTTCTAAAGAATAATAATAATCATATACATTTCCTAATATCATGTTAGCAGCAAAATAATCAGCCATTCTTTCATTTATTTCCATATCTATTTTTACTTCATGAGTTTCATTTTTTATATTATTATCATAAAACAAATGGTATATTTCATGCCAAGCTACAAAATATTGATAAACTCTTGGTTGTGCTGTATTTATTATAGGAATTCTTAAATTACCTTTTACTATAATTGCTCCACCAAAATATTTATCTTCAACAGGCATTTGAATTAAATTATTTTCTTTTAAAATCTTAAATGCAAATCTATCGGCACTGGTTACTACTGAAGTATTAAATCTGACCTTAGTTTCATTTACCAAACGAATAACATCATCTCTTATTTTTTTATTGCTTTCTATAACATCATCCAAATTTTTACTTGTTATAATATCTGACATATTATTCACCTACTTATTATAGTACATTTCATAAAGACTTATTATATCGTCCAGTATCATAAACATTTCTTTTGCTTCTGGCTTTCTTTCATGATTTTCAGGAGAATTATCAGAAAATGCATTTATAGGAGTATTATCAGATTTAGGTTTATCTTCTAATAAGTCTATTTCACTGATATTTTGGCTATCTATAATTTTTTGTATATGAGTAGTAAAAGTTGTTATACTGTCTATTTCACCATTAATTAATTTATCCAGTGTAGGTCTTGAAATATTTGTAATTTTAGCAAAACCAGATTTGGTATAACCATTATCTTTAATAAAATTTAGTATATTTTCACCTACTTTATCTCTCTTCTGAAAAAGCAGCTCCATATTATATTTCTTCACTATATTCATCACTTTCACTTCCTTTCATTGAAACATATCTATCTTCTTACTATTATTATATACCACAATTGTAAAAAATGATACCTTGTAAAAATTTTTTTTACATTTTTTTATCTATTATTATTTTCATCCCTTAATATCTTATAATCAAAATATTTATATATTAATAAGAGCCAGAATAAAGATATTCTAGCTCTTCAAATTTACAATATTCAGGATATACATTCTATATAATTATAAAATATAATTCATAATCAATAACGTTACGCAGGTAAAATCAATTTTAAATTTAGATAAATATGCAATTAGTAACTAATTTATAGTGTCTTTGTGTTTCTTTATGTAATTCACCTAAACTTATAAATAATAAAACATCTCTATCTAGTTTATATTTACCAATACTATAATTGTCATATTCATTAGTTATTTTAGTGTCGGTAACTGAAATATCATAATACCATCTATTTTTATATTTTATATGCATTCGTATTTTTTTGTGTCCCCATTCATTCCAAGGATTATCCTGAACTGTAATATATACTTCTTGTGGTTTAATTAACATTAAGGAATATCTTTGTTCTATTGTAATATTATTAATTTCACTTGGTAATATAGCCCTAGAAGTATTATAAAAAATATATTTTTCTCTATTCAATATTTTCATGTTTAGTAAAGTACTTAAATCAAATACCCCTATCTTTTCCCAGTAATATTGGTCATCATTTATGTAGTTTTCTGGTTGATAAATATTATTATCCTTGCTAATACATTCACATTCAATTATATCATGTAATTGTATCGGTGTTCTTTCATCATACATAGCATCTTTATGTCTAACAGCATATTCTATCTCTTCTTCTTGTGAAACAATACGTATAAAATCTTGTTTCTCTAAATCTATTCCAGCTATACATAAATTTTTACATTTTGGTGATTTTGCTAACAATGCAAATCTTTTTTTCATCGTTATCCCCCCTCTTTTCAACTATAAATGAATAATTTCTATATAATCAAAACTATTTTTTAAATATTCTGCAATTAATCTTCTATGACAGTTTTCAGAAGTTGCTTCACTACAAAGTAAACATACACCATCTAAATTTCCATTAAAATACTTATTAACTTTGTCTTTTATATTTCTTTTTAAAATTAATTTTTCAAATAACTTCTCGTATTCTCCCCAAGTAATTATCTTCTTTTTATAATCATTTAATATTTGTTTAGTAGGACTAAAATCAACATCATGAATATATTTAATTCCTGCCATTTCCATTAAAAAATATTCTAAATCTCTACCTTTTGTAAATCCAGCAAGTTGAGAAGAATTATTAAGTCGTATGTCAAGCAGTGTTCTAACATTATTCTTTTTTAACAATTCAAAAAATTCTTTTGCAGATTTTTTAGTAAAACCAATTGTATATAATCTCATATTTCACCATTCCCTATTCTTCATTATTAATACTATATCCAATATCCTTATTTCTTTTTTTATATGCTTCTTTTAGCAATTCCTCATCTGATAAATTTTCACTGTCAAACAATGAAATTTCATTTCTTCTTGGAAAATACATATCTAATAACAGTTCATTTATTTCCTCTTGAGATATATAATCTCCATTATGATTAATATTTTTTATGTCATACCCTAAATCATAAAAATACTTAGCAACAAGAATATTTCTATGACAATCAATTGCATTTTTTTCGGTACACATAAATGCAATATGATATCCCTTTTTTACACCTTTTTTTATACGATTCACTCCTAAAATAAAATCTGCATCCTTTTTTACTTTTTCAAAATCTAAATATCCATCCATGGTATATAAATTTTTACTATTTCTCCTAGCTCCAAATTCTCTACCCATACCTATATAATAAACACCATTTTGATTAAGAAAATTCTTCAATTCAATTTCATTGAACTGTGGAGTAAATTTTGAATATGGAGTACTTCTAACATCTACAACGCAATTAACACCATATTTTCTTAATAATTTAAGAAAATTTTCTGTAGTTAAATTTGAATGACCTATCGTATATAATATATTCATACTTATCCCTTCTTTGTAACCGAAAATATTATCTAAAAATAAATATTAACAAATTTTATACTTACATCATAATTATACTCCTAAATTTTTCTTTTTTCCACAAAACCTCGGTAACAAATAGATGTTTGTCTCCGAATCAATATTTTTTAGCAACGAAACTATCAGCTCTAGAAACCTCTGAAATTTAAATTAAGTACAAAAAAATTCGGAACAAAATATTTTTATGCTATTTTTATGAATATTGCGCTACTGCTATATACTCCAATACTACTTGAAACTACTTGAAAATCCCTCTATACATTCAATAAAATTCTTTATAATTATTTGAAGGAGGAATTTTTATGAATGAAAAGGGATTTTATATGAATAATTTTATGGAATATTTAAAGAACCAAGATAAATCAAATGGTACATTAAAAACTTATACGCTTAATATCTTAAATTTTATTAATTATTATCAGCAGACATTTGATGAAGAATTTATTGCTAGCAATATTATTCTTATGGATTTGCAAGACTGGCGAACTTACATGGTAACTAGAGGATTAAAAGCAAATACTATAAACAATCGTATTGCTGCAATAAAGGAATATTTTACTTTTTTACAAAACAAGAGCATTATTAAAACAAATCCTGCAATATCTCTAAAAAAAATAAAACTTAATAATTCAATTCAGAAAGAGACATTCACATTAAAGGAATTCAAAAAGATAAAAAGAGCTATATACAAGGAAGGAAATGTGCTAGATATTTTTATTTTTGAACTTTTTTCCAAGTCAGGTGTCAGAATTACAGAAGCTATAAATATAAAAGTTTCTGATTTAACTATCACAGAGCGTATAGGAGGTTCAAATTTAAGAGTAATTGGTAAAAATAGAAAAGAACGCCTCATTCCTTTACACCTAGATATTAGAAAAGCATTAGAATCTTATCTATTGTGGAGGAATAAACATAAATTCAAGGATTCAACTTATTTACTTCTAAGTGAGCGTGGAGAAAAATTCACTCGCTCTGGTCTATATAAAAGATTTTTAAAATACCAGTACTTAACAGGTATAGAAATCCATCCTCACAAATTTAGGCATTTCTTTGCTAGCCAAATTGTAAAATCTAATCCCATTAATATAGCTCAAGAACTTTTAGGTCATTCAAGCGTTACGACTACTCAAAAATATTTAAGTACAGAAAAAGAAGATATAATCGCAGCTGTAGATTCTTTAGAAAATCTCTAAATACAAAAGGAACTATCTTGTGTAGTTCCTTTTATTATATTAGGTATGAAATTTTAATGCTATTTAAGTCTACCCTTGAAACAAATGTTCATAACTGAACTGAATAAGCATTAATATATGTTATACTAGTCCTAATCTATACTCTTATTATTCATAACACAATTATCATCATTAAGTTTTTTTATTTTATCCTTTATACGCCTAGTAACAACTTTATTTAAATCCCCTGTATTATAACATTTCTTTATCATACATAGAAAACAATTATCACATAAATCTTTATTATTGCATAACTTAAAAATGTTGCTATCTAATTCAACATCCTTTTGATTAATGCAGTAGACATTTGCTTTATTTCTTTTAGAATTTTCTCTGATTTTTGTATTTCGTGAGATGATTGTAATATATCCCCATTTATATAAATCTGTAATACATTTGCAAATAGTATTTCTACTCCCTATCCCCGTTGACTTCTGTATTTGAGTATATGTCATATAAAACTGTCCATTATCTTCTTTATATCGTTTACTATGTACAATAAGGGCATATAATATTTTTTGATGATTAATTACACGCTTTCCTGTTCCCAAGGAATTTTTATTTAACTGTTCAAACAGCAATAAATCAGATTTTGTTATGCAAACGTCTTTTTTGAATCTTGATAAATGACAATTATTCTTAGGATTATATACATAATTAGATATGTTTTTTATTTCTCTCATTATCTCTACATTAGAAGATTTAGACATGCCTTTTTCTACTTGTTTAATGCTCCATTCCAATAATTTCTTTTCATTTTCTTCTCTAGAATACCCTTTATCTTTAAGATATATAGCAATTAAAAAACTAATATCATGCCTTGTTCCTGGTTGTGAAAGACCTTCTTTTAAATATTTTTGAATGGTAATATGATTATAATTTTCAACACAAATATCTTTGTTTATAAACATTTCTTCAGATTTAAAAAAAGTATTTCCATTTCCATCATTATCTTTATGCTTTACTTTTTTTCTATTGTATAAATATTTATCTCCATACTCTACTTTATCAATGAACTTATAATCCTCAATGATTTGGTCAATTATTCTATGGTCCGTTTTTTCAATATTTAATATGTACTCCACTTCATTTTCTACTTCTTTAAATAAATCATTCATAAAAGAACAATAATTTTTCGATTCATCTTCATTTGCATGATTGATACCACATGGTAGTTTTATACCCTTTCCATTAACGCCTTTTAATTCTGGTCTTAACTCTACATTTACCCCTTCAAATCGCTCTATACATATTTCATTTAGAACTATTGAAAATACCTCTATCAAATCAGATATTGCAACAAATTTATCAAAAAATAATTCTATATGATATCCTTTATTTCCAGAATAGGTTATATGAATTTGTTCTGCTGGAATATATCCTTGTAAAAAATGTTTTATACTAAATGCTACCTCCTGTGCATCTAATATAGAATAATAAGCATCTATATCAAATATCATCCATTTAGCACACTTTTCAAGAGAAAATACTCCCAATGTATTATCTCCTTTTAAATGCCTAAAAACATCTCCTTTGTGAAATTTTCTTTCTTGAACAGTAATATAACTACGACTCATACTATCTAAATATATCCATTTTTTTGTATTGGATATATACAGTGAATAAATTTTATCTATTATCATATTTAATATATATTTTTGCTCATGATACCTATTTGGAAATCCATATTTCTTTATATAATCATTTTTTATTATATTATGTATTTTTAGATGATTAGAATGAAATGTACTCATTTTCTTACCACATATTTGGCATTTAAATTCTGAATTTTCATTTATGTTCTCTGGAAATAAATCTTGTATTTTTTTATATTTTATTAAATTTAAAAACTCTAACATATGCATACACCCCTTTTTGGTAAAGTGCATGCATTATAAGAAATTTCATTTTCATTTTCCAATTATTACGTTGTCTTTTTTTGTAAAATAAAAAACTCTGAATTTTCATCAGAGCCTCTGCTAATAATCAATAATTTTATATAATGTACATAAATGAACTGAATAAGCATTATAGATATTTATATACTTACATATAAGACGTACATAGTTATTATTTGTATAATATGTTCACATAATCTTTGTTCTTAAAATATAAAAGGAGAAGCATCTAAGCTCCTCCACTTAATTGATTATAACTTTATAAAATTTTCTTAATTCTTTCAACATAACTTCATCAGTTTTAACTATTGTGTAATTAATTTCAAAATAATTAAAACAAATATCATTTAAAAGTTTTGCTTCTTTAACATTTAGTGTTAATGAGATTTCCTTTTTATGATTTAGTGTATATAAAAATAACTTTAGTAATAATATTTCACATATTTCAATTTGATTTATACAATAATCTTCTTTTGTTATATCATATACTTGTTTCAAAATATTTGTATGATATTTAATGAGCTTATTTAAAAACTTCACCATTCCAATAGATAAAGTAACTTCTTTATAATCTTTAGTATAATTCATAACATCCCTCCATATTCTGTGATATATGGATTATAGTTATTTTAATTATCTAGTTTCAAGCTATTAGTTTTGGTTTTTGAATTTTATTATTTGTATTATTATCCATCCTGCATATAAAAATGTAATTATAATAGTTAAATACTTAATATACAAAATTATCATCAAACTTATAATCAGTAATAGTAACTGGAATGGATTTGATAAATCAATTTCTAATTGAATTTTAGCATCTTTACTATCTCTTGAACTAATGTATTTATTATCTATTATTGCACAAGTTACAATCAATACTATAGATAGCATTGCATTTATTAAATAGATTTGTTCACTCATATACTAAAAACTCTCCTTATTTTTAAAATAGCCACAGTTTAGCTGTGACTATGTTTCTAAGGAAATATCTTTTTCTCTTAAAATTTCAATAACTTCTTTTAATCCAAATGGAGCAACTACCATAGCTGCAGGTTTCCAGTATTCGCTAATCTCTGGTATGTAGCTGGAAGATATATGCACAAGAACCCAAAACGTAATCACCCCAGTTACAAGGGTTAAAATAATATCCATCATTTTATTTTTTAATGTATATTTCATTTGAAATCACCTCTTCTTTTATTTATATGATATGGCTTTACACAAGCATTGTAAGCATATTTTATGTAATTGCAGCATAAATGTAATATATTATTATTTGACCAATTGTAAATTAACATTTTTATCCTTAACTAACATTATTTTATTATTTTTATATCTATATAATTTATTTGATATCCTATACTTCTCTTCAATTTCAACTTTCACTAGATTTTTCATTATATAACGATTTTGATAAGTATATTTGCTGACCAAAAGAGCATCCTGTGCTGGAATGGCAACCAGCAAATCTTTACCGATTTTATCTAATTGTTTCCTAAACTTTTCTGATAGTATAATAGATGACCCCAATTGATTATCAAATGCTAACGAATAAATTCTAATATTTTCATCTAAGACATTTAATGAATTGGTAATCTTATTTATATTTTGAAACGCTTTATTTTTTATCTCCTCAACGCTATATCCACTATCCTCTATTTCTTTCAAAGTTAAATACTTCCATAATTCATCTTTATCTTCTACAAAATATATCATTATATCTTCTGCAAATTTCTCTCTGTAAAATTTTCCAGCATTATCTCCACCAAATGTACAAGGACGTAAAACTGGAAAAATTACATCTAGGTTTATTTTATAATGTTGTTTAGATATTACATCCCATATTAGTTCTATATACCTATCTTTTACATTATTATAATCACCCGATATAATATAATCCCTATATACATCTTGTAAACTGCAACATACCTCTGTATTCTTTATCCTTAAAAAGATATTGTTATCCTTTATTTTTACAGCACCAAATTCTTTTTCTAAATCTATTTTAAATTTTGATATAAATTTTCCTTGATTCAACAAACCACCTTCTTTATTATTCTTTACATTATAAATAATAGCGCACATTTCATGACTTGTCAGGTCCAAAAAATGAAAAATCTGCTAAAGATATTTCTCTAGCAGATTGTATAATTATGAAATTATTTTTCTTAGCATTTGCTCTATAGCCTTCTCTTTATCAGCTATGAATAATACGTTCTTCTTCGCAAAATCAGCTTTGGTCATACCCTTTCCCCACCAACTAATATCTTCATATGGTGTTACAGACATAATAAATGAATTTAAAGTAATATTTGAATCTTGGTCTTTTAATCTTTCTTGTATATCTTTAATAGTTTTATTAAATTCAATCTTTACATCTGTCTCACCTTTTAGATTTCTTAGTCCTTTTGGGTCAATAAATGTTACATATTGTCTCTTATCATAAAGTATCCATAAAATAAAGTCAGGATAAAAATTATCTGCTTCAAAGAAACCTACACCATCTTTTCCAGCTTTGTTCCTTAAAAGATACAATTCTTTATCTTTGAAGAAATCATTATTTTTCTCAAAATAATCTTTTAATAGTAAAACTATATCTCTTTCACCTTCATTTAAATGCACTGGCTTTACTTTAATAGTTGTAGTTCCTTTAGTTATATGGATTAAAGGATTAAATAAATGTTCCTCAAAAGCAAAAGGATAAAACCTTCCTTGATTGAAATTCTTAAAATCTAAGTCTTTTAACTTACCTTGTTCTATAGCTTCTTTTAATTGATTTATTTTAGTAATTAAAGCTGTCTCATCTCTATTAATTTCGAACCTATATTCATCCTCAATCAATTTCTTATCACTTTCATTTACTTCAACATATTCAAGATGTGGTAATTCCCATTCTTTTTTCTTAGTTTTGTAAAATTTATCTATATACTTTTTCATTAATATAGTTGCAATCTCTTGCCATTTTTCTACATCTTTAAATCCTCTACTTGAAAATTCAAGTTCTTCTTTTGGTATAAAAAGTTTATACCATGACTTATCTTTTAATATTTCTTTTATTTTGTCCTTATGAATAATAAGATTGTACCATGAACGTTCATTCTTAAAATTCTGTATCTCAAAATATATTTTATCATAGTCTAAAAACGCTAAGTTCTTATCCTCTAAATAATACATCTCCATATTAGCAATAGATTGTTGTTTTAATTGTCTACTCTGTATAGCTTGTATTCGTGGATACCAGTCAAGAACAACTTTGTTATTTTGCATATACGCAGTAGGCATATCTAAAACAGGCTTTGGTCCATTCTTCTTGAAATTCAATCCTTTTTTCACTTGTAAAGTTTTCAATTTTTTATTTTTATCAAAAGTAGATATTGTAGGTATTACAATTTTAACAGGTTCCTCTGTAGGTACACCCTCATCATCTAAGTATTCTTTAAATTGCGCCATATAATCAGAACGTATACCAAAAATATTTAGAGTTTCTATATAATCTATAAACTTTGGCCTTTTCTCTTTTATTTCATCAATCTCGCTACTTCTCTTTAAACTAAAATTATAACCTTTTAATCTAACTCCTCTACCAAATAATTGTATTATTTCAGAACCTTCCTTTTTACCAATATTCATAAGCCCCATTGTGCTAACTCTCCAACTACTCCATCCTTCAGAGAATTTTTTGGAGCCTATCAATATGTTAATCTTAGAATCTTTATCATTAATATTTTTAAATAACGAATCAGAAAAGTCCCTAGTATCTGTAGATAATTCATTTTCTTCACATAATTTAAGCAGATTATTTACATCACCAACATTTATTACTCCGAAATAATCATTATCACCTGCACGAAGCCCAATTTCACCATCTGCACCTTTTAAATTATCTATATGAAGGTTAACATCTGCACTTATGGTAAGGAAGACTTCCTTTAAAATCTCGTCATAGGTCTTTTGAGCAGTCACTTCTTTGTTAATTAAATAATCAAAATTATTTTCAAACAAATCTTTCTTATCGCTACTTAATAAACCTGACCTACCATTTAATAATCGCTCAATATACTCTATACTTCTTTTTTTTTCTTTAATAAACTCTGACAAGAACAATAACACATCTACTACATCCGATACTTTTTTTCCTCGTTCTGTCCTAACTGCTGTAACTTTGCCTCCTACAAAAATCCATAGTGGCTTTTCTATACGGTATGAAATAAACTCCTTTCTTTTGTCTTTAAACAATTTTAATTGTTGATAATATGACAATACACATGCTGTAAGATATAGATTTCGCTGCTCTTCTACATTATCATCTTGCATATTAAATATTTTGTAATCTTTTCCATAACCATCTTCATAAAAGAACTTATATGAGTAATCAAATAAAATACATTTTGCATACTCTTGTCTAAGAATTTCTTTTTTCTTGCCTGTTGCTGCACCTATTGCCTGACCAAAGGTTGCGGAATATTCAAATGAGAAACCTTCTTCGCATAGTTTATCTCTCTTTTCTTTCCAATCGTCTCCACTTGAACCTCTATGACCTTCATCTACAAGGACTAGATTATTCCCTTCAAATGCTTCAACAGAAAAAGTTTTTACACCTTTTTCATCTTTTATCTTATGAATATCAATAATTTGAATTTTATCAATTTCTTCCTTTATACTAAAACCAAATAAATCTTGACTGAATAATTCGGCTTTTAAATCTGATAGTTCAAATTCATTTTTGTGCTGATTTGATAATCCTTCATTTGGAGTTAATAATATTATTTTATTTATATCTTTTGACTTACCATATTTACGTGCATAATGCATAAATTGCAATATGTTAATATGCATCAATAATGTTTTTCCTGACCCTGTTGCATTCCAAAATGCTAATTTTGATAAATCTCGTTCAGTGTATTTCTCTATATGTTGTTTTTTAGGCAAATCATTATTAAATTCATCTACAAATTCATTTAAACTCTTTAATAATGCAGACTTATCACTAAAATATCTATCTAAATAAATCTCTGTAAAAAGTAGTGATAAGTATTGAAAATATTTCCACTTAATTTTCTCTTCTCTTTTTCTACTTATTCTAAAAGTATGTTTTACAATATTTTGGTCATATTGTAGCAATATATCCTTATTTAATTCAGAACTGAATAATTTTTCAAATACCATTTGATGATAAATCTTACTTATGTTATTTTCATCTAATTCTTCTAATGAAGGAGCTTTAAGAGCATCTTTTAATTTTGAAAAATCATCTACATTAAAGAGTTTTAAAAAATATTTGTAGAGAACTAACTGATTATAAAACTTTACTTCTAACAAGATGCTCACCCCCTAAAGTCCTTTTTCTTCAAACATTCTTTTATGGAATTCATCTTCTATTAAAATAACCTTCCACTTGTCTTCATTTACTTTTAAATTAGGTAAATTATTATCTCCGTTTACATAAATATAATCAAACTCCATATCTAATGTACTGTATCTTTTCTTTAAGAAATATGCATCTAGTGCTGCATTATCTTTAACAGAATCTCCTGTTAATGTTCTCCAAATTATTAATGCTTTTTCACCTGATGGCAAATATCCTTCTACCTCTTTGAATAGATAATCCCCTTCTTTACTTTGCTCTAACTTTACGCTATTTGTTCCTTCACCTTTATTACTTGATATAGCATTGAACTTTTGAGTTTTTTCTATTCTATTTACTTTAAGTCCAATCAAATAATTAAATGTTTCA
The DNA here is from genome assembly GCF_900142245.1 of Paramaledivibacter caminithermalis DSM 15212. Taxonomy (GTDB): domain Bacteria; phylum Bacillota; class Clostridia; order Peptostreptococcales; family Caminicellaceae; genus Paramaledivibacter; species Paramaledivibacter caminithermalis. The sequence goes on along the minus strand of NZ_FRAG01000009.1, from coordinate 83,077 downwards.
ACTAAATCCACATTCACTTTCTTTGTTTCAAGATTTCTTTCTATATTTAATGTATATCTAAACGGATTATTAAATTTATCAACATTAAGAAGAGAGTTACTTCCTTTTGTTTCTACATCAAGCATATATGAAAGCATATAATCTTCTTTAAAATCTTTGTTTGATTCTAATAATAATCTATCTATATCATTTCTTACAAGTAAGTTATTTAATGTATCTTCATAAGATTCTAATTTTATATATTTGAAGATATGAGAAGAACCTTCTCTCGATACAGGTTTTCCATTTTTCCAATCTTTTGAATATACTACTTTTTGTATTCTAGGTTTTGTAACAGTATTGAAATATTCACCCATTTCCACTAGAATATATTTTCTTTTCCCTTTACCTTCACGATTTAAATTAATTACAGCATGCCCTGTAGTTCCAGAACCTGCAAAGAAATCTAGAACTAATGAATCATCATTACTTCCTATTATTAAATTATCTTCAACTGTATATAAACTCTTAGGATAATCAAATGGATTATTAGGTATTATTGAATTTAATAAATTTGTTCCTTTACTTGATGCATCATATTTTTCACCTATCCATAGTGATTTAGGCGTATAATAAGCATCTCCCATATTTTTTTCATAAATATTATATTTCCCAGAAATTGTCTTTTTCGTAAATAAAGAGCCCTTTTCAATACCTTTACGACAGCTCTCATATCCCCATCTCCATCTCAAATATGAACCATTTGAGTCCATTGGTAAAATAAATATAAAACCTTTCATTTCATATTTATTCTTTAATTCCATTAGAAAAACATCATCAAAAGAGTCTGTATATTTGTCATAAATCTTATCATATTCTTCCTTTGGAATAATTGATGTTACATCTTTCTTTTCATCATAAAGAAATGGAAAAAACATATATGGTCTATCTTCACGCCATTTCCCACTACCAGTTCGTTTCAAAGGTAACTCTCTATAGGATTCTTTACCTTCTCCTTTAGAGTATTTAGCCTTCATATCTTCTTCAGAAAGCTCAAAGTTGTATGTCTCTGAATATCTCTTGTCTTTACCATACATAATAGTATAATCATGAGCTTGAGCAATAAATTCTTGGTCACGTCCTTTAGGATTTGTAAGAATCCCAATATTAGAAATCATATTATTGCGACCAAAAACAGATTCCATTAACAAATTTAAATATCTAAATTCATAATCATCAATTGCAACCTGAATTATTCCATTTTGAGCCATAAATTCCTTAGCTAAATTTAATCTGCTTTCCATTAAAGATATCCAGCTTGAATGTTCATATCCATTTTTGTAAGCAATTTTACTCGCATTAGTATTATATGGTGGGTCAATATAAACACACTTCACTTGTTGCTCGTACTTTTCTTTTAACAGGTTTAATGCATGAAAGTTATCACTATGGACTAATAAACCATCAATTTCTTTATCTAAATTTTCAAAGCTACATAATAGTTTTTCTTTAAAATCTATATTAAAAAACTTTGTATCTAAAACTAGATATGGATTATTTTTAAGAAAATCAATGTTTAATTCTTCACTATATCCATCTAACTCATCAATTGCAAATAGCTCTTTCCATTCTTTTATCTGCTCTTTATTATTAATAATTTCAGGATAAAGTTTTTCATCAATTTTATCCAATGTAATACAATAATTAGTCTCTATAACAAACTTTTTCTTTTCCCATAATTTTTTCTCAAAGTTTTCTAATTGCTCTAAAAATTTAATTATTTTATTCCCTATTTTCTTTATTACTTTCACTTTTGATATAGATTTTATTACCTTTTGTTCATCTTCTTCTATATCATCAATAAACATTACTTCATTTTTGATATAAAAATCTAATTCTCTTCTTAAAAATCCACCCAAATCTTTATGAATAAAATAATCAAAAGTATTTTTAGCTGTATAATCATTTAAATGTTTTTCAAGTAATGTTCTTTTTTTATTTTTTTCAGTAGGTCTATTAACAAATAAACCAATAAATTCTTTATATGGTGAATTAGCTGTTATGCTTTCTAATAATTTTTTCATTGTTTGTTCATTAATTTTTTCTCTCTTCTCACCTTTAGGTCTTATTACAAAATTAAAATAAATTACTAATTCACCGTTAATAATATCAATAAACTTTTCTTCATTTAGAACAAATCTTCTTTCACCATCTTGAGTTTTGTTATTATCTTTTTCAGTAGATGCTTCTACTACTTTAAAATGTACAATTTTACTATCATCTAATTTGAATGTATAATCTCTAAAATTTTCGCTGGATTTAACATAGTATTGGTCAGCATTAGCCCAATGAAGTTTGACTTCCTCACCTTCATAAGGAATAGCATAAACGCCTTCTTTATATCTTCTTTTTGATATAAAATCTCCTTCTTTATAGTATCTGCTAAAGAAATTAGTTAAACTAGAGAATATTTCATTTTCTAAAGAAGCTATATCAATACTACTTTCTATTTCATTTTTAAGCGTTTGATATTTTGGAGTTTCTTCTGCAATTACCCCAGCATCTTCTAAAGTTATTTTTAATTTTTCTAATTCTTTCTTTTTATCTTCTACATCTTTACTTCCCAACTTAGATAACTCATCTTTTACTTGGGGTAATAAGTCTTCATCTAAGAATTTGTTAATCTCATCTCTTTTCTGATTCATAATTCTATAAATACCAAAATCTAAATCAGCCTTATCCATTTCAAACATTGTTCTAAGCAATTCTTTAAACTTATTTAGTTTATCACTCATAAGTATTCCTCACTTTCTATTTCACTTCAAAATCTATAATAAATAATGTTTCTAAATTGGTCTTATGTTCCATTCTTTTTTCAAGAGCTTCAATTAATTCTTCTCTTTTTTGTTTAACATCATCTTCAATATCAAAAATATCTCTTCTCTGCTTTCGTTTTAACCTTTCTAGTTCTTTTATTTTTTTATTTAAATCATTTTGTTCTTTTAATGATATAGCTCTTCTAGCTTGTCTTTCCAACAACTTAATTTGAGCCTTTGTGTCCTCTAATGCTTTTTCAGCACTTAAAATCATATCTTCTTCCCATTTATAAAATCTTTCTTGCTCTTCTAAGAAATATTTTTGATTAATCTCCATAACTTCATTTAATATTGCTCTTGCATGTTGCTTAGAATCATTTAACAATCTCTCTTCATAACTATTTGTAACATTTGATTTATCGACACTTGCGCCACATTCAAACAACTTTTTACATACTTCAGGGGGAAGTATTTCTCCTGAAGTTAAATATCCATTAAATAATAAATATTCTTCTCTTTCAAAAGAATCTATAGTAAATTTACTTAAAATTAAAGAACCACTTTTACCTTTTAGCTGTTCAATAACCGATATTTTTGTTCTATGATTTGTAATATCAAATATTAATTTTGATTTTTTTAAGTCTCTTTTCAATGCATTATTGATTACATATTCTCCAATTGGATGAGATATTCTATATAAGTAATTACCATCAATATTCTTCTTATTCTTATCTTTAGAAATTAATTTATAATTACCTTTTACAAATGCTCCTTTAATATTCTTGTAAAGATTAAAAGTTAATTTTTCATCTTCAAATTCCGCAAAGTTTTTTAATTCATATTTTGTTAATCTCCAAAATAATTTTTCATATCTATCTAGAAACAATTTTGCTTTATCTAGCTGCACTTTTAATCTTAAATGAACATCTTCATCAAAATTATCAAGTAGATTTTTCTTAGTTTCTTCCATTTTTGAATTAATTGTTTGTTCCATTTCTTTTTGTAATAAGTTAAATTCTCTCTCTATATCTTCTGGATTTCGACAGTTTTGATATATATTTAAAATTCTTCTTTCAAAATCTACTCCTGATTCTAAACTACCAAGAACCTCATCTGATGAACCAAGCACACCTTTAAATAAGTTAAATTTATTCTCTAAAAGCTCATAAACTCTTCTATCAGCAGCATTTCTTTCATTCAAAAAATTAACTACGACAACATCATGTTTTTGTCCATATCTATGACATCTTCCTATTCTCTGTTCTATTCGTTGTGGATTCCAAGGTAAATCATAGTTGATGATTAGTGAACAAAACTGTAAGTTAACCCCTTCAGCTGCTGATTCTGTAGCTATCATGATTTCGGCTTTATCTCTAAAATATTCAATCAAAGATGCCCTTTTATCAGCCGATTTTGAGCCACTAATTTTTCCTGTATTTTTATTATTTTCAAGCCATTCAATATAAATATTTCTTGCTTCTTTACAAGTATTTGTTCCATTAAACACTACAATTTTATCTTTGTAGCCACTGTTTTCTAAAAAATTTTTAATATATTCTTGTGTTCTTCTTGATTCTGTAAAAATCAATGCCTTTCTATTAGCTCCCATATCTTCAAGTTTATTAAAACCTATTTCAATAGCTTTAAGCAATGCATTTGATTTTGTATCTATTTTTATTTTTCTTGCTAAACTAATAAACTTTTCAATTTCTTTGATTTCATTTTCTATTTTTTCTATATTTATTATCCTTTGTTGTAATCCAATATTATCATTTTCAATATCTTCATTATCCTCATTATCCTCATGTAATTGACATAAAATATCTTCATCATCTATATAATCTTCAAACAAGTTACTCTCTGTCTCAAATCCATCTTTAATTTTGATAAGCCTATCTTTTATAGTCTTTAATGTACCAATAATAGCTTCGGTTGAAGAGGCTAACAATTTCCTAAGAATCAAAGTTGTTAATGTTCTTTGACTTTTAGGTATGGCATATGTATCTTCTCTTTGTAAAAACTCCGATACTTTTTCATATAATTCATATTCCTCATCTGTTGCTCTGAATTTTTGTGTAAGTGGATGCCTCTCTGTATATTTTATGTATTCAAGAACATCTTTTCTTAAAGTTCTATGAGTAAATGTTTTTAATCTTTCTTTTAACTGTGCTATTTCACCCTGATTTATAAATTGTGAGCGAAATGATTTTATATCGCCAAAAATATGTTCATCAATCAATACAGATAACCCATATAATTCCAACAATGAATTTTGTAATGGGGTAGCCGTTAAAAGAATTTTTTTCTTATCTTCAACAGCCCACCTAATTCCATTTCCCATCTTATTATTCTTTTTATAAACATTTCTTAGCTTGTGTGCTTCATCTATCACTACTAAATCCCAGTTTACAAGTCTTATATCCTCTTTTTTTCTATTAGCAAAATGTGTTGATACTATCATTACTTTATCTTGTTCAAAAGGATTAATACTACCATTTTTCTTTTCATCGTTATATGTTTTCGTTTCTAAAATAGTACTAGGCAAATTAAATTTTTCTTTTAATTCAATACTCCACTGTTTACGCAAAGAAGATGGACAAATTACTAATATTTTTCTTTTTCTTTCAGCCCAATATTGACACATCACAAGTCCTGCCTCAATGGTTTTTCCTAAACCAACTTCATCTGCCAATATTACTCCCTTGGATATAGGAGAGCGAAAAGCAAATAAAGCTGCTTCAACTTGGTGTGGATTTAAATCAACGGTAGCATCAAACAATGACATTGATAACTTCTCTACGGTGCTACATGAGTTCCTTCTAATTAATTCATTTGCATAATATTTTGCATGATATTCTGTATAGTTCAATTTTATCCCCCTAAATTGATATATCTATATCATGTATTTTGTTCCCAATTGTTTTAACATCTACGATTATAACACATTATCTGCAAAACCAAAATATTATCATAAAATCACTATATAAACAATGATTAAATAGAAATTTTATAATATATCATTTACTTCTATTTTCAATTCTAAAATCCAAAATGGGATTTAGATTTATTCTATTTAACTCTCTATATTAATGGAAACCATTTCTAAAATCACTTTTTTCATATTTTACGTTTAAAAGCCATTTATAGTCCAATTTAACGTTCATGTAAAGTTCTTTACTAAAGTATCAGGTTCATCATAAGAACTCTTTTCAAAAATTTTCTTGACTTTATTTTTTATCATTTTTTATAATGCCTCAATAATAAAAGAAAGGATGTGTTGCATATGGAGAAACTAAAAGTAGATTTACAATTATTTAATATAATAACAATAGAGAATTGCCTTAACTGCACACCAGTACTTCATAAGCTGGACCAACTTATATATAATAAAACAAAGGCAATTATAACAAAATCACAAAATATTCCTGACAAACAAGAACAATTATTATTTATCTTAACGCAATCATTGCTAAGAATTTCTAGAGAAGCCACTTGGCTGAAACTTCAAAAAGAGCACAATTTATGCTTACAATACCTCTACACACTTATCAAAAGGCAAATATATATGGATAATCCTGAAATAATTTAAGTTAAGATGGCCATATCGGCTATCTTTTTTAATAGCTAAAAAATCCTATCTGCATCTACATAATGTTTAAGTATGTGTTAATATATAATATGTATATTAGTCAAATCTCTAAATCCCTTTATTTTATGTGATTCAGGACATTTTTTTAAGCGTCAAAATGTTACCATGATTATTTTAGTGTATAGGGGAAAACAATAATTTCTAAAAAATATAAAGGAGCAGTGATTTACCTCACTACTCCAAAATTTTATAAGTTATTAAAAATATCAAGAACATCGTCAGGCAGGTTGCTTTCTTCTAAGTTTTCTTCTATACTGTTATCACTTTTAATTTGCCAATTAACCTCTTCCAAAACCTCTCTAACTGCTTCTTTAATTATTCTCTTTTCATTTAATCTAGTATCTTCGGCAAGTACTATATTTACAACGAAATTAGTCATATTTCCTTTGTTAGCCTTTATTATTTTATATGCTTTTTCAGAGTCTTTATCATCTAAATTGAAGGCTAAATTTATCCTTTGTATACTCATTTAAATCACCCTTCGTAGTGCTTGTCTTCCTAGAATAGAATATCCATATATATTTGAAAATTCGTCCATGAATTCTGCATATCCAATATTATCTGTTTTCTGCTCAATGTGTTTTTTTAGCAGTTGACTTCCCCCACCAACAAAAAGGACAGGATTTATTGTTGTAACATATCCTAATTCATTAATTTTAGATAATAAGTTAACAACAAAAGTATCCACCTTTTTATTAACTAAAGCATAAAGTTCTTTACTAATAAATAATGTATCTGCTTCCCCTTTGATTATTTCTTCTATTTGTTCTTCTGTTAAATTTATTCCCTTTTGAAAAAATTCTTTCTTTATATCATTGATTAGATGAATAATGCCAAATGGAATTGAGTTACATGATGAATTTATCAGCAATCCTTTACTTGTTGTTCTGCATAGGTCAGTTGTATATCCCCCTAAATCTATAATTGTCAGTTGAGTATTCTTATAATCGTGAAATTTTGATATCATTGCTGCATATCCTTGAGCCCATACAAAAACATCTGTAATGTCTATTTTATAATGCACATTTTCATATTCAAATTCTATATCTTTCCTCATAAAATATTTTTTGTACTTTTCTTTTAATTCTCCATAATGTATTAGTGGTAAACCAACATTTAAAATAATATCTGCATGTTGCTTATTCCATTTTTTCAAATTTAATGCTATCGCTTTCAATGATAGTATAAAGAATTTATCATCTATCGTCTTATCGTTCATCACTGAAAACCTACCTTCTCCTATCACATAATATTCTCCGTTATATTTAAGAACATTCTTATTTGTAACAGGTTCTTTTTCCATAACTGTATAACCTGTGTCATATTTAATACCATATTCACTTTTGATTTGTTTGTTACCATGGTCAATGCTAATTATTGTTGTTTCCATTGCAACTACCTCCCTCTATAATCTTTAATTTCTAAGTTCCTTTAAGGTACTAACATTAAACAGAATTATTTATTTTTATTTCAAGTCTTTTTTGAAAAAACACTCACTTTATTAGTGAGTGCCTTTAAGGAGAATTACTATGAGTTTATAAAAATTTTAGATACCATTTTTAAAGTTATGAAACCAATTTATCCTTCATTATTAAAATCAATCTTTCTAGTTAATGTCAAGTTTATTTTCTTTTTATCCTACTAATTTTATCTATTATATCCCAAATATTCTTAGCTCTTACTGCAAAGAAATCTATTATTATTGCTATTATAAAAAAGATTACTGCAATAATAATATACATTATTATATTTTTCATTACAGAATCATGATATCCCCACAATTCAAAAACTTGAGTAATATAAGTCCCTATCCAAATTAAATAGTAAATTCTTCTGGCCACTTTTAAATGTTTATCTTGATATTGTGGTAATAGGGAAACTACACAATGTATAATCAAAAATGCTGCCACTATATTCATGCCTGATATAAAAACCATATAAAATACCTCCCTAATACTATGGTTAACATAGTCAATTAATAAATTATATTTACATACTCTTTTTATATAAATTTATCTATATTGACTTCAAGTATTTAAAATAAAAAAGCATATAGCTCTAGAAATTTCACTAAAGCTATATGCCAAAATGTTGGAGAAATTATAAATAATATAAAATCATCAATGAATTGAAAAAAAGACAAATATATATATTTACACTATTGAAAGTCAAGTAGAAAATTATAAAAATTTTTATTCCCATAAAATCAATGTTTTCATCAATTTTTGTATAAAAAAAGACCCACTCTCCACTACATGAAATTTTAGGTGTTATACTAAAATTGTAAGGGGCTGGCCAGTAAATATCTTACTTATATACAAAATATGTAATTTTAAAAATATCAAATAATAATATATTAACAAAATTATACCATAAAAACAAATAAAATAAAAGACATTATTAACAGATTGGAGGAATTATCGTGATAAATAATAACATTAATATAAAAACTACTATAAATCAAGCTATTAACTTCTTTATGAATTATCTATACGCAAACAATAATTCAAAACAAACTATTGTTTGCTATACAACTGATTTAAATATATTTAAAAATTTTGTAAAATCAAATTTTACTGGAGTAAGATACATTCAACAACTTCGTCTAAGCGACCTGAATCAATATTTAGCTCACTTGAGAAAGCAAGTTGAGCATAAGGAAATACAAGCTGCCACAATGGATAGAAGAGTGTTTTCTCTTCGCTCCTTTTACTCCTTCTTATACGACGATAGACTTCTTGACTATAATCCAGCAAGCAAACTAAAATATAAAAAATCTCAAAATAAATCTGTTCCAAATTATTTAGAAGAGCATGAACTTGACCATTTATTTAAGGTAATTGAAAACACAAATGATAGAAATAAATACAGAGACATAGCTATTTTTGCATGTTTACGCTACTTAGGAGCAAGAAGAACAGAAGTTACAAATCTAAAATGGAGTGATATCCATTTTACAACCCAACAGATAAAAATATATAGGGAAAAAACAAATACTTATTCCTTGCTCCCTATGCATCCTAAATTAGTAGATGCATTATTACAGCTATATAATGCTACATTTGATAAAACAAAAGAATATGTATTTATATCTAGACAAGGAAACCAATTATCGAAGACTGCCTTTAATAGCGTAATTAATAAATATGTAAATCTTGCAAGTATAAATAAGGATTTTAAAATTACTGCTAGAATCTTTAGACATACCTTCTGTACTATTGCAGCAAAGAAAAATATTGCATCACAGAAAATTATGGAGTTTACTGGTCATAAAAGTGCTGATACCTTATCTATCTATTCAAAAATGAATACTTCTCACCTTTCTGATTTACTAGCTGCAATGTAGAATATTAATTAAAGGGCATGAATATCATGTCCTTTTTTCATTGACCTATAAATATATTTTGTAGTATCATTAAATTATAATTGAATATACTTGTTCAAAGTACATACGAAATTGATTGAACTCGGCTATAGACATTGCAAAAAACAGTCTATAACTAGAAAAACACCAGCCTTTAAGCTAGTGTTTATCAGGTTTAAACGAGCAAGTCTATAAGCCGAGTTCTGTATTAGATAGTCATCTATCTAGGTCTACTGTCGCCAGTAGACTCATGCGACCTACCTCCGGGACGGCAACGGGCAGCCACCTTTTTTAGTCCCTACTTGGTCTTGCTCCAGATGGGGTTTACAGAGCAGACTAGTCGCCTAGCCTCTGGTGAGCTCTTACCTCACCTTTCCACCCTTACCCAAATAGAGGTTAGCAGTTGGACGTTAGAGATTAAATCTAACCTCTAGCATCCATCCTCCAACTTCTATATAGGCGGTATATTTCTGTTGCACTTTCCTTAGAGTCGCCTCCACTGGGTATTACCCAGCACCCTGCCCTATGGAGCTCGGACTTTCCTCATTGCCAATATTGGCAACGCGACCATCTGACTTACTCGTAATATTTATTTTTAACGACAAAATATATGTTACCATAGATATTGATTTGTGTCAAAGTGTAAATTTTACCAAATAAGCCTCAGATGACGCTTTGGAGTTGAAAGTTGTAGGTTATAGGTTATCAAGGTAAATATATATAAGATAAAAGATTTTTGGATACCTAAAAATTTGAATTTAACCCCCCCAACTTTCAACCTACAGCGTTTCTATTTATATAATCTTAAAAGGATTAATATTGAGCTCTGATATAATAACTTCAAGCTTATAATTATTCTTTTCAAGCTCAGTTATTAATCTTTCTTTTAATGAGCTGCAAATTATATTTTCTGTTTCATAGTGTCCTGCATCAATAACATTAAGTCCTAACTCTTTTGCAAACTGGGCATCATGATATTTTATATCTCCAGTAATATAGCAATCACATTTATTTTTATAGGCATCCTTAATGAATTCACTACCACTACCCGTACAAATGGCAATTTTTTCTATAACCATCGACTCATCACCAATCATCTTTATCTGATCAGCATTTAAAACATTCTTAAGCTCTAATGCAAGCTGCTTTAATTTCTTAGGATTTTCTAAATATCCAATTCTACCGAGTCCCAAGGATTCTATCCTATTATCTAATGGTATAATATCATATGCAACTTCCTCATAAGGATGTACTTTAAGCATGGCTTTGATTACATCATTTATAGTATCCACTGCTACTATACTTTCCAATCTGCATTCATTAACCTTTTCTAGTTCATTGATATTACCTATGTAAGGAACTGCTCCATCTAAAGGCTTAAAAGTACCTATACCTTTAGTTTGAAAAGTACAATGACTATAATTCCCAATATTACCTGCACCAGCCTGACTTATAGCTTCTCTTACATCTTCAATACTATCTTCAGGAACAAAGACAACAAGTTTACTGTATTTTTTATTATGAGTAATACTAAGGGGACTTACATCCTTTAAGTTTAATAATTGAGCTAAGTAATCACTTGTTCCACCAATTGCAATATCCAAATTAGTATGGGCACAGTATAAATTAATATCATTTTTTATTAATTTATTCACTATCCTAACAATTGGATCTAAGGTTACTAGTTTTCTAAGAGGTTTAAATATTAATGGATGATGGGTAATTATCATGTCTATATCTTTTTCTACAGCCTCATCCATAGTTTTACCATTTAATTCTAGGCATATCATTATTCTTTTGACTGCTCTATTTGGATTTCCAACTTGAAGTCCTACGTTATCCCATTCTTCTGCTAAAAAAGCAGGAGCAATATTTTCCATAATGTTTATTATATTCCTACATTCTACAGACATTCCTTCACTTCCTTAAGCTTTTTTATTTTTGTTTGGCATTCTAATAATTTTTCTTTTGCCTTTAATGTTTTTTGTTCTTCTACATTCTTTAATATATCATAATATTTCTTTAACTTCTCGTCAATGAATTGGCATAGATAAGGGTCTTTATTATCTATCAATTTAATACCTATTTCATAATAAATGCTATCCTGTATATACATCTCACCCTTACTTACAACCATAATTTCATATAGTTTATTTCCTTCTTTAGCTAATTTTTCATTGTCAATCTTAAAATTGTTTTTATGAAGCCATTTTCTAACCTCATCCTGTGCAACCATCGGCTGTAAAATCAAAGTATCTATTGTTTCTAACACATCTTTGCTCTGCTCTAGAATATCTATTACTAATAATCCACCCATACCTGCAATTATTGCTGCATCAATTTCATTAGGTCTTATTGGCTGTAAACCACTACCGATTCTAGTCTCGATATTATTTTGTAGATTGTATCTCTTTATGTTTTTTTTTGCATTATCTAAAGGCCCAGCATTAATATCTATAGCAATTACCTTATTAGCTATATTATTTTTAATTAAATATACAGGCAAATATGCATGATCTGTTCCTATATCTGCAACTACATTTCCCTTTGGAACCAAATCTGCTATAATTTTTAATCTTGGAGTAAGCTTCATTATTATTCCTCATTTCTGTTTAAAATCAAATATATATTTCCAATAGTAAAACTTAAGATGAATTAAATTATTTATCTCTATCTATAAAATTTGCATAGTAAAACTTAATTTATACATGTACAAATATGCAACGTTTCTGGGCGTTTTGGATATGTATAAATTAAAGTCTTTACTTAAATTCCTATATAATATTTTATCCTTATTTTTTGAAAATCTATAAATAAATAATAAAAATCTTAATTTGAATAAATAATAACTATAGAGGTGACTTTATGAAAAAGAAAAAAACAGATAAAAAAAAGAACAAAGTACCACAATCCAATATGGTACACTTTAGTTGGGGTGGATCTACCCATGAATGGGAAGAAGAAGCAGACCAAATTATGAATTATATTCAAGATAAACTAGATAAAAAAGAACCAAAGGAAGAAAAAAAACGAAAAATTCAATATGGCAATCAACAACAATACTGGTTAGACCGATAAAGATTCGCTATTAAGCGAATCTTTATAAACAAAATATTATTTGGTTTTACTCTAAGTAATCCTTTAACTTTTTGCTCCTGCTAGGATGTTTTAGTTTCCTCAAGGCCTTTGCTTCTATTTGTCTAATTCTTTCTCGAGTTACATCAAATTTTCTACCAACTTCTTCCAAAGTCCTAGCTCTTCCATCTTCTAACCCAAATCTTAATTTTAAAACTTTTTGTTCTCTAGGAGTTAGAGTATCTAAAACTTCGATTAGCTGTTCTTTAAGCATGGAAAATGCAGCTGCTTCTGCTGGTGCAGGTGCATCATCATCAGGTATAAAGTCACCTAAATGACTGTCTTCCTCTTCACCAATAGGTGTTTCCAGCGAAACTGGCTCTTGTGCAATCTTTAAAATATCTCTAACCTTCTCAACTGTCATATCCATTTCCTTAGCTATTTCCTCTGGAGATGGTTCTCTTCCTAATTCCTGTAACAATTGTCTAGACACTCTTATAAGTTTATTTATTGTTTCAACCATATGAACAGGTATTCTTATTGTTCTTGCTTGATCAGCTATAGCTCTCGTTATAGCTTGCCTTATCCACCATGTTGCATAAGTACTAAATTTATATCCCTTTCTCCAATCAAACTTTTCAACAGCTTTAATAAGTCCAAGATTGCCTTCTTGAATTAAATCCAGAAATAACATGCCTCTACCAACATATCTCTTGGCTATACTTACAACCAACCTCAAATTCGCTTCACACAATCTTCTCTTAGCTAATTCATCGCCATTTTCCATTCTCTTTGCTAAATCAATTTCTTCTTCTGCAGTAAGTAAAGGAACTTTACCAATCTCTTTCAGATACATTCTAACTGGATCATCTATATTAATTCCCTTTGGTAAAGTTAAATCAAAATTAGATTCTTCTTTAACTTGTGTATTGTCAACATCATCATCTATAATAATATCATCTTTCTCACTTATTACTTCAATTCCCATAGAAGTCAATGAGTCATAAATTTCTTCGATTTGATCCTTATCTAAATCAATATCTTCTAAAGTATCCATTATTTCGGTATAGGTAAGATTCCCTTTATTTTTACCTTTTTCAACAAGTTTAGTTACAGACTCAATCTTTTTATTCTTAATTTGTTTACTCATATGACTTCCCTCCCTTCAAATCTATTTGATTTTTCCCTATGTTTTTTAACTCTTTTCCTAACAAATCTAATTTTTTCCATAATTCCTTTATCTTCATTACATTCCTTTCATCCTTGTATTTTATTTTTTCTAATTTCATAATTTCTTCCTTAGTTAATTCAATCTCATTCTTTATTTTAAAATGTTTTAATGAAATTAATAAGTCATTTATAGTTTTATCTAAATTTTCAAAAGGTACAACACGCTGCTCTAGTTCTTTTAACAGCTTTGTATCCTCTATATCTAATCTATCAACAAGGGACATAAAATCAATTTTTTCATTATTTGCATAAATATCACTTATTATACAAAATATATTCTTTGTATTATTATTTAAAAAGTCTTTATCATTAATTTTTGAAGATATTTTTTTATAATTAGTTTTGGTTGATAAGCATAAAGATATGATGTTTTTCTCTATTTCTATCGAACCATTTTTTTCCAATTTTATTACTGGTTCAAAATTTTTTTCATGCTTTTTATTAGTTTTAAATCCAAAAACTCTATTGTTTTTATTATATTTATATTGATTTTTTTTATCCCTATTATTACCATAAATTTCCGACTTTATAACATTTGGTGCTACTCTTGCATCTTTAGATAGTTTTTCTACATAAATATCTGTTTTCACAGGGCTTTTTAAAGATTTAATTATCTTTATTGATTCATTTAAAAAATTAATCCTTCCTTCATTCGTATTTAAGTCATTCTCACTTTTTATTTTATCAAGCTTATAGTCAATCAAAGGTTGTGCTTTATTAATTTGAGCTTTAAAAGTATCTGCTCCAAAGCTTCTAATATACTCATCAGGGTCCATTTTATCACTAAGCCTTATAATTCTAACCTTACATCCAACCTCATCCAATATGTCCATACCTCTTATTGTTGCTGCTTCACCTGCTGAATCAGAGTCATAAGCAATAATTACCTCTTGACAATATCTCTTAAATAGCTCAGCATGATTTTTTGTTAATGATGTTCCTAGTGTTGCAACTGCATTTTTTATTCCATATTGATACAAAGTGATTACATCTGTATATCCTTCAACTACTATAAGCCTTTTCTCTTTACCAAGCTCATTCCTAGCTAGATTAAGACCATATAAGGTTCTTCCTTTATTAAATATAGCACTCTCTGGCGAATTAAGATATTTGGGCAACGAATCATCTAAAACTCGCCCACCAAACCCAACAATTTTTTTTGTGGTACTAATTATCGGGAAAATAACTCTGTTTCTAAATCTATCATAATATCTTCTGCCATTTTTACTTATAACTAAACCTGCTTCATGAATAGTCTCTTGCTTGTAACCCTTACCTAGTAAATACTTGTTTAGTTTTTCCCAATCATTAATAGCATAACCTAGTCCAAACTTTTTAATAATATCTATACTTAAACCTCTATTTAATAAATAATTTATGCCTTCGTTTTTAGTTCTTATCAAATTTCTATAAAAGTATAATGCTGCTTCTCTATTAACTTCATATAATTGATTTCTTTTATTTATTTTTTCACTACTATAACTATTATTTTTGTACTCTGATAAATCAATATTACATTTCTCAGCTAATAATTCTAAGGCATCAATAAAGTCGAGGTTTTCTATCTTCATTATAAATCTTATAACGTCTCCAGCTTCACCACATCCAAAGCAATGATACAATTGCTTATCTTTTGAAACTACAAAGGATGGTGTTTTTTCATTATGAAAAGGACATAGCCCCTTATAATTCTTTCCTGCATTTTTTAAATTAACATACTCGGATATTATTTCAATAATATCATTTCTTTGAGTAACTTCTTCAATCAATTGTTCAGAATACCTCATTGACATTTGAATCACACCTAACAAAAACCCTATACATTATGTTTCTCTATTAGTTAATGATTTCCTTTCAAAAAATTTAATTTTTCTAATATATAATCTATATCTAATTTTTTTTCCATAGTTCCAATATTCGACATAATTTATTAATATCCTTCTTATTTCTAAAAATCTTTATAAAAGTAATTTTATAAAGATTTTTACTAAGGGTATACTCTTCTATTTTAGAGCTAAACCCAGTACTTAGGAACATATATTTCTAAAAACTTATTTACAGCATATCTATCTGACATACCTGCAATATAATCCTTTACTTTTTCTTCAATTTCATTTGCAGTTTTTATTTCTTCATATATTTCACGAGGTAGTTTAAAGGGTTTTTTGCAAAAATAATTATATAATTCTATGATTAAACTTTGAGCTTTTTCCTCTTCTTTCTTTGCTTCTTTATTTAAATATACATATTCAAACATAAAATTTCTTAATTCATTTGTATAATAATGGATTTCATCACTCATTGTTATAATGTTTTTTTCAAAGCTTTTATTAATTACATCTCTAATCATCGTATTTATTCTATCCCTATGGGTAAAACCTAGAACTTCGGTACATTTTTTAGGTAATGAATCTATTTTTAATACCCTAGCTCGAATAGCATCATCAATATCATGATTTATATATGCAATTCTATCGCTTAGCTTTACTATTTGTCCTTCTAGGGTTGATGGATCAGTTTCTCCTGTATGATTAAGTATGCCATCTCTTACTTCATAGGTTAGATTTAAGCCTGTATTTTTATATCCTCTCTTCTCCAACTTATCTACTACCCTTAAGCTTTGTTCATTATGTCTAAATCCATCACTATGTATCTCATTAAGAACATGTTCACCACAATGTCCAAAGGGAGTATGCCCTAGGTCATGTCCAAGGGCAATAGCTTCAGTTAAGTCTTCATTTAATCTTAAAGCTCTTGCAATTGTCCTTGAAATCTGGGCAACTTCCAAGGTATGTGTAAGCCTAGTCCTGTAGTGATCACCTTCGGGTGATAAAAAAACCTGTGTCTTATGTTTTAATCTTCTAAATGCCTTTGAGTGAATTATCCTATCTCTATCTCTTTGAAAATCAGTTCTTACATCACATTTTTCTTCAGTAAACTTTCTTCCCCTGCTGTAATTTGACTTGCATGCATAATCAGATAAAGTATTTTGTTCAATAGATTCAGTTATCTCCCTGATATTCATAAAATACCCCTCTTTTTAATATTCCCAATATATCAAAAAAACAATAACTACTATATATTTTTTTAAATGATATAATATTTTTCTTTCTAAAATATATATGTATATATACAACAATATTGACGAAAAATCCTTCATAAATCTTCATTAAGTTTTTATTACAAACAAAAAAGGCATGATAACCTTTTTAGGTAAATCATGTCTTTTTAAAATATATTATAAGGAATTATATCCTTGGTTCTCTATTTATTCCTTATAGCAGCTTGTGCCGCAGCTAATCTTGCAATTGGTACTCTGAATGGTGAGCATGAAACATAATGCAAACCTATCCTATGACAAAAATCTATAGATTCTGGATCTCCGCCATGTTCTCCACATATTCCCAGCTTAATATCATCTCTTTCAGTCTTTCCTAGCTCTACAGCAATTTCGATTAATTTTCCAACACCAGATTGATCTAATTTAGCAAATGGATCCTTTTCAAAAATCTCTTTTTGTCTATACTCATTAATAAATTTACCAGAATCATCCCTTGAAAATCCAAAGGTCATTTGCGTTAAATCGTTAGTTCCAAAGGAGAAAAACTCAGCATGCTTGGCAATAGCATCAGCAGTTAAAGCAGCTCTAGGTATTTCTATCATAGTACCAACTTTATAATTTAATTGTGTTTTAGCATCATTCATTACTTCTTTAGCCGTTTCATTAACAAGGTTTTTAATAATTTCAAGCTCTTTTTCATGTCCAATAAGCGGTATCATTATTTCTGGCTTTACCTCTATACCCTTTTCATTAATAACCTTGATAGCAGCGGAAATAATTGCTCTTACTTGCATTTCATAAATCTCTGGATAAGTAATTGCAAGTCTGCACCCCCTATGTCCCAACATCGGATTGAATTCCTTTAAATCTTCTATAGTTTCCTTCAATATTTTTATATCCATATTTAATTCTTCTGCAAGCTCTTTTATGTCTTCATCCTTATGAGGTAAAAACTCATGTAGCGGGGGATCAAGTAACCTTATTGTCACAGGTCTAGATCCCATGGCCTCAAATATTCCAATAAAATCTTCTTCTTGAAATGGAAGAAGTTTATTAAGGGCTTTTACTCTATCCTCTGTTGTTTTTGCTATTATCATTTCTCTAACAGCCAAGATTCTATTATCTTTAAAAAACATATGCTCTGTTCTGCATAAGCCTATTCCTTCAGCTCCAAATTTAACTGCTGTTTCAGAGTCTTTTGGTGTATCGGCATTCGTTCTAATCTTTAATCTTCTTACCTCATCTGACCATTTCATTATCTGAGCAAAACTTCCAATCAGCTGAGCTTCCTGTGTTTCAATAATCCCCTTATATACCATGCCTGTATTACCATTCAATGAAATGTATTCACCTTCTCTAATTACTACATCACCAGCTTTGAATAATTTATTATTTTCATCAACCTTTATTTCACCACAACCAGCTACACAACATTTACCCATTCCTCTTGCAACAACTGCTGCATGGGAAGTCATACCTCCCCTAGTTGTTAGTATTCCTTCAGCATTTACCATTCCTTCTATATCCTCGGGAGATGTTTCAATTCTCACAAGAATTGTCTTTTCTCCTCTTTTTGCAGCTTCTATAATATCTTCTGAATTGAAATATACCTTTCCTGTTGAAGCTCCAGGAGAAGCTGGTAATCCCTTTGCTATGTTTTTGCCTTTTTCTAATTCTTCTGTCTTAAATGTAGGATGCAATAATTGATCAATTTGTTGTGGATCTATTCTCATTATGGCAGTTTCCTTATCAATTAACCCTTCATCTACCATATCAACAGCAATATTTATAGCTGCCTTTGCTGTCCTTTTTCCAGTCCTTGTTTGTAATAAATAAAGCTTGCCTTTTTCGATAGTGAACTCAATATCCTGCATATCCTTATAATGTCGTTCTAATATTTTAGTTACTTCTATAAACTGTTCATAAACCTCAGGCATAATATTTTTTAACTCTTCAATAGCTTTTGGTGTCCTAATACCAGCAACCACATCTTCTCCTTGGGCATTTATTAAAAATTCTCCAAAAATCTTTTTCTCACCCGTTGAAGGATTCCTTGTAAATGCTACTCCAGTCCCTGATGTGTCACCTAAATTTCCAAATACCATGGATTGAACATTAACTGCTGTACCTAAGTGGTGAGGTATCTCATTGATATTTCTATATACAATTGCCCTTGCATTATTCCATGATTCAAAAACTGCTGTAACTGCCATCATCAATTGTTCCTTGGGGTCCTGTGGAAATTCTTTTCTTGTCTCCTTCTTTACTAACTCCTTATATTTTTTAACTATTTCCTTTAAATTATCAACAGTAAGATCTATATCTTCTTCAATACCATTTACTTCCTTTACTGAATCCAATATTTTATCAAATTTATATTTTTCTATACCTAATACAACATCTCCAAACATTTGAATAAATCTACGATAGCTGTCATAAGCAAATCTTGGATTGTCTGTTATTTTACTCAAGCCCTCTGTGGCTTCATCGTTCAAGCCAAGATTTAATACTGTATCCATCATACCTGGCATAGAAATAACTGCACCAGATCTTACTGATACTAATAATGGATTGTTATAATCTCCTAATCTTTTGTTGGTCTTTAGTTCCAACTTGCAAAGATTATTAAAAATCATTTCTTTCACACTATCATCTATTTTTTTACCATCATCATAATATTTATTACATGCCTCAGTCGTAATAGTAAACCCTGCTGGAACTGGTAATCCGATCTTGCTCATTTCAGCCAAATTAGCACCCTTACCACCAAGTATAGATTTCATTTCTTTACTTCCTTCATCAAAAAAGTATACATATTTTTTCATATCTATATTCCCCCTATAAATTTTTTATATTAAGTCGTTTTCTCTCATAATTTCCATTATTATACTTGCACTTTCCTCAACAGCTTTGTTTGAAACATCAATAACTGGACAATTAAGTTTTTTCATAATCTTTTCTGCATAATCAAGTTCTTCAAGAATTCTATCTAAATTAGCATAGGAAGCATTATTATTGAGTCCTAAAGACTTTAATCTTTCCTGTCTTATTTCATTTAACTTTATTGGATTAGCAGTAAGACCCATAATTCGTTTAGGCGATATATCAAAAAGCTCTTTTGGCAATGGTGCTTCTGGTACCAATGGTACATTAGCAACTTTTATGTTTTTATGGGCTAAATACATGCTCAATGGTGTTTTTGAAGTCCTTGAAACACCAATTAGTACTATATCCGCCTTCTTTATTCCCCTTGAATCCTTTCCATCATCGTATTTGACAGCAAATTCAATTGCAGCTACTCTATTGAAATACCTCTCATCCAATCTTCTCATCGTACCTGGTACATGGACTGGTTCATTGCCTAAAACATTGTGAAATGAACCAAGCAGCGGTGACATAATATCCACATATTCAATATCCTTCTTCTCACATTCTATTATTATTGTTTCCTTTATTTCTTCAATTACTGTTGTAAAAACTATTATGGAGTTTAAACCAGCAGCTTCCTGTATTATATTTAGTATTTGTTCTTTTTCTGAAATATATGGAAATCGTTTAATTCTATAGTCTATATCTTTGAATTGAGCTGCTGCTGCTTTAGCAACTTGTTCACCAGTCTCACCTATTGAATCCGATAAGACATATATGTACAATTTATCACTCATATCTATATCCTCCTATAACTTGTCAGACTATTAGTTTATATATTTGTGATTTCAATGAATAGCCTAGTAATATTTGTTTTTGATATCCTGCCTATCACTCTAAAATATTCTTTGCCTTTTATTATTTCTTTTTCAACTATTGGTAAACTATCTACCTCATGTTCAATAATTTTTTTTGCAGCATCCAATACAGTTTCATCTTCAAAGGCCAAAACTATATTTGGCATTCTAGTCATTATAATTCCAACTGGAACCTTATTTATATCGGTTCCCCCTATACAAGATTTTATAAAATCCTTTCTTGATACAACACCTGTTAGATATCCGCCTGAAATAACAAATATCGTTCCTACATCATTTAAAAACATTGATACAATAGAATCATAAACCGATGTTTTTTCATCTACAACAACAGGAATAGACTTTATTTCTCCAACCTTTATTTCTTTAACTTTATCAAATATTTCCTGATTTTCAGATTTACCAGTATAAAAATATCCTACCTTAGGTCTCGCTTCAAGAATTCCCGACATTGTTAAAATAGCAAGATCTGGTCTTAAAGTAGCTCTGGTTAAGTCTAAAATCTCAGCAATTTTTTCACTAGTTATAGGTTCATTATCTTTTACTATTTCTATTATCTTCCTTTGTCGGCTACTATATTCTATACTAATCACCTCGTTTTTCGATTATGTGTTATACTTTTTTTATATATTATATACTATTCAGTGCTATTTGTCTCCTATTTTCGCAAATTTTTGTGTATTTTTATATGTATAAGTTAAGTTTTACTATGGAAAATCTATATGTATGTCATAATGATAAATTTGTCTAATAAATAATTTTCGGTTGTAAGTTCAAAGATTTAAAACTTTTCTATTTTAAAAAATGGATAGCATAAATGCTATCCATAATTATTTTATTAAAATTCAATTTTTTTATTTATATAATCTTCTAATTCATCAATTTTTATTCTTATTTGATCCATTGTATCTCTATCCCTTACTGTTACAGTATTATCCTCCAATGTATCAAAATCAATAGTAATACATAAAGGGGTACCTATTTCATCATGTCTTCTATATCTTTTTCCTATACTTCCTGCTTCATCATAGTCAACCATAAATTTCTTAGAAAGCTTATTAAACACTTCTAATGCTGGTTCCCTCAGTTTTTTAGTTAGTGGAAAAATAGCTGCTTTAAATGGAGCCAATGCTGGATGAAACTTAAGAACTACCCTTTCACTTCCATCTTCAAGTTTTTCTTCTTCATAAGCATCTATCAAAAATGCTAACGTCACCCTATCTGCTCCAAGGGATGGTTCAATACAATAAGGTACATATTTTTCATTTGTTACTGGATCTTGATAGCTTAAATCAACTCCAGAATGTTTTATATGCTGTTTAAGGTCATAATCAGTTCTATCCGCAATTCCCCATAGTTCTCCCCAACCAAATGCAAACTTATATTCTATATCGGTTGTAGCATTACTATAATGAGATAATTCATCCTCTGAATGGTCTCTAAGTCTAATATTTTCTTTCTTCATATTAAGGTTTAAAAGCCAGTTCTTACAGAATTCCTTCCAATATTTAAACCATTCTAAATCTTCACCTGGTTTACAGAAAAATTCCAATTCCATTTGTTCGAATTCTCTAGTTCTAAAGGTAAAATTACCTGGAGTTATTTCATTTCTAAAAGATTTTCCAATTTGACCAATTCCAAAGGGAATTTTCTTTCTAGATGTTCTTTGAACATTTTTAAAATTCACAAATATACCCTGTGCTGTTTCAGGTCTTAAAAAAATTTCTGCTTGGGAATCCTCCACTACCCCTTGATAGGTTTTAAACATTAAATTGAACTGTCTTATGTCCGTAAAATCTGCTTTACCACACTCTGGACATTTAATTCCTTGTTCTTTGATATATTTTTCCATTTCATCATTAGACCAGCCATCGACTATAACATCTGGTTCATTATTTTGTGCTAAATGATCTTCAATTAACTTATCAGCTCTATATCTAGCTTTACATTCTTTACAATCCATTAGAGGATCATTGAATCCTCCAACATGACCAGATGCAACCCAAGTTTGAGGATTCATTAATATAGCAGCATCTAATCCAACATTATATTCAGATTCTTGAATAAACTTTTTCCACCATGCTTTCTTAACATTATTCTTAAGCTCCACTCCAATAGGACCATAGTCCCAAGTGTTTGCAAGTCCACCATATATTTCAGACCCTGAGAAAATAAAGCCCCTAGACTTCGATAATGAAACGATCTTGTCCATAGTACTACGTTCTTTTTTTGCCATGTTTATACCTCCTAAAAAATAGTTGAATTTATTATTTATACTTAAAAATGTTTAAACTACACTAATAATAAAAAAACCCTTCATCCCTAAAAAAGGGACGAAAGGTTTACTTCCGCGGTTCCACCCTAGTTAACGTTAAAACGCTCACTTTATAATGTATTGCTTAGGAGCTCCCTTCATCAAACAATTATATCGGATTTCCAGCACCACCGACTCTCTATAATAATTAATCTAATTACTCTTCTCCATCATCGCACTCAATATTTTTTATTGATTTTATCATATTGTATATAATTTGTAAACAGTAAAATGAGTTAATTTATATTTATTCCGCATCCATTTTGTCTGTCTTATTCCTCTTAGTAAATTTATCCTTTGCCTCTTCAACTTTATCTTTAACATTAATCAAGGCATCTTCAGTAATATCATTTATATCAATTATTTCACCATCTTCTTTTACTATTTCTAATCTACATCCTGTTGCAAGAGCAACTAAAATGCCTGTCACCGTTGCAGGAGGGAATATCAATGCCCCAACAGTTCCTGCCGTAACAGGAATATTCATTATGGTTTCTCCATTCTTTTTTAAAATAATTCTTGTTACATTTCCCTTTTTTACAAATTCTTTGAGTTTTTCAAAAACTTCATTCCCTCTATTGCTTATGTTACTTTTTATCTTTTTTTTATGATTTGATTCGATAAGTATTATAGCTTCTAAAACATCTCCATCTGTTTCTAATAATGCTTCCTTAGCTTCTCCATAAGAAACACCAGTTCTTTCCCTAACCTCATCCACTTGTTCAAGTGTAAATTCCATAAAAGCTCACCTCTTTAATTAGTTTTTTTTATAGTATTTAAAAATTCTAAACTTTTAAAGGTCCTTCTCTCAAGATGCAATTGTATGTATCTATCCATAATCCCATTCAGCTGGTTTATCATTGAAGGCTTTAACTTTATTTTAACAGAAATTGTTATATCAGCCTTAAGTAAATAATTCATAACCTTTACCATGGTTGGATTAATCAATATGGCATTTTTATGATATTTTAAAAAGCAATCATCACATATTAATCCACCTTGATATATATCAAATCCTACCTTTTTGAAGGTCATATTTCCACAGCTTACACATCTAGTTAGCTCTGGTTTAAAACCAGAATAATTTAGCAGCTTTAACTGAAATGCTAATTTTATAAGCTCAAAATCTTCACCCTTATAAGTGATTAAACTCAAAACCTTTAAAAAGGTATCCATTAATCTATTATTTGTAGCTCCTTCTACAATTACAGAATCACATAGCTCGGCAAAATAAGAGGCATAAGCGAGCTTCGATAAATCTTCTCTAATTTTGTAAAATGATTCATGTATATCTACAGATGAAATCCTATCTAATTCCTTCCCCTTTGATATAATAAACTCTCCAAAAACAAAAATATGCGAAGCAGGTGATAATCTTGCTTTAGGTTTTCTTCCTCCCTTAGCAACTGCCCTCACTTTACCAAGCTTTCTAGTAAATAGTGTGAGGATAACATCGGAATCAGATATCTTATTTTTTCTTAAGACCACTGCATCGGTCTTATATATCATTACATCACCTCAAAGAATTATTTTCTAAGTCATTAACATCATTATCATTATCATCATCCTCATCATTCAAAAATATGTCTTGAGCTTGATGATTTTTAAACTCCAAATAATAATTAATATCCCCAGTCATAAGAAATAGTTCCCAAAGATTGTTATTATACACCATTATACCCCCTTCTATAGGTCTTATTCATAATCTAGAGCCCTTATAATTATTTTCTACAATGGGGTGGTGCATATATTCAAGAAATTTTTGTCATTAAAAGAATGTATTGTATTTGTTTACTATAAAAAACCTAACTATTATAACCCACCAAACAAATAAACAAAAGTTCTACTTTTAAAATATCTTAGGGTTTATAAATAGTTAATATACTATTTTTGTCAAAAGTATAGTAGTTAGTGTAAAATATATTGATAAACCTGTTATATCTATTGTAGTAGTTATAAATGGAGCAGAAGCTACGGCAGGATCAACCCCGATTTTCTTAAATATCAATGGAACCAACGTTCCAATCGTTGCTGCTGTAATCATATTTGCCCACATAGAAATGCCTACTACAAAGCTTAATATCACTTCTCCTTTTACAAAAAATATTGACACGACTGCAACTATAATGCTACAACAAAGTCCCACAAGAAATCCAACACAAATTTCGTGAAATAACGTTTTAAATATTTCTTTTCCATGTATATCTCCTACAGCTATCCCCCTTACCGTTAGTGTAGATGATTGAGTTCCTACATTTCCTCCCATACCTGCAAGTAGAGGCATGAATAATGCTAGTACAGTATTTTTATTAAGTACTTCCTGAAAACCCCCAATCACCTTTGCAGATAATAATCCTCCAAATACTGTTATGACAAGCCATGGTAATCTAGATTTTACCGAAATAAATATTCTATGGAAAATCTTATCATCATCTATATCCTCAGCCTCAGAAGAACCTGCAAATTTATATATATCTTCTGTAGCCTCTTCTTGAATAACGTCAATAATATCATCTACTGTTATTATACCCATTATTCTATTATTATCATCAACAACTGGAATAGCTAATAAATCATATTTTGATACCAGATGAGCTACATCTTCTTGGTCTGTTTTCAGATTAACACTAATAACTTTCTCATGCATAATATCTTCTATAATCTTATTGGGTCTATTAACAATTAACTCTCTTAAAGAAAGCACTCCCACTAGTCTTTCATTTTTATCAACTACATATACATAGTAAATAGTTTCCGCATCGCCAGCCTTGTCCCTTAAATCTTCGATAGCTTGATAAATTGTTATATCCTTTCTGACAGTAATAAATTCCTTTGTCATAATACCGCCAGCTGTATCTTCATCATAAATTAAAAGTTCTGTGACTTTTTTTGCATCTTCCAAATCCAAAAGAGAAATTATTTCTTTTCTCTTCTCTTCACTAAGCTCAGCTATCAAGTCAACCATATCATCATGGGCCATTTGATCAAGAATAAGAATTTTTTGCTCTCTCTTTAATATTTCTAGAAGTTCAATAAAGGTATCAGAATCAACTTCTTCTAATACCTTACCAGCCTGTTCCCATGAAAGAATACTAAAAAAATGAACTTGATCCTCATCATCCAATTCTAGTAGAATTTCAACTATATCTGCAGGGTGAAGTTCTTCAATATATTCCTTTATTTTTAAATGTTCATTATTATCTAATAAATGTTTTATTACGTCTAATCTTTCATCTATTTGTTCATTTTCGTGCTTAGTCATACTTGCACCCCCTTTAAAAGGCTAAAATAATAATGTTTATCAGAAACATAAAGCTTTTTTGTAGTTTAGGAACTCAAACTTTTTTGCAAGAAATTGCATAACTAAAACAGCGTAAAATAAAGGACTAGAAGAAAAATTGAAACTATTGCCAGTAAAATATTAATGCAAATTGTTTTCTTTTAAAACTTAATAGAAAGACCCTAGTACTTGCAACTTGAAACTTACAACTCAAAACCCGTCGAAGACGCCTTTGTCCTTAAACCAGCATCTGATTATCTACTGCTAAATTTTAAAAGTAAAACTTTATTATTCATATCCTAAATTTCTTAGGATGTTTTCCTTCTCTCTCCAATCTTTTTTTACCTTCACCCATATCTCCATATATACTTTAGATCCAAGCAAATTTTCTATTTCTTGCCTTGCACTTTTACCAACACCCTTTATCTTCTTTCCATTCTTACCGATTATTATTGATTTATGTGAATTACGCTCACAATATATTGTAACATCTATATCTATAATATCTTTATTTTCACGCTTCCTCATAAAATTTACAATAACCGCAACTCCATGGGGAACTTCATCTTGAAGGTAATGGAGAAGCTTTTCTCTTATTATTTCCGAAACTATAAACCTTTCGGGCTGATCAGTAATCATATCTGGGGGAAAATATTTAGGCCCTTCTGGAAGTCTGTCCGTAATTTTTTCTATCAAAACATCTACATTTTTACCATTAATGGCTGACAAGCCTATTATCTCATCAAAAACGTTATATTTACTATATTCTTCATAAATACCTTTAAATATATCGGGTTCTATTTTATCTATTTTATTTATACCAAGGATCACTGGAGTCTTTACATCCTGTAAAAGCTCTAAAATATATCTATCACCTGGTCCTATATTTTTAGATTCATCCACTAAAAATACTATCACATCTACTTCATTTAATGTATCCTTTGCTGCTTTAACCATATGTTCCCCAAGCTTATTTTTAGGTTTATGAATACCAGGAGTATCCAAAAAAATGATCTGAGAATTTTCGTCATTATATATTGTCTGAATTTTATTTCTAGTAGTTTGAGGTTTATCTGACATGATTAATATCTTTTGACCAACTATACTATTTATTAAAGTAGATTTTCCAACATTAGGTCTTCCAACTATTGTTACAAATCCTGATTTAAAAGTCAAACTATTCACCACCTAAAAAATTTAAAATTATTGTTTTCTTTCTTGAAAATATATAAAATATCTCTTTGCCTTGATACTTCTGAAGCAACTATTTAGTAATTATATTTAAATCATCGGGTACTATTTGATACCATGTTATTCCAGGATTTAATTTTATTTCATTGCCTTTTAAATCATAAAATCTTGTTAAGGCTCTTCTTGAAGTTTTTTTCCATTTTACATCCATCATCTTACCATTAGTTATGTATAAGCCCTTTCCTTCTCCAACTAAATTCATCTCTAGTCTTCCTACATTATCTATAACTCTATCAGCTACATATTGAACCAAAATATTTTTTGCTATAATATGGCTTTTTGATATCTCATCTAAATGGGGCTTATTATTTACATATCTATAGTATAAACCATCTTCTTTGTTATATTTAAAGCCAGATGTATATTTTTTACCTCTATAGGGAATTTTGATTTCAGTTAATTCTTCACCATCTATGTCCATATCTTCTTCGTTAAATTGTAATGTTTCAAAGTTTCCAGTTTTATTGTATTTCCTTCTTTTGGCTTGCTTCA
This sequence comes from Paramaledivibacter caminithermalis DSM 15212, assembly GCF_900142245.1. Taxonomy (GTDB): domain Bacteria; phylum Bacillota; class Clostridia; order Peptostreptococcales; family Caminicellaceae; genus Paramaledivibacter; species Paramaledivibacter caminithermalis. Next base: position 54,820 of record NZ_FRAG01000009.1, on the reverse strand, counting down.
TAATAGCTTCATAACTAGAATACATATTATTAGGTATTGGTTTATGATTTTTTCTCCAAAAAATATCTCCTCCAGATGATAAACCGTCAATATCAGCCATTTTAAAATTTTTTATGTCCTTTTTAGCTTGTTCACTACCGCCTACATGAACATATAATGGATCATATTCTAGTGCCTTATCAATAAAATATGGTCTAGAACTTCTTATCGGTCCAATACTTTTAGGTTTACTTGTATAAATAACTGCCATATACCTAGTAATATTGCCTTCAGCTAAGACTTCATAAACTACATCTGCTTTGCTTAATCCTGCTTGTGGTCTAGCTTTATAGTAATTATCCAGCATAACAACTATAGGTCTATCATTTAGTTTTTCCTTATCAATATATAATCCAGTTAAAGGTGATTTAATTTTATTTTCTAAATCAATATTTTTTTCTTTTTGCTCTTTGTCATTATCATCATTGTCATTTATAACAATTTCCTTAGTTTCCTCCTTAATTTCCACTTCTTTTTCATTTGTTGCTGGTTTGTTTTCTGGAGAATCCTTAGAAGCAACCTTAGTATTTGTGCAACCAATTAATAATGTTAACATAATAACAGCAATTAGTATCTTTTTCATTTTTAGTCCCCCTTGTTAAAATCCCTTTTGTTTTTACTAATCCTTCTTTGTTATTTCTATTTTTTTTATTCTTCTATTATGCACTTCTAAAACCTTAAAATCAATATTATTATATTCAATAACATCACCAACATTAGGTATTCTTCCTAACAGATTAAATACAAATCCTCCTAATGATTCGAATTCACCCTTTGGCAAGTCTTTATTTAGAATGTCACTTATTTCTTCTATAGATATTTTTGAACTAACTATTATTATTTTCTCATCAATATAGTCTACTAAATCTTTCTCATCATCATATTCATCTAAGATATCTCCAACTATTTCTTCTAATATGTCTTCAATTGTTACCAGTCCTAGTGTTCCACCATATTCATCTAAGACAATGGATATATGTACTTTATGCAGCTGCATTTCAGTTAGTAAATCAATAGCCTTCTTACTTTGAGGTACATAATAAGCTGGTCTTATTAAGCTTTTTAAATCAAATTCTTCTTTACTATTCTTTAAATAACATGAAAGAAGATCCTTTGCATAAATTATACCAACAATATTATCTATAGATTTACCAATAATAGGTATTCTGGAATACCCATATTGTATTACCCTTTTTATAGCATTTTCAAATGAATCATCTTCTTGTAAATATACAATATCGATTCTCGGAACCATTACTTCCGTAACCTTTATATCTCCAATCTCAAAAATGCTTTCTATCATATCTCTTTCTTGCTTCTCAATAATTCCTGCTTCCTCACCAACGTCAACCAAGGTTTTTATTTCTTCTTCTGAAACAGTGGTTCTAGTATTACTTATACTTCCTCCTAAACTTCTAATTATAATCCTTGTGATTTTATTTAAAACAATAAGTATTGGATTAAATATTATCGACAAAATTTCTAAAGGCCTTCCTAATTTCATAGCAATTTTTTCTGGATTATAGGCTGAATATGTCTTAGGTGTAATTTCACCAAATATTAAAATCAGAATCGTCATAATAACCGTAACCAAAAAAGTAGCCTGTTTACCAGTAAAAATTTTGAGAGTAAGCTCAGTTGCAATAGCTGTAGCAGCAATGTTTACAATATTATTGCCTATTAATATAGTAGCCAGCATTTTAGATGCATTGTTTAAAAGTCTTTCTAAAATTTCAGCTTCTTTTATACCTTTTTTCTTAAGCCTTTTAATTCCAATCAAATTTATTGATGATAATGATGTCTCTGCACCAGAAAATAGACCTGATAACGAGAGCAAGACTATTAAAATAGCTAATCTTAAAACAATTGTGTAATCCACTACCCTGCCTCCTAAAATATAGGTGTGTACCTGTTAGGCTATATTAACACATAACTATAAATATATGAATTGAAATATAAGCAAAGTTATCAACCCACCCAACAAAGCTCCAGCTAATACTTGCTTTATCGAATGTATTTCAGCTTCGATGCGGCTTTGAACTACTAAAACAGCCAAAATAAAGGTTAAGGTGATTATCAGAATGTCTTGGGATAAAAATACTACAGCTATAAAAATAGAAAATGAAATAGCCGCATGTCCACTGGGCATTCCGCCTTTTAAAGCAGTACCTTCATTAAATTGTGCTTTTATACCAATAACTATAAAAATAACTATTATAAGACTTATAAACGTAATATGTATAGGCATGCTTTTTACTTTATGTATAAAAATTACAGAAACCTTACTAAGCTTATCAAAAAATATTATGTATGCAATTATTATGGAGTTGATAGCAGAAACCAAAACGGCTCCTGCTGCCACATTCTTAGCTATCTTTGCTAATTCATGGTATTTATCTGTTATCAAATCAATAGTAGCTTCTATAGATGTATTTATCATTTCAGTAACAATAACCAATGAAATCGTTATAAATAGTACTAAAATTTCTACCTTAGATAAATTTAAGAAAATACTAAAGAATAATACGAAAATAGCAATTACAAAATGTATTTTCATATTTCTTTGAGTTTTTAGAGTATAAATAATACCATCAAAGGCATAATTGAAGCTATCAAGTAATTTTTTTGCTTTCATAATATTTCACCATTTTATCTTAGTATACCCAATAAATCTAATACTTCTTCTTCTTTCTTTCTCATTAGCATAGTATTTTCATCAGTATCATGATCATAGCCAAATAAATGAAACATGCTATGGGCAGTAAGAAAAGCAACTTCTCTTTCAAAGGAATGTCCATATTCTATTGCTTGTTCCTTTGCTTTTTCTAGGGATATAACTATATCTCCCAAAATTACAAGATTTTTTTCTTCTTTTATTTTTTCTATAGCATCATATTGAGGAAAAGATAATACATCTGTTTCCTTATCCTTGTTTCTAAAATTCTTATTTAGATATCTAATTTCGCTATTATCAACAAAGGAAATGCTTACTTCTATATTTTTGTCAACATTCTCAGTTTCTAGTGATTTTACTACCACTTTTTTAACTAAATCAACAAGACTGGACTCATACTTAATAATATCTTGATTATTTACAATATCAATGTTTGTCAATTAGATACCTCCACTTCTTCATTATTTATTTCAGGATATTCTATTCGTTCATGAAATATTCCCATTAAGATATTTACAAAAGTTGTTCTAATAGTTTCCAAATCTTTGAAAGTCAAATGACAATCTTGAAGTTGCCCTTCATTAAGCTTACCTTCAATAATTTTTCTTACGAGGTCCTCAATGTTTTGTTTATTAGGTTCAGATAAACTTCTCACTGCCGCTTCAACGGAATCAGCCATCATTACTATTGCAGCCTCTTTTGACTTAGGCCTAGGACCTTTATACTTAAAATCCTTACAATTAACAATATTAGATTCACTTTTTTCTGTTATTGCTTTGTGATAAAAATATTTAACCAAAGTTTCTCCATGATGCTGTTCAATAATATCAATAATATCCCTAGGGATTTTATAATCGAGTGCAAGCTGAACACCATCATGAACATGATTTCTAATTATATTACAACTCAGATAAGGAGAAATTTTATCATGAGGATTATCCGATGTAAGTTGGTTCTCCTTGAAAAAATACGGCCTTTTAAGTTTTCCTATATCATGATAATATGACCCTACCCTTGCTAACAAGCTGTTACAACCTATTGCTTCAGCAGCAGCTTCACTAAGATTGCCAACTATTATACTATGATGATAAGTTCCTGGAGCTTCAACAAGCAATCTTTTTAATATAGGATGATTTGGATTGGATAGCTCTAAAAGCTTTATTGGTGTTAAGATATTAAACATATATTCCCATAGAGGTAAAGACCCTATGGTTAATATAGAGCAAAATACTCCATTAAGTATACCATAAAAACAATTCATAAAAATTTCTTTAGCATCTAATCCATTGATTAAACCAAAACCCGTTATGATAACTAAATTAGTTAAACTTACCAACAAGCCAGAAATAATGATTTTTGACCTTTGATGAGCATTTGATGTGCTGATGGCTGCAACAGTACCACTAATAAGTAAAGTAATAAACACTATAAGACTATTATTTGTAGACAGTGTTATTAATATAGTTAAAAAAATATTTAATACTATAGCTATAGTGGGACTAATCAATATACCAATTAACATTGCAGCCGAAGCAGCAGGTATAAGGTAGCTTGATATACTGCTTAAAGGCTTTGACATAAGAAATACCGTCAAAAACACAATAACAATTAGATATAAGTTTGAAACACTATTAGCTAGCTTTCCATTAAATATATAGATATAAAAAAGAATAATCGATTCAAGGAGTAAAACTATAAGAATCACACCTATGAATGGTTTTATATTCTTTTTCTGTTCTTGATTTATTAGCCCAGCCTCAACCAAGAGTTTATAGTGGTTTTCAGTTATCTCCTCTCCTTCATTTACTATAGTCTGTCCTTTTCTTATATATACCTTGTCAACCCTTTTAATTACCTCGTTTATTTTTTCCTGTGTTAATTTTTGATCTAAATAAGTATTTTCTTTAATTGAACTATTAACTATTTTAATACCAATAGTCTTAAGCCTTTCTGATACTCCTTCTAAAGTCATAAAATATTCTTCAATCTTCTTTTTCTTATTATCCAACTCTTCTTTTTTTATGCCTGTAGTCATTACCTGCATGATTAACTCGTAGATATACCCTTCAAAATTCCTAATAGTTTCATCTTTGGTATTTATTAATATAATTAGGTCATTTCTGTTTAGAGCAAAATCATTATATTCTTCTAATGCCTCAATAATTTCCCTATCCTTAGTACCATGTATTTCCTTAGCAGCTTTTGATTCATAAAGCGTTTTAAAAAAAGCCTCTATTTTATTCTTTATACTTATTTGTATCGTTGGGTCAACCTCTTGTCTAGGTTCTACCAATTGTATAGCTTTTTCTATTTCCTTATCAGTAGCTTCCTTATCTTCTATATCTATGGGTGCTCTAATATCAGCAGGAGAAACCTCACCCACCTTAATATCATATTTCTTTGGTGAAACTGTATAATAAAAAGTCAAAAATATAATTACAAAAAATAATGAGGATAAAATTATTATATTAAACATTCTGCTTCTAATAATTTTATTTATTTTAGTTTTTTGTAAGAGCCTGTCTAACACTTTAAGAAAAGCCACAAAGCTCCCCCCCCTTCTCCCTCAAACAAAAAAATCTAATAATTAGTTTTAATTTCCAAGCTCTGAGGCATTACTATTATATCTTAAGCATTAACATTACCTTAGGCTAACTTATCTATTTTTTCTTACTTCCTCTCTTTTCATATAAATCATAGGCCTTTATTATTTTCTGTACTAGTTCATGCCTTACTACATCTTTGTCAGTTAGGTATATAAATTCTATTCCATTGATGTTTTTTAGAACTTCAGTAGCTTGTTTTAATCCTGACTGTTTTCCCTTCGGTAAATCCATTTGAGTAATATCTCCATTTATAACGGTTTTGGATCCAAAACCAATTCTTGTTAAAAACATTTTCATCTGAGCTCTAGTTGTGTTTTGAGCTTCATCTAAAATAATAAAGGAATCGTCAAGAGTCCTACCTCTCATATAGGCTAAAGGAGCAACTTCTATCATTCCTCTTTCTTTATATTTTAAATAAGTGTCTCCTCCTAAAATATCATATAGAGCATCGTATAGCGGTCTAAGATATGGATCTACTTTCATCTGTAAATCTCCAGGCAAAAAACCTAAGCTTTCACCAGCCTCTACAGCAGGTCGAGTTAGAATTATTCTGCTCACCTCTTTATTCTTGAAAGCTTTTACAGCCATGGCAACAGCTAAATAACTTTTCCCTGTTCCTGCAGGCCCTACTCCAAATACGATATCATTATTTTTAATTGCATTAACATATTTCCGTTGTCCTAAAGTTTTTGGTTTAATATATTTACCCCTTGAAGTGACACATACTATATCACCTCCCACTAATTCGTCAATCCTATCTCCTTCTCCTTGATTAAATAAATTCATTGTATACATCACTTTTTGTTTGTCTAGCTTTTCACCTAATTTTATCATATCTATCATTTTTTCTAAAACCTTACTTGCTAAATTTATACTTTCTTCATTTCCTAGTATTACTAAATCTCCATCCCTTGATACCACATTTACACCATATTTTTCTTCTATTAGTTTTATATTTTCATCTAAATTTCCAAACAATTCATCGAGAAAATCTATATTTTCAATCTGTATTCTTTTTTCATTTTGTAGTTCCAAAATTACTCCTCCTCATCTATATCAAGTTCATTCACATCAAACCCTTTTTCTATTCCTATAGACTCTAATGCTTCAATTGTTAAATTTGCCCACATCATATTACCATCTATTTTATAATTAGTTGTTTTATTTACAATCTTAGCCTCTTCAGGTATTTCTTTAATGAGATTAACAAGCAAAAAATCTTTTAATGCTTTTTTTAAAACATTTTCTGGCACCTTTTTCTTTTTCTCGATCACCTCAAAATATTCTTCAATAACAATTTCTACAGGAACATTAATTTTCCTCCATTTTATTAGACTTTTATTTTTTGTTTCAACAACATATTTGTCAAAAGGAACCTTACCTTTAGAAAACATAAATGTAGACTCGCCAAATTTAAGAATTCTTCTAGTAAATTTTCTTCCTGTCTTAATTTTTGTCACTCTATAGATAGGCATTTTTTTAGTTTTTTCATAAAATGTTCTAGCATATATCTCTCCCAAGGAATGAACTAATCGTATTAATCCCCCGTCTTCTTTTATTTTACCACTAATTAATAGTTGATTTTGTTTTACTATATCACCTTTTTTTACTAAAGGAACTCCATTTTTTGCAATAATTTTTTCTATAACACCATTCTTTTTTGCAATAATATCACATGGTATACTTTTATCAATTTTTACAGGTTCTTCGTATTTTTCAACTACTTCTACCCTAATTTTTGTTCCTTTAATCTCTACGCCTACCCATGCCAATTCATCATGATTAATTAATAAATTATCTTTGATATCATCAGAACTAAGATAATATTTAAATACTCCTACCTTAACTCCCATGTTCTCTAAAGAAGTTAATATATCTTGTTTAGATACATAGACATTGCCTTCAACTTCTATATCCCAAATAAAAGAAGTAAGGCTAACAATTAATAATATACATATTATTAATCCTACTGCAACTATTTTTTTTCTTTTCAATTTAAAAATAAAAAAAGGATATCCTACTTTTAATTGTATCTTTGATCTGCAACCAGTCTTTTTTAAAATTCTTAAAAGCTCCTTATATCCTTTAATCCCTACTTTACCTTCAATTGTTGTATAACTTATTCTACGAATATCCCATAAATAGATGTCTTTTTCAACTGCTAAATTTAATACCCTCTCTAAATTCAATCCTTCAAGTTTAAATACCACATAACCCCTAAAATAATTCCAAATTTTTATGACTAGCACATACAACACCCCTATATATAGTAATCAATAGATGCTATTTTACCTGATATAATTATTTCTTCAGTAATAATTGTTTTTATTGCAAGATCAATACCAGATATCTTAATGAATCCATCCTTTATTTTTACTCTTATATTTTCACTGGAATACTCTATAATTCCCTTATGGTTCTCAATACTCACCTGTAAATTCCCTATAAAGGTTATTTTAGGCAGGTCAAGCAGTATTTCCTTAGGTATTTCTAAAATATTAGAAATATTACTCTTTATCTTCGTAATTTTTTCTTCATTCATATTATACCTCCTAAAAACAAAGGGTTTAACGATGCATTGTTAGATTAAAATTAAGAAATACAGTTATTCTTTTGAGTCTTAAAAATATAAACCTATATTTCAAAATTCTATATAAATACAAACTTAAATCCCTATTATTAATTGTATGCCTACATCTAAACCTCTATTACTTGTTATACACATATAGTTTTGTTAGTATATAGATAAACAATTTTAAGGTTTAATATACTATTTCAATTTGTTATTAAGCCAGTTGTCATTAGTTAAAATCAACCATAAAAAAATAAACCCTTCCTTCAAACAAACATAGAATAGGTTTATGTAAGTTCATTAATTTTAATCTTGGTTTTAATTTAATAATGCACTTTAATCAACCAAAATTTTATACCCTTATCATTCCACCCCAAATCCCATGGTACTCTATATCTATCGGTATTATGACTGTGAACATAGATATATCCCTTTGAATCAGCTCCTGTAACAACAGAAATATGAGTTATCTTCCCCTTTTTTTGATAAGCTACAAAATCTCCTGGCAGTAGTTTATAAGATGCTTTATATACCTGTTCATATGTACCATAAGCTATTTTAGAAGCTCTGCCACTGTATATCATATAGTCTTTAAAGGCTTGAGCATTTACCCATGCTTTACTTCCTCCCTTATCATATTTCCAAGTATATGTTTGCCTAAATTTACCTCCTTCATAAAGAATTTGAGATGCAAAATTAGCACAGTCACCACCTAAGGGATTATAATTTATATATTTTTTATTATAATTGAATCCATATTCCTCATCAGCTGCAGCACCGCAAAATCTATCGGCATATTCTACTGCTTTTACTCTTCTTTCATTCAAATTATCAAATTGGCTTTTTTTCTGACTCAAAATATACTCAGTAATTTCTGCACTTTCTATTTCATCTAGATGCAGTGAGTCAGCAAAGGGATCAGTGTACCATTCACGAACTATTTTCCATATGTTGCCCACCTTTTTCAAATCTAAAGAATGATATGTTCCTATTCTGAACATATTCTTTTTTTCTATTTCATTTTTATAATAGTACTTATACTCTGTAGAAGCTATAAAATTAATTCTATATCCATCCTCTCTCTCCTTTATACTTCTAAATTTAATTACGCTTTTAATATCATAGAATTTAATTCCTTGTTTTTTAGACCATTTATGTAAATATTGTGTCTTTTTCTTTTCATGTTCATATGCCCATACTCCATATTTTACGTCTCTATCATATAGTGATGCTATTGTATCTATATCCCCTTTAATTATTGCTTTATTCCTTATTTCAAAAAAATTATTTATTAAAAACTTAGCTTCCTCATTATTACCAGTTATGAAAGTTGATATAACAGGAAATTGGTATGTCTCATAAGCTAACAATATAATAATTAACAATAATATCCCTATTAAAAAAGGAAAGAGCCTCTTTCTTGATATAACTATTATCATATGATTCCTCCTAAAGAGTTTTCATAAAATTATATGTTATATCCTATTAAAATAGACTTGAATAAAAAAAATGTTGAATATAACATTCAACATTGGCCTTTAAGGGAACAATCTAAAACTGCCTATAAAAATATATAGGCAGTTTACTTATTATAGTAATTCCTTCACTATTTTGGATACTAATTTCCCATCGGCTTTTCCTTTTAGCTTAGGCATTAGTACTCCCATAACCTTACCCATTTCCTTAGGCCCTTGTACTCCTAATTCTTCAATGGTTTCCTTAACGATTGTCCTTACTTCTTCTTCAGAAAGCTGCTTAGGGAGATAGCTTAAAAGAATTTCTATTTCCTTTTTAGCTTCTTCTACTAAATCTAATCTATTGCCTTTTTTAAACTCTTCAAGGGCATCCTTTCTCTGCTTTAATTGTTTTGCTATTAACTCAATAATACCCTCATCATTAATTTCTGTTCTATTATCAACTTCATACTGTTTTATAGCTGATCTTATCAAGGTAATAACAGATTTTTTAATCTTATTCTTTTCCTTCATAGCAGATTTTAAATCCTGCATCAATTTATCCTTGAGGGACATGACCTCACCTCTTTAGAATCTTTTTTTCTTTCTTCTTGCAGCTTCTGCTTTCTTTTTACGTTTTACACTTGGTTTCTCGTAATGTCTTCTTTTTTTAACTTCAGACATAACCCCAGATTTAGAACATTCTCTCTTAAATCTTCTAAGTGCATGATCTATTGATTCATTATCTTTTACTTTTACCTTTGACATCTATACTTCCCCCCCTCCTCTGATATAATACAGTGTTGCTGTGTTTATAGTTTCTATAGACTATAAATCACAGAGGAGTACTCGTGTACTTAGCTATTATACATTAATATTATAAACATTTCAACATTTTTTCAATAACTCTTAACCTGGAGGCCATTGCATTTGCCTACCTGCTATTAAATGAAAATGTAAATGATTAACGGTTTGTCCTCCAAACTCACCACAATTATTAACTATTCTATAGCCTTTATCTTCTATATTTAATTTTTCTGCTATTTCCTTTATTTTAAGAAATATATGTCCTATTAAATCTTTATGCTTATCATCTAAAAAGTTAGCTGATTCTATATGTTCCTTAGGGATAAATAATATATGCACTGGAGCAGCAGGAGAAATATCCTTAAAAGCAAGCAGTTTATCATCTTCGTATATAACTTCAGCTGGTATCTCTTTTTGCGCTATTTTACAAAAAATGCAGTCCAATTCAAGCACCTCCTTTGCTAACTTATATATTTCAACATATAAAACAAAATTCCTGCTAACAATGTATTATTTATCGAATAATATACAATTTCCTCACTCATCTATTATTTCTCCAAACATAATATCATTTTTAATTTCCCTCATCTTTGTTTTAATAATTCTACCAATAAAATCTTCCTTGCCTTCAGCAACCACTCTTATATAATTAGTTGTCAACCCTTCAATAGTGCTTTTTTTCTTATCGTAATAATCTTCAAATAGAACATTTAACTTTTTATCAATAAATTTATTCATATAGGAATTCATTAATTCATTTCCTAGTTTTATCATCTTTTCACTTCTTATACTTTTTATATCTCCCCTTATTTGGTTTTCAAATTTTGCTGCAGGTGTGCCTTTCCTTGGTGAATACTTAAAAACATGAATTTGACTAAAAGCCATTTCCTTAATAAAATTATATGTACACTCAAATTCTCCATCGGTTTCTCCAGGAAAGCCTACGATTATGTCAGTAGTTATTGCTATATCTGGTATCTCTCTACGTAAATTTTCTACAATTTTTCTATATTCCTCAGTGCTATATTTTCTATTCATTCTTTTTAGTGTTTCATCACATCCACTTTGTAATGAAATATGTAGATGGGGACAAAACTTTGGAAGTGCCTTAATTTCTTTGATAAAATCATATGTAAGTAATGTAGGTTCTACAGAACTAAGTCTAATTCTTTCAATACCTTCTACTTTATGAACATCCTTTATAATATCTAAAAGAGAAGCCTCTTTTAAATCCTTACCATAGGAAGCTATATGAATACCTGTAAGGACTATTTCTTTAAATCCATTTTCAGAAAGCCTATTAACTTCAGCTATAATATTCTCGGGTTTTCTACTCCTTATAGGTCCTCTAGCATATGGTATTATGCAATAGGAACAGAATTGATTGCAGCCCTCTTGTATTTTTAGAAAGGCCCTTGTTTTCCCCTTTACCTTATCTATCTCCAGTTCTTCGAACTCTTTTACATCCATAATATTATCAACATAATTTATTTTGTCATATTCGTTAATAGATTCAACCAATTCAACAATCCTACTTCTTTCATTAGTTCCTAAAACAAGATTTACACCTTCTATAGCCATCACTTCTTCAGAAGCTATTTGAGCATAACAGCCTACAACTACAATAACAGCCTTTGGATTATTCTTTCTTGATCTTCTTATAAATTGTCTTGATTTCCTATCTCCAAGATTTGTTACAGTGCATGTATTTATTACATATACATCTGCTTTTTCATTATTTTCAACCACTTCATAATTATTTTTTTCAAAAATCTCAATCATGGCTTCTGTATCATACTGATTCACCTTACATCCTAAAGTATAAAAAGATACCTTCTTCACTTATTTACCTCCTAGGTCTCCTAATTCATACATAATTATGCTAGTAGCCACTAAACCAGCAGTTTCTGTTCTAAGTATTCTTGGGCCAAGACTTACTGATAGTCCTCCTAGATTTTCTATTTCCAGTATTTCTTCTTTTGTAAAACCACCTTCTGGACCAATAATTATTCCTATTTTTTTAATATTATCCTTGCTTCTAATAACTTCTTTTATACCTCTATTTTTCTCTTCTTCATATGGAATTATAACCATATCAAGATCTTCACAAAAACTACCGATATCTTTAATTTCAATGATATCATCAATACTTGGTATAAATCCTCTCTTGCATTGTTTTGAAGCTTCAACTGCTATTTTTTGCCATCTATCTATTTTTTTCATTTCCAAGGACTTGTCCTTTATTTTAACAACACATCTTTCAGAAATAACTGGAACTATTCTTCTTACTCCTATTTCAGTATTTTTTTGTATAATTAGGTCCATTTTACTTGATTTGGGAATAGCTTGAAATAGTACTATTTCTAAAAAAGATTCGGTATTTGAATTGTATTTTTTATCTATTTTACACTCTATCAACCTTTTATCAAGCCTAGAAATTGAAACAATATAATCTATATTTTCCATATTGCATATTTCAATTTTATCACCGATTGTTAACCTTAATACTTTAGTAATATGTTTTATATCTTCCAAATTATTTATTATTATCTTATCTTCTTCTTCCAAAATATTATGCTTATTCACAAAAAATCTATTCATCTTTATTTTCAGCTCCCAATTGTGATACTATAGCTACCCACTCTCCAAGTTTTTCAACGCACATTACTTCTAAGCCATTATCTTCTAGTACCCCAGTTACATCATCTACTTTATCTAAAATAATTCCAGATGCAATAAATTTTGAACTAGGCTTCATAAATTTAGTTATATCCTTAGCTAATATTTTTATAATATCTGCAATAATATTAGCAACAATAATATCTGCTTTTCCATCAATAACATCCATTAAATTCCCATGTCTTACATCAACAATATTTTCTACATGATTTATTTGAACATTTGCCTTTGAAACCTTATAGGCCACCTCATCAATATCCACCCCAATTACTTCTTTTGCTCCGAGCTTAGCAGCTATTATGGAGAGAATACCACTACCACAACCAATATCATATACAGTACTGTCTTTTTTGATATTTTTTTCTAATAATCTTGTACACATAGTTGTAGTTTCATGGGTTCCTGTCCCAAAGGCCATTCCTGGATCCAATTCAATTACTACTTCATTCTCTTCAGCTATATAATATTCCCATGTTGGCTTCACAACAACTCTTTGACCAATTTTCTTAGGCTTATAATATTTCTTCCATGAATTTGCCCAATCCTCTTCATATACTTCAGCAGTAGTTACTTGATTTAATTTATTGTCTCCCTTTTCCTTTGAAAGATTATTTACATTTTGCTTTATTAACTCAATCTTATCTAACAGGTCTTCACTTTCTGGAAGATATCCCTTTACTACTGCCCCTTCATAGTCAATATCTAATGAGTTTATATCAAAATAATCCCAACTTGTTTCTTCCTTCATATTAATAATTAAGTCATTTGGATCTTCAATAACTACTCCACCAACACCCACATCATAAAGAATATCACATACTAGATCTACCAACTCACTTGTAGTCTTTATTTTAACTTCGTACCATTTCATTCTAAACCCTCCATGACTAGCTTTTTCAAAATTATTATACCCTAACCAAATAAGTATTACAAAGAAAATTAAATAAATCACCTAGTAAACTAGGTGATTTATAACCTTTACCTGCCAAAAACATCTTTAACCTTATCGAAAAATGACTTTCTTTGTTCGTGAACATCCTCTCCCATAACCTCAGCAAATTGTTTCAGTATCCTCTTCTGCTCTTCATTTAATCTCTTAGGAATATCTACTACTACTTTTACGTATTGATCTCCTCTTCCATTGCCATTGAGTACATGAACACCTTTACCCTTCAATCTAAACACTGTCCCACTCTGTGTCCCTTCTGGTATATTGTATTTAACCTTTCCATCCAATGTAGGCACCACTATTTCATCACCCAAAGCAGCTTGAACAAATGTAATTGGAATTTCACAAATAATATCATAGCCATCTCTTTTGAAGATTTTATGTGGAATTACTCTAACTACTATATATAAGTCCCCTGGAGGTCCTCCTTTGATTCCAGGATCGCCTTCTCCTCTAAGGGTTATGACTGAGCCATTATCAACGCCAGCAGGAATTTTTACACTGATTTTTCTTCTCTTTCTAACATTACCTTGTCCATTACATTCTTCACATGGCTTATCAATTATAGTTCCTTCTCCATGACAGGCATCACATGTTCTCACATTTACAAATGATCCTAGAGGTGTTCTTTGAGTATATCTTACTTCTCCAGTACCTCCACATTTATGACATGTTCTTTTATTAGTACCAGGTTTAGCTCCTGTACCATGACATTTCTTACATTCTTCATATCTAGACACCTCAATGTCCTTCTCAATACCAAAAGCTGCATCTTTAAAGGATAGGTCTACTTGAACTTTTATATCAGGACCCTTCTGAGGCCTATTCTTTCTTTTACCCGATGAAAATCCTCCTCCAAACATATCAAAAATATCACCAAAAATATCTTCAAAGCCTCCAAAACCTGAAAATCCTCCGCTAAAGCCTCCTTGACCATTGCCATTTACTCCTGCATGACCAAACTGATCATACATTGATCTTTTTTCCTTATCACTTAGTACTTCATAAGCTTCATTTATTTCTTTGAATTTTTGTTCTGCTTCTTTATTATCAGGATTTCTATCGGGATGATATTTCATAGCTAGCTTTCTATATGCTTTTTTTAAAGTTGCTTCATCAGCATTTCTATCTACACCTAATATTTCATAATAATCTCTCTTACTCACATAGCTACCGCCTTTCTTTTATGGTTGGTGAGTATTTATAAATATAAAATACAATCTATCAGTCTTAAGGCACCCTTTTGGGTGCCTCAGATTGTAGACAAAGTCTACAAGATGACAGGCTTTGAAAAAAGTCCAAGTTCAAGGCACGCCAAAATTGAGTAGCGGAGCTTGCTAAGATGGCAAGTGAGCAACGGAAATTTTGGCAGCAACGCAGAAATTGGGCTTTTGTCAACAGCCTGAGGCACCCTTTTGGGTGCCTTATCTCTACTTGTCTTCATCATCTACAACTTCATAATCTGCATCTACAACATTATCATCCTTGGCTTTTTCATCATTTGGAGCCTGATCTCCAGCTTGTGCACTAGCCTGAGCAGCACCTTGATACATCTGCTGAGCTAATCCATGGAATGCATTTGTAAGCTCCTCTGTTGCTTTATTAATTTCTTCTGTATTATCTCCTTCTAAAGCTTTCTTCAAAGCTTGTAGTTTTTCTTCTATTTTTGATTTTTCATCAGCTGAAACCTTATCCCCATATTCCTTTAATGCTTTCTCAGTTTCATATACTAATGAATCAGCTTTATTTCTAGCCTCAATTCCTTCTTTTTTCTTTTTATCTTCTTCTGCAAACTTTTCTGCTTCTTTTATTTTCCTTTCTATTTCTTCTTCTGAAAGGTTAGTAGATGCTGTAATAGTAATATTTTGCTCTTTACCAGTTCCTAAATCCTTTGCTGAAACATGTACTATACCATTAGAATCAATATCAAAGGTAACTTCAATTTGAGGAACTCCCCTTGGTGCTGGCGGAATTCCTGTAAGCTGGAATCTTCCAAGAGTCGTATTATCCTTTGCCATCTGTCTTTCACCTTGAAGGACATGGATATCAACAGCAGTTTGGTTATCAGCAGCAGTTGAAAATATTTGACTTTTCTTAGTAGGTATAGTTGTATTCCTTTCAATAAGCTTTGTAAATACTCCACCTAAAGTTTCAATACCTAATGATAAAGGCGTAACATCAAGCAATAATAAATCCTTTACTTCACCTGTTAAAACACCTGCTTGAATTGCAGCCCCAATAGCAACACATTCATCAGGATTTACTCCTTTATATGGGTCTTTATTCAAAATATTCTTAATAGCTTTTTGAACTGCTGGTATTCTCGTTGAACCTCCAACTAAAATGACTCTATTTATATCTGAAGGCGAAAGCCCCGCATCATTTAAAGCTTTTCTAGTAGGCTCTAGAGTAGCTTCTACTAAATGAGCAGATAATTGTTCAAACTTAGCTCTTGATAAATCAATATTTAAATGAAGTGGACCAGATGCTGAAGCAGTGATAAATGGTAAATTAATATTAGTGGTTTGAACAGAAGATAATTCTTTTTTTGCTTTTTCAGCAGCATCCTTAAGTCTTTGTAATGACATATTGTCTGCTCGTAAATCTATTCCATGCTCCTTCTTAAATTCTTCTGCTAGGTAATTTATAATAACTTCATCAAAATCATCTCCACCAAGATTGTTATTACCATTAGTTGCTAAAACTTCAAATACTCCATCACCAAGTTCAAGTATTGATACATCAAAGGTTCCTCCACCTAAATCAAATACTAATATTTTTTGATTTTCTTCTTCTTTATCAATACCATAGGCTAGTGAAGCAGCAGTAGGTTCATTGATAATTCTTCTAACATTTAATCCTGCTATCTTACCAGCATCTTTAGTAGCCTGTCTTTGGCTATCTGTAAAATATGCAGGTACAGTAATAACTGCATCTGTAACTTTTTCTCCTAAGTAACTTTCTGCATCAGCCTTTAGCTTCATTAATATCATCGCAGAAATTTCTTGTGGTGTATACTCTTTATCATCTATTTTTGTCTTATAATCTGTACCCATATGTCTTTTAATTGAAATAATTGTTCTATCGGGATTTGTTATTGCCTGTCTTTTTGCAGTCTCACCTACTAATCTTTCACCATTTTTTGTAAATGCAACTATAGAGGGGGTAGTTCTATTTCCTTCGGCATTAGGTATAACTACTGGCTCTCCTCCTTCTAGAACTGATACACATGAGTTTGTTGTACCTAAATCAATTCCTATAACCTTTCCCATGTTCTTTTCCTCCTTAACCAAATGTATATTTTTTTATCAAATTATTTTTCATAATCTATTATATTATTTTGATACCTTTACCATACTTGGCCTTATAACCTTAGAATTTAAAGTATATCCTTTTTGAAATACTTCAGTAACGATATTTGATTCTCTATCTGAAGCTTCTTCCTGCATAACAGCATGATGTAAATTTGGATCAAATTCTTTTTCAAAAGCATCTATTTCTTCAACTCCATGTTTTTTCAAAACATCAACCAATTGGCTAAATATCATTTCAATTCCATCAAGAAGTCCATCTGTTTCTTTATCATTGTCTTTTGCAGCTTTTATTGCTCTCTCAAAATTATCTATAACAGGTAAAATATCGACTACTATTTTTTCACTTCCAAATTTATATATATCACTTTTTTCTTTTTCTATCCTTCTTTTATAGTTCTGAAAATCTGCTGAAAGTCTCGTGAATTTATTCTTGTAATCTTCAAGCTGATTTTTAAGATTATCTATATCTTCAGCCTTTTCTTCGACTTTCGTATTATTTGTTTCTTCTTCAGATTGATTTTCATTTTGTTCTTTTACAGCATCTAAATTGCTGTTGATTTCTTCTTGGTCAATGATTTCCTCATCACTATTCTCTTTTGTATGTAATTCCTTCTCATTTACTGCTTTCTCCATTTTCATCACCCACCTAATTAATCTTAGCTTTTTCCCTTTATTATTAAATTTATTTTAAGTATAGCTTCGGCTATCTCACCAGCTTTTTTAAATGCACTAGTTTTGACATAGGCTGGATCAAAAATTTCCTCTTTTAACATTTCTTTTATATCACCACTCTGAAAATCTATGGATATAAAATTGCTTTCTCCTTTTTTTGCCTCAGCTATTACTTTTTCTAAAACTTCTAATGAATTAAATCCACTATTGTCAACCATTTGAAGAAAGGGTTTTTTTAATGCTTCTATAACACAGTCCAATCCGTATTTTTCCATACCCATTATTTCTTCTCTATACTTTTTTAGTAAATTAGAAATGTAAATCTCTAAAGCCCCACCTCCTGGGACAATTCCATATTTAATAGAAAACTGAAGGGACGATGCAGCATCTTTAGCTATTCTTTCCCTTTCTCTAGTTACTTCTCCTGTAGATGCAGATATAATTATAGTAGAATAAGGTTTACCATGTCCATCCTGAATTAATATTTGTTCTTTTTCTGCATCATATATTACTTTATCTGCATTTCCACAGCAGCTGTTCAAATTTGTCACACTCTTATTAAGAGCAGATTTTCTAATTAATTTACAGCCACTATGTTTTGCCGCCTTTTGTAGCTGACTATTTAAAACCCTATGGACAACAAAAACATTTCCATCTGAAAGTATTTGCATTACCACAGGATTAACTGTACCATCACATAAAAGTAAATTAACCTTCATCTGAACAATCTTTTCTGCCCAAGACTTTAAAATTTCTACATTTTCAAGATAATTATTTACTCCTGCTTCAGTTGATAATAGTTTTTTTCTCTCTTCATCTATATCTAAAGAATCATCCAATACCATAATCTTAGCATCACTAAGTGTATAATCTTCAAAATAATTTAGTGTTTTTTTATCTATAATCACTCCACTAAACACTTGGTTTTGTGTACTCTCAATAGCTTCAACACAATCAGCAAGTCTAAAATTATTGCTATTTAATATATCATTGCCAACTATTTTAGCAGATTTATAAATTAAATTTGAAATTTCCTCATCTTCTCTAGCAGAAATATATGCAACTCTTTTGAGTAAATAGTAATTAGTTTCTGTTATCATTATTTTTTCTTTTTCAACTATTTCAACAGCCTTTCGAATACCTTTTTTTATTCCCTCAATAATTTTATGTATAGGTACACCCATTTCAGCAACCTTCAAAGCTGAACTGAGTAGTGTACCTGCCAATATAGTCAAAGTAGTAGTGCCATCCCCAACTTCCCTTTCCTGACTCATTACAGTATTAATCAATAATCTAGCGGCAGGATGAGATGCACTTATCTCACTTAAAATTGTTACTCCATCATTGGTAATAATAGCATTTCCATAATCATCTACTATCATGCAGTCCATGCCCCTTGGTCCAAGGGTTCCTTCTATTGATGAAGCAATGGTATTAATAGCTTTAACATTATTCTTCAACGCTGATAACCTGAATTCAGTTTTATTAAATTCGTTATCATTATTATTCATATTTTTATCCTTTCATACGTTAGCTATAGGGTTCTCTCTATTAACCAAGTGAATCTAAATATATGAGATAAAAAAACAATCTTTTTTATAGTCATAAAATTTAAAAATACTATCATAAAAACTAGCTTGATGAATTAAAATACTTAAGGTAAAATATCCTCAACATTATTAGATAATATATTTGTCAAATATTCCAAAACAGCAGTAATCCTTGAATAATCCATTCTAGTTGGACCTATAACTCCAATTTTACCAATTATTTTTCCATTCAATCTATATGTTGCTGTTACAATACTACAATCCTTTATATCATCAATCTCGTTTTCATTTCCTATTCTTATGCAAATATTATCGCTTTTATCATTCTTTAATATTTCATACATTAAATCCTTTTTTTCCATAATAGATATAAATTTTTTAGCTTTGTTTATATCAGTATACTCTGGTAAATTAAATATGTTAGTTATTCCTTCTAGATAAATCTCACTTTCATTCATATCTACAAGACAATTGTCAAGTTTTAATAATATTGTATCTATTGTAGAGCTATAATCGATTAATTCATTCTTAATTTTATCTTTAATCTTATCATCTAAATCTGCAATAGTTTTTCCACTTAGCTTATCCTGTAAAAGATTTGATACCTTATTTAATACGCCTTGTGAAACATTATTTATCCTTAAAATAGCATTTTTAACTATGCCTGTATTAGAAACCAAAACTAATAAAACTTTATCATTGTCAACTTGAACTAATTTTATATTTTTAAGCCTGCTGCTTTTAAACTGAGGAGATAAACTGATAGAGGTTAATTTAGTAATCTGAGACAATATTCTTGAAGTATTTTTTATCACATCATCTATTTCTACTATTTGGCTTAGTAATAAATCTTTAATAATTTTCTTTTGTCTATTTTCTAGCTCATATTTCTTCATTAAGCTATCAACATAAAGCCTATACCCTAGATCCGATGGTATCCTACCAGCCGATGTATGGGGCTGAACTAAATATCCTAATTCCTCTAAATCAGACATTTCGTTTCTTATTGTAGCCGAACTAATACCTAAATCATATTTTTTGGCTATAGTCCTTGAACCAATTGGTTGAGCTGTAGAAATAAAATCATTTATAATTGCCTGTAATATTTTTAGTTTTCTTTCAACTAAAGTCATATTACCACTCTCCATTGTTAGCACTCTCTTAAAGTGAGTGCTAAACTTTCTTGATTTTAAGTTAACACTTAATTTCAATTTTGTCAATAATATTTTTTGTATTTTTACAATGTAAAATTCACAATCATTGGTTAATTGGTTGTAAATCACCTTCTAATATCATTGTATCAAGCGGTTATATAGTCCATAAAAGCTATCTATAAGCTTTGGATAAAATAACACCAATTACTGTCTAAAGAAATTCTACAAAAACTTGATTAGAAACATCCATGCCATAGCTTGTTAGCCTTATATGATTTCCCTTTATCGTTAAAAGTCCTAAGTCAATTAGTTTTCTAATCTTATCTCCATATATATCTAGTATAGAAACTTGAAATCTATCATGAAATTTCATCAAATCTAATCCTTTATTTAGACGAAGTGTAAGAAATATTGTCTCGGTTATCTCATCTTCTTTATTTTTATACTCTTCCATTTGAATAGGCAATTCTCCACGATTTATAAAATTTATATATTCATTTATATCATTAGTATTAGAAAATCTTTTCTGATTCAAATATGAATGTGCAGACACTCCAACACCTAAATATTCTTCATTATTCCAATAAATCAAATTGTGCATACATTCGTAACCATTTTTTGAAAAATTTGATATTTCATACTGCCTAATCCTATTTTCATTTAAAAGGTCGATTGCAAAATGATACATATCTCTATCTTCTTCATCACTTGGCAAGTTCAATTTTTTCTCGTCGAGCAGTCTATAAAGGACTGTTCCTTCTTCAATCTTTAAGGAATAGGCTGATACATGTTCAGGCTTTAATTTAATTACTTCTTTAAGTGTACCTTCCCAATCCTTCATATCTTGATTGGGTAACCCATAAATCAAATCAATATTTATATTTTCAAATCCTGCATTTCTTGCTTTATTATAATTATCAATAAAATCTTCCTTTGAATGAATTCTACCAATGAATTTTAGAATTTCATTATTGAAACTTTGAAGCCCTATGCTTAATCTATTAATACCTATGTTTTTATAGAATTTTAATTTTTCTTTTGTCAATGTGCCTGGATTACATTCTATTGTGACCTCTGCTCTACTATTTATATCAAAGTTTTTATGGATTTGATTTATAATTATATCAAGTTTATTTATATCTAATATAGATGGGGTTCCTCCCCCGATAAAAACTGTTTTTATTTTATAATCCCTTAAGGTATTTTTGTGCATACTTAATTCCTTCGTTAAAGCAGTGACGTATGAATCTATCATACTGTTATTTTGCCTATAGGAAATAAAATCACAATATTTACACTTTTTAATACAAAATGGAATATGCACATATAATCCTATTTCTTTCACATTATCACCTTCTGAAGACAAAGACGCCTTACGACGCTTTGTTAGATTAAAATTCCCTTTATGGTGGGTCTTTTAATTAGAGATTGAGATTAAAAAACTTAGGTCTTTCTTTTAGGTCTTAAAAATAAAAAATTATAATAAAAAATTTTACTTGTAATAAATTTAGTCACCTATATAGATTTCCAATAGTAAAACTTAATTTATTCATATCAAAACATCCAGAGTTCTTGAGGATTTTTGATGTGAATAAATTAAGTGTTTTACTGGAATATCTATAGCAGGTGACCATAAGTGACTATTTTTCATCATATTTTAATACAGATAAAAAAGCTTCTTGTGGAACTTCAACGCTTCCAAGCTGTCTCATTTTCTTCTTACCTTCTTTTTGTTTTTCTAATAGCTTTCTCTTACGGGATATATCTCCACCATAACATTTAGCCAATACATCTTTCCTTAAGGCTCGTATTGTTTCACGTGCAATAACCTTGTTTCCTATAGATGCTTGAATCGGTATAGCAAACATATGCCTTGGAATTACTTCCCTTAGCCTCTCACAAATAACACGACCCCTAGAATATGCTTTGCTTTCATGGACTATAAGGGAAAAAGCGTCGATAACTTCTTTATTCAATAGTATATCCATTTTAACCAAGTCAGATTTTACATATTTTTTAAATTCATAATCCAATGAACCATAACCTCTGGTTTTAGATTTAAGAGCATCGAAGAAATCATATATTACTTCATTAAGTGGCAGTTCGTAATTCATTATAAGTCTTCTATCATCAATGTATTCCATATTAAGCATAATACCTCTTCTTTCTTGGCAAAGCTCCATAACATTTCCTACATAGTCGTTAGGAACCATTATTTTCGCATCAACTATGGGTTCCTCCATATATAGAATTTCACTTTGGTCAGGTAAATTAGTAGGGTTTTGAATCATTAAAACTTCTCCATTAGTCTTTGTAACTTTGTAAATAACACCAGGAGATGTTGTAATAATATCTAAATCAAATTCTCTATCCAATCTTTGTTGAATAATCTCCATATGAAGTAATCCTAAGAATCCACACCTAAAGCCAAATCCCAATGCAACAGAAGTTTCTGGTTCAAATTCAAGGGCTGCATCATTTAATTGAAGTTTTTCTAAAGCATCTCTAATATTTTCAACCTTTTCTCCCTCTGCTGGATATATACCGCAGTAAACCATGGGTGTAGCTTTCTTATATCCAGGTAAAGCTTTATCACATGGGTCATTTGCATTTGTTATTGTATCTCCTACTCTACAGTTTTTCACGTCTTTAATACTTGCAGTAATATATCCAACATCACCAGCTTGTAACATATCTATAGGTCTTGGTCCTGGAGCAAAAACACCCACTTCATTGACTTCAAAGGTCTTTCCAGAAGACATCATCATTATTTTATCTCCACGCTTTACAGAGCCTTGTTTAATTCTTACATAGGCAACTGCACCTTTATAGCTGTCATAATAGGAATCAAAAATAAGAGCCTTTAAAGAAGCTTCTTCGTCTCCTTCAGGAGATGGGATATACTCTACAATAGCCTCTAAAACGTCTTCAATATTCAAGCCTTCCTTTGCCGATATTAGGGGAGCATGATGGGCTTCAATCCCAATAACATCTTCAATTTCTTTTTTCACTTCATCAGGTCTTGCACTGGGCAAATCAATTTTATTTATTACAGGAACAATTTCCAAGTCCTGCTCAACAGCTAGATACACATTTGCTAAGGTTTGAGCTTCCACCCCTTGAGTTGCATCTACAACTAAAATAGCACCTTCACATGCAGCTAGGCTTCGTGAAACTTCATAGTTGAAATCTACATGTCCAGGTGTATCGATTAGATTTAGAATATATTCTTTTCCATTTTTTTTATAAACTAACCTAGAGGCTTGAAGCTTTATGGTTATTCCTCTTTCTCTTTCTAAATCCATTGTATCTAATATTTGATCCTTCATCTCCCTTTCTGTAAGAAGACCAGTCTTTTCAATCAATCTATCAGCTAAGGTAGATTTCCCATGATCTATATGCGCAATTATACAGAAATTTCGTATCTTACTCTGGCGATTTTCCAGCATGTATACTATTTCCTCCCTTGTTAAGCAGTTAAGCAAATTGCATAATTCCCTTCCGAAAAAACTATCCCATATGTATAGTTTTAAAATCTATTGGGACACACCACATATATTATGCAATTTCCACAGTTAAATAATCTTTATAAATTATATCATAATAATATGTAGTAGTACAGAATAATCATAATTAGTAGCTTTGATAATTACAAATTCTAAGTTGCAAGTTTTAAGGTCGTTCTTATAAGTATATAAAATGAGTTTCAATATTACGCTGGAAATAGTTTGGACTAACCATCTAGTATTTATATTCACTTTATTTTATTATTAAATACGTTATCTACTAATTCAGTTACTACTTTTCCTTTATCATGGGCAAATTTTATAACGTTGTTAATTCCATATTTCATTTTTCCCTTAATATAAGACCCTAATATGCTTATTTTTTCAATATTCACTAAATATTTATCACCACAAAAAATAACTTCCATATTTTTTTCATCAAGCTTACTATAGCTTAAAAAATGTGACTCATCCATCCACATCATTGCACGATTTGTCTCGTCTACAACAATTATTCCTGTATATAATAAAGTAATCAAAAATAAAAAAGATAGTATACCTATCAAAAAATTCTGTATTCTCTTTATTTTGTTTTCTTTCTTAATTTTTTTTCGCTCTACTCTACTCATTCTCCTCACCATTAGTATTTTTGACATATGATTTTTTTTTATTCTATAAAACAGTAAAAAACTCAATGACATGGAGAATTTTTAATTTCGATTAACTTATTATTTAAAAAGCAACCAAAAAGACAGCCCATAAACAAATTATTTCTAAATAGCTATATCTAATTATTTATTGTTACAAATCTTTTTAAAGCTTGATTAATAACTTTACTTAAATACTTTGCTGCCCTTTCTGCTTCTTCTATAGTATTTGCGTTACTTCCTATTTCAAACAAGGCATAATAATCTGATTTATATTGATTAAGTTTATATTTAAAAGCTTTAGATTGTTTTATTATTATTTTTGTAGCAAACCCAGGGTACATTTCATCACTAATAGCTTTTATATAATATGCAAATCTCTTTAATTCCTCCACATTTTCATTGCCCCCACCAATAACAATAGAATATGTGGCAACCTTTTCTCCATTTATTTCTGTATAACTCTCCCGTCTTATTCCCTCATAGCTAGCGGCTTCTAACTCATCAATTTTATTTATTCCATCCCTGTGTATATCAAAGATAACCTTTAAACTAGGATTAGCCTTTAAATTTTTATTTAATGTATCTAATGACCGACTATATGATCCTTGATAAGAAGGATGATCATGTATTGTATCGTCATGGATAACTCCGAATCCATAATTCTCAAGATTTTCTTTCATTAGTTCTCCTACTCGAATAACAGTATATTTTCTATTAAGTGAATGATAGTTCCCTATCGTTTCTGGCTTATATGATTCTGTTCCATGGGTATGATAAATAAAAATCAATGGTTTATTCATAGGATGTTCTATTTTTTTAGGAGGCGGAACTGGAGTACTTATAATCTCAATTTTATTTGTTGATCCCTGCTTTTCTTTATTAGTGTTTATACCATCTTGATTTTCATTTTCATCATTAAGATTTATTATCTGGATATCCCCTTCATAAAGATTATTTTCTTTGTATGACTCAAAACCATAAGATTCATTATTTGCTGGTTTATTAATATTTTCTTCAGCAATATATATATCTCGAGTATCATAATCTTCATCACTATTTAAGCTTACTCTAGTATCTATATCACTTTCCACATCTTTAAGTAAGGGGATTTGGGCTTTTATTAATGATTTAGGCTTCTTATAATTCAAATCTACTACTTTACCCAAGTAATCCTTAACAAGGGAACCTGTATCCTTTCCACCATTTTCTTTATAGTTAATCTCAAGTATAGACATCGATTTATTAATAATATGTATAAAAAGATTTTCCTTTGTTTTTTCTATTTTATTACCATCTTTATTTGATGTGTTTTCAGCTTTAGCAATAATTACTCTATTATTAATAAAAAAAATGTTGATAGATAATAATATCATCATAAAAGTAATTAATACTAATAAAAAGCTTATAATATCATATTTCTTATTATTATTATTATTATTCATCTAATGCCCCCTCGCTTCCCTTTTTCATTGAGTTGAATTATTATAATTCAGTTCATAAAGCTGTCCACATTCTATTATATGTCTATATAAAAGCTTATATGATTTAAATTAACTCCTTCATAATAGTTAATTAAATTTTTGGGTTTTAAAATACATTAGGGAGTTTTAATATTTCATTTGAGTGATTTCTATAAACTTGTTTTTACCTTTTTAAAATAATATAAAAAAACAGGTTTATTACATGAGCGAAAAGGAAATATTAGAACTCCTGCGATAGAAACTAGCTTGTGGGGTTAAATTAGTTAATATATCTGTTGACATCTTTTAAATCTATTCCAGGATGCAAAGCTATATTAATACCATTTGCAATAATCTGGGATATATCAATTATAATTTTATCTATTTCTTTAGTAGTTACTATAACATTTGCTCCATATGGTTCTAATACCTCTTTAATCAAGGCATATTTTTCGTTATCCTTCATGTCATCTAAAATATTGAAAAAATCCGATCCCTTTTTAGAATGACTCTTTAAAGCCTTTATTACCATACTAATTGTATCATTAGTCATAGTAGCTGCATCTACAACTGTAGGTACTCCAATAGCAATCACAGGTACTCCAAGGGTCTCTTCATTTAATTGTTTTCTTAAATTTCCAACTCCTGATCCTGGACTAATACCAGTAGTTGAAATCTGTATAGTTGTACTTACTCTTTCCATTTTTCTTGATGCTAATGCATCTATGGCAATAACTAAATCAGGCTTTGATTTTTGTATAATCCCCTGTATAATATCACTGGTTTCTATACCAGTTGTCCCCATAACGCCTGGTGTAATAGCACTTACAGATGACATCGTGGGATCTTCGGTTTTTTTATACATTTTAAATAGATGCCTTGTTACAAGTATCTTTGAAACTACTTCTGGTCCTAATGCATCTGGAGTTACATCCCAATTACCTAACCCAACAACAAAAGTGCTTAATCCCTTCTTTTTAGGTAGTAATCGAACTAACTCCTTTGCCATAACTTTGCTGACACTATCCTTAAGATCTGCATCTGCACTTTTAAGTCCTCTAGCTTCTATAGTTATATAGCTGCCTTTAGGTCTTCCCATCAACTGGCTTCCTTTTTCATCTATTATTTTAACCCTCGTTATTTCAATAGCATCCTCTACCTGCGACTTTTCAACTTCAACCCCTGGTATTTCTTGTCTTTTATTTTCTTTGTATAATTCCCTTGCTTCAACTGCCAAATCGGTTCTAACTTGAAACATAGAACACCTCCAAATTTTATTTTTATAAATATTATTTTCTCATTAAATCTTTAAATATATACAAAAAGAATATTTATTATATGTTTTGGAAATATAATATAATGTTAAATATTTTTCTTGCAATTTAGTTCTATACATGGTAAAATTACACGTGTTAAACAGAAAACGAGGGGGTGAAAATATTGGCTAATATTAAATCTGCTAAGAAAAGAATAAAGGTTATAAATAAAAAAACTCAGCGAAATAGAATAACTAAATCAATTATGAAAACTGCTATCAGAAGATTTAATGAAGCAGTAGAAGCTGGTGATGTTAATTTAGCTACTGAAAAATTCCGTTACGCTGAAAAGAAAATCTGTCAAGCAGCTGCAAAAAACACTATTCATAAGAATAATGCTGCTAGAAAAATTTCAAAATTAGCAAAAAAATTACAGCAACTTAAAGAAGCTGCTATATAATTGGCTAATTTTCACCTAAAACCCGTCGTTTACCCCGCTGCAAAAAAGCGTACTAAGTACGCTTTTTGGCTTTTTTTGATATAATTTTACTATCTTAAAATCTCATTTAAAAAATCTTAGCTAAACCTTATTCTTACATTTCAAAATATCAATTAAATAATTATGTTAGTAAATAAAATTTCTAGTTTCTAAGATAGATTATGGGATTTTAATATTTCATTTGAATAATTTTTATAAACCTGTTTCTCCCTTAAATTTATAATAAGATGTTTTTAACTACAACACATTGTTATCAACATCTCTATCGCAAGCTTTGGAGGCATTTTCCCAGTTTTAGTTTTCCTATCAGCCTCCAATGATCTGTTTAATATATCTAATAATTCTTTATCTGTAAAAAAGTTAGCCTGTTTTACATATTTCTTAGCTATATATTGTGGCAAGGATATCTTCGGAGCTATTGCAGTAGCAGTATAACCTCTGTCTACCATAAGTTTAACCTTATACAATATCTTAAATTGTCTAATAATCATATGTAATATCCTACCCTCTGGCTCCCCTCCAATTAACATTTGATTGAATACATTTAATGCTAAATTTCCATCCCTGTCAGCTACTGCATCCACTAGTAAAAAAATGTTATTCTCAAGGGGTTTACTCATTATCTTATCTATATCACAGGTTTCAATATTTGATTTATCAGCAGTATAATTACATAACTTTTTAATCTCATTTTCTACATCATAAAGGGTCTGATTAGAATCTTTTTCTAAATATCCTAAAGAATCTATAAGACTTTCTAAGGATTTAACTGTTATTTTTTTATTATTCTTATTTAATATTTTTTGAATCCATTTTGAAAGAGTTAATCTATTTAATTTATTCAATTCAATAACTTTTCCATTGGCTTGTATTTCTTTTACAATCTTCTTCCTTTTATCAATTTTTTCTCCGCCTTCAAAAACTAAACATGTTGTATCTGGTATCCTAGGTAAATATTTTATAAGCTTTTCTTCATTATCTTTACTTAAAATACACTTACTGCTGCCAAAAGCTTCTTTTGCTTTAACATATACTATTCTCTTCTCTCCCATAAAAGGTAATGTTTCACAAGAGTTTAAAATTACATCGACATCGTCATGAAGTCCATCAAAGTAACTAAAATTAAAGCTTTCATCGTTGGCATTATTTATAAACCTATCCTTTATTGCTGCAATACTTTTCTTAATTAAATATTTTTCACTACCATAAAACAAATATATTTTTGCAATATTTTCTTCCTCTATATCTTTCAATAAACTCTTATATCCCATTGTTTCCTCCTCAAGATTATTCAATCATTGTATCAATCTTTATTTTCTTTCCATCATATACTATTATAACAGCACCGTTTGTGTCATTCCTATATATTTCTATACCTTTTTTACGTAATGTCTCAATAGTATCCCTATGTGGATGTCCAAAAGTATTTTTACCTACTTGAATTACAGCAATTTCAGGATTAAAATAATCAATAAATTCTGGTATGTTTGATGTATTACTTCCATGATGGCACACCTTAATAACATCAATATCTTGTCTTGAAACTTCTCTGATTATTTCCTCCTCTGCTTCCTTTTCAATATCTCCAGTCAATAAAACCTCAAGCTCTTTGTATTTTAGAATACAAACTAAAGAATTATTATTGACATCATCATGGGTATCATTCATAACCCTTGTTGCTGGATTGATTGATGTTAAACTAAGATCTTTTTCTAAATCAATAGTCATTCCTCGAGAAAGCACCCTTATAGGAGTATTCTCAGCAAAACATTTGTTAGCTAATTCTTTATATTCCTCACATGAGTACAACTTTGTTCCTATAACTACCGATCCAAAATTTATATTTTCTATGACATCAATTACTCCTCCAATATGATCATCATGAATATGAGTCACACATATCAAATCAATATATGATATATGATTTTTAAGTAAAAACTTAGATAAAAAACCCTTTTTATACTTCCCTCCATCTATTAGTATATTCTTTCCTTTTGGGGTTTCTATAAGTATACAATCCCCCTGTCCTACATCAACAAAAGTAATCTTCAATTTATTTGAATATACAAATTTAAAGCTATTTACAATTATGATTATAACAAGGAATATTGATATAACATGCCTTATCTCATATTTATTTATTTGGGGAATTTTATGTTTATGCAAAACTATTATTGTTCCAATATAAAATGTTACAAGAAATAATAAGCTCGGTGAAATAACATTAAAACTAGCAAATGGAAAATACGTAGATATTGAGTTTACTATTATTAATTGCTTTATCAGTATTTTATCAAAAAAGGCTATAAATTTTGCAATATTTATATTTATAAATAGCAAAATGAAAAATATTAAGTTTAAAGGTAAAATTATTGTAATTAATAACACAACTGGAATATTAATTATCAATGCAATAGGTGAAAAAATGTTAAAATGATAAGCAATAATTGGCAAAGTATAAATTTGAGCAGACAAAGTAGCAGCAAACATTTTTCTCACTAAGCCTGGAAGAATTCCTAGTCTTTCATAAATAGGTCTATAGAATAATGCAATTGATATAACTGCTAAAAAAGATAACTGAAACCCAATGTTAAATATCATAAAAGGATTTATTATAGTATTGATAAGGCAAATTAAAGCTAAGGCTGAAAACAAATCATATCTTCTATCAATTAAGTTTGCACTAACACTTAATGTAATCATTGAAGAAGCCCTTATAACTGAAGGTGAAAAACCTACAATAAATGCAAAAACCCAAATTAAAAGTATTAGAATTAAGGACTTATATTTTTCCTTTATTTTTAAATTTTTCAGTATAAAATCAATAAAAACAAATAGAATACCAAAATGCAATCCAGACACTGCTAATGTGTGGGCTGTGCCACTTGCTTTAAAAAAACTATATATACTTTCCTCAATAATCCTTTTATCTCCAAATGTTATACTTAAAGCCAGTTTACCTTCATCATCTGGTAAAATATTTAATGCTTCTACATATACATAACTTTTAATTCTATGTCTTAACTTTATTAATAACGGTAAGTCTCCTGTATCAATAACTTTTATATTATAACCATTTGTATTTAACGTTGCATTAATACCCTGGGTCTTTAAATAAAGATTATAATCAAACATTTTAGGATTCCTAGCTTTGTCTGGTATTTTTACTCTTCCACGTACAATAATTTTCTTATTATTTAAACTCTTACCTTCATAATCAAAAATCTTAAACAAGATTTTACTATTTAATTTATAATTTTTCCCTTTATACTTGATATTGCTGACATGAAGTATATACACACTTCTATCTGAAATATATTTCTGCTCACAAACTCCTATAATACCTACTTTTTTGTTGGCAAAGATTTTTATATAATCTTCGGTATTATATTCGTACTCTAGATGTAATGCCCCTAAAAAAAGTATAGCTAAAAATATTATGATGGTTTTTCCTCTTTGCTTTAAATATATAAATATTATCAGTAACATCAAATGGGCAAATGATATTATATATATGATTTTTATAGGTAATCTCAGATAGTATTGAATTATAATACCTAAAATTAAGGCTATAGTTATATTAATAATAGGTCTTCTATACATAACAACCCTTTCACCTCTTGCTATTTTTGCTTATATTTACATTTCTATCCATATGATTGATTTCCTTCTTCCTTTAAAATAAAAAAACTATGGAAATTTAAAATCTCCATAGCCTCTAGTGTATAAAAATAAACTTTTATAACATTCATTATGGATGTTATCTGGCGGCTAACAGCAAAATATCCTTACTCTTTCTTGATTAACATAGCTGAAATTACAGCAGTTAAAGGTATAGCTAAAATCAACCCTATACTACCTGCAAGGGAGCGAATTATTTCTGTAGCAATAATGTCCATATTAGATATTCTAAGGAAGGATGTCTCATAGGCCATAAATAACAACATCAAAGGAACTGTACTTCCTGTATATGCAAGAATTAAAGTATTTGACATGGTTCCCATGATGTCCTTACCAACATTCATTCCCGATATAAATAATTCCTTCATAGATAGTTTAGAATTAGCTCTATTTATTTCTTCTATAGCCGATGCTATTGACATGCTCACATCCATTACAGCTCCTAAGGTTCCCAACAATATACCCGAAAATAACAAATCTCTAAAATTAAAGTTAATATCTTGAGGTATATATGATAGCATAACAGCTTCTTCGCTGGATAATCCAGTTAATTTAACCTTTGTCCCTATAATGAAGGCTATAAAACCTGCAATCAACACACCAGAAACTGTTCCAATAACTGCCGCAGCACTTTTTTTCGAAAAACCTGATATAATAGTAATTGTTACAATAGTAACAATAGCGGATATTAATATAGTTATAAATACAGCATTATAGCCTCTAAGCATTAAGGGCAAAAGAACTTTAAATATCATAAGCATTGTAAATACTAAAGTTAGTATTGTCTTTAATCCTTTGATTCTTCCAATTAATAAAAGAATTATTACAAAAATCAAAACAAGAATATATATGTAATTATTTCTTACATAATCTGTAATATTCACCTCTAGATTACCTTCTTCATTTACTTCCATAAATACCAATACCTTATCACCCTTTTTTACTGGAATATCATAAACTGGATGATCTGATAGAACATTTTCTATGTTAAAGGTCTTACCCTTATACTTTCCAGTTAATATCTTTAGTTCAACAAATTGAACTCCATTAATATTTTCATCACTTATATTTTCATCATTAACAACTTGTAATACCAAGGCTTTTTCAAATGTAGTTATATCCTCCTCTCCATAGGCATAAAAACTAAATATAGCAAATATTAGCAAAATTAAAGCTAGAATTCTTTTTACCAAAAATATCACCTCGTCAAATTATAGTTATAGTAATTATAACATTAAATTTATACAAATAAAATCAATGACAGGGTAAGTTTTTAAACCTTACCCTGTCATTGATTAATGATTCAAATATGTAGGTAAATTTTTAGGATCCATATGATCATTTCCGATATAAATTAAATCAGCTTCAATATTTATACTGTGATTATTTTTATCATGTTTTATTTCAGTGTTTTCTATTCTACCATCATCCTGATGGTATTTTAAGAATTGAGTTAATATATCCCTAGCATTTTTTACACTGATTTCATTATCGTACGTTGTTAAGTACTCCTTCTCTGGTACTTCAAGATATAATTTGTATTTATCCTTTAATTTTATTCGTCTTTCAGATATGCTATTTAACAATTACTTCATCCTCCTTAGGTCATTTTAACCTTATTATATGTAAAAATTGCTTTTAAGATACCTGAACCTAGATTAACCCCTTCTATATTTCAAAGGTTTCTAATTCAGTTGCTATTTCTACGTCACCAGAAAACATAATCTTTACTTCATTAAGCACTTCATTCAAATCATACTCAGGCCATATATGAGTCAATAAAAGCTTATTTACATCTGCCAAAGCAGCTACCTCCCCAACTTCTCTAGCTGACAAATGATAAGCATCTTCTGTTTTATCTTTCTCCAACAAGTTACACTCACATAAAAGCAACTCTGCTTCCTTTGACATTTCAATTAATACATCACAATATTTAGTGTCACTTGTATATACAAATTTTTTCCCCTTCTTCTCAACAATCACTGCATATGTTGTTATAGGATGAGACATTAATTCAAAACTTATTTTCATATCACCAAAGGTTAAAATACTTTTACTATTTAATTCATTAAGCTTAAAGGCATTTTTAAACTGTAGCATGTCATATATATCTTGAGGGTCATTTGGAGCATATAAAGGAATACTTTTATTTGTCATTCCTTTTTCTTGATTAATACCAATAGCGTACTTCATAACCATTATATCTGAAATATGATCAAAATGCAGGTGACTTAATATTATTGCATCTAAGTCATTTAAACTTTTAATTTTCCCTAATAGTCTGCTTAATACACCATTACCACAGTCTAGTAAAATTTTGAATCTTTCATCCTCCAAAAGATATCCCGAACAAGCACCACCAGCTCTAGGATATGGTCCTGAGTTTCCTAAAATTGTAATTTGCATTTAATATCCCTCCTATTGACTTTTATAGGACAAAATCGTCTAATGCCCCTTTTGTAATTGTAGCATGTCTTTATTACTAAGATTTTACCACAAAGTTTACTAATTATGCCAAAAAACAAAAGCCTATATCAATTTATTGTAGATATAGGCTTTCCGTATGATTTTTAAATATATTATTTTAAAATTTTAGATTTCTTTATAGCTAAAGCCATTGGGAAAAATATCAATGCTCCTATAAGTCCTTGAAGTACGTTAGGTCCGAATTCAACAAGAGGCGTTTTAAAATTACCAAGCATTATAGTTTGAGCAATATAATATCCTAATGCCATCCAAACAGCTCCTATTATAATTGCAGTCAAATTTCTATAATTAAATAAATTGTCATTATCATTATCAGCTATTTTCCCTACAATAAATCCCATAACCCCCTTAACTATGAGGGTTGGAATAACATATGCTGGTGCTACTAATAAATCCGCCAGCGCTGCCCCTAATCCTCCTGCCACTAAGCCATATCTCCATCCAAATACTATAGCGGCTAAAAAGATAAAACTATCTCCCAAATTTAGATATCCACCTGTTGCAGGTATCGGTATTGTAATGGCTATTGTTGAAACAGTCACTAAAGCCGTCAATAGCCCCATAATAGTTAATTCTTTTGTACTAATATTACCCATTGTATCTACCTCCACAAAATTGTATTGTTATGTATTATTCCATTTCAATTATATAACAAATTGTATCTATTGTAAATATAATACAACCATAAAAACAAAGAGATTATTGTATCGATACAATAACCCCTTTGTTTTTACAATCATAACTTCAGCTTACTAATAACCTTCAATGTTTAATATTATCCAGTATCCCTATTTTTCAATCTAAACTGCTATAAATTAACAATTGCCAATTCGTATTTTTCTCCAAATTTACTAATAATAAACAATCTACTTTTATTTGGTGATTCATAAACACCAGTAACTATACCCGATGTCTTAAATTTAAGATGATTTGATTTTAAATCAGATACATATATACTATTATTCTGAACATACAGAAACTTATCTGAATCTATCTCTTTATAAAGAAGTTTTCTATCATCATATTCACAATTGGTAATGAACTCCTGAAGATTTTTTAAATCATTTTCTCTTCTATTTATTAAATCTATGACTTTAACAATATTTTCTTGGCTTTCATTTTGTGAAGAGATATAAATATAGTTATCATATATTTGCACCTCGAAATCGTAACCAATATCATTTGTTTCTTCAAAATATCCAGCTAAATCAGTAATGGTATTTTTATTTATATCATAAGAATAGATACTATTAAAATTATATTTTTTTTCATCTTTAGAGTATTTACCAATAACTATCAATATTTCTTTTTCTTTACTCCATATTGCAGGTTTTATAACTTTATATCCTTTATTTATACTCTGCACATATTTTATTTTTCTTGTTTTTAAATTTAAAAATCCAATTCTGTCACCAACTAAATTTTCTATACTTGATTTTTTTGTATTTGCTATAGAATTATCTTGTATATATGTAAATGCTATAAAAAGATTATTATTTCCCCAAACAGGATTTATTCCCATAAGCTTTTCAACATACATCTTACCTGAATCTGCTCCATATACGGTAAAATAACTTTCTTTAAAGTTTTCTCTATTGATATTAGATACAGTCAAGTAGCCCCCTTCATAAGAAAAATTAATATTATCTTCAAAATCATTTAATATTTCATCATTGATGTCTTGTTCTATTTTTATTGATTGATTATTGATAAAATCATAAATCTTTATCATTTTTTCATTAGGATCATAATAAGCTATCTTTTTTTTATTATCTGATATTTTAAGTAGTAATTTATCGTCCAACTTAATATTGTTAGCTATAAATATTGGCTTTTTACCTTTAATTGCATGAAATAACCCCTTTCCTTCAACGTATATAGCATAATTATCTTCATCAATTCTCTTAACATATTCAATCTTTTCTTTAAAATCCTTATTATAGAATTTATCCTCTTTGTAATTATTATTTAAGGAAAAATCCTTATCCGTATAATTAAATTGAAATACTTTAAATATATCACTTTCTCCATCTTTCCCTTTAAATTGAACAATATCTTCATTTATCCAAACTATGTCTTTAATAGTATTTAGGTTTGAAACATACCTTATATGATTTTCTCCATCAATAATTTCTAAGTCATTATCTTCATGCTGTTGTTTTGATAAACTTATAACCTTCATATCATCCCTTAAATATTTTGCTATAGTAAATGTTAACAGTATAACACCACAGAGTATTAACAGAGTTTTATTATATTTCATTATTTTCCCAACTCCTTATTCTTTAGCTGATTATGGATATATAATTTAACCTGCCAAGATATTAAATAAAATTTTATTGTTTTGTAATGCCCTAGGTAGAAACTAGTTTGGTGAGTTAATTTATTTATAATGTTTATCAACATAAAGCTTTTCTATTGCTTTTATTTCTTCTTTATGAAAGTCAAATACCCTATATAACATATTATCTATTCTATTTTGACATTCTTCTACTAATTCATAATTATAATTATCTTTGCAGCAAGACAGGATTTTATTAACTGTTCTAACAATTTCTTCTTTAATATTATTATCCAATTGCAAATTTATAGGTATTTGAGCTAATGGCGTAGAATATAACTCAAGATAATCTCCTTTTCTTTTGCCCATATTATATAGCCAAAAATACATTATCTTTGAGTTTAAAATACTTAATAACAACTTGAGGTCAATATTTTTTTGTTTTGCAGTAATAAAGTATACATCAGCACTTGCATACCACATATCTTCATTATAACCAAAATTATTTTGTAATGCTCTTTGGGGAACAACTATTTTTGCCCCTTCAAAAATACTTTGTTCTCTACTCCATTGGAGTGCAAACCAGTTTCTAGTTCCTTTTTTTGTTTCTCTTCTTTGGATTAAAACATCTTTAAATTTCTTTAGGTGTTTCTGTATTATAAAGCAGTAATCACTACACTGAATATTATTATCTGTGAAGTATAATATGTATTTATTGGTAAAACTTTTTGTATAGTATTTCTTGATATTGCTATTTTTATAAAATGGCTTAAGCAATCTACAACTTTGAATATTAAGATCTATTATTTCTTCTTGATTTAATACAAAAATTCCTTTATTTATCTTTATGTTATTTTTTTCCACATACTCTTTCTTTAGTTTTCTCTCTATTATTCTTTTAGTAACTTTATCAGCTCCGCTAACTATACCTTGATTTATATTGCATATATCTCCTAAGGTTAGTTCACTACACAGTCTTATCTTTCTCAGTATTTGAGAATATTCTTTTTGTGGAAAAATCATAATATTTCCATTTCCGTCATATAGCTTACTTTGATTTTCTAATATATAGCTTGATACATTATCATTGTTGACTTCTTTGTTGTTAATTATATCTATAATTTTATTTATCTTTAAATCACTTTTTTTCATGTATTTAATTTCTATATGTTTATCTTTAATCCTGCCTTTAGTTAAGGTGAAAATCATATTGTGCTGCCCCTTTGCAGCTTTGAAAATCTCCAGTTCATTAAAATTAATTATAGTTTTAAAGCTTACCCTTTCCTTTAATATCTTTCTTAAACCCTTAGCACCGTCTGCAGTAATAAAATAGTTTGTTGTTATGTATGATAATATGCCTTTAGCCTTTAAAATATCTATACCTCTATAGATAAAATAATAAAAATAATCCATTTTAGCTTCATAATATTTTTTCCCAAACTCATACTTCTTTATATTCCCAAACAAATCCTTATTTCCTTTTTCTCCTATATACGGAGGATTACCTATGACTATATCAAATCCACCTTCATCTACTACTTCTTTCACTTTTGAAGCTTTAAAAATTTCATCTCCCAATACACTATCTTTTTTATATAAATTAAAATTTAAGGAGCTAAGATTAAAATCTTTATATTTAGCAAGTATATCTATAAATTTTAAAGTAATCATTTCAAGAGGTGCTCGTTGAATATCTATCCCAAAAATATTATTTTCTAATATCCACTTCTTCTCATAATATTCATCATATTCACATTCTAGCTTATTATATATTTGTATCTTTATACTATATATTTTCTGAAAAAAATAATACAAAAACAATCCAGAACCACAAGAAATATCAATAATCTTTAGGTTTATTAATATATTTAACAAATCAAATAATTGTTCATCTCCTATATTACAAATAGTCCCATGATCTATAAGCCTATCAACATAACTGGTATCAATTTTAGTATTTTCTTCTATATAAGCTTTTAAAGAATTAGAAATCATATACTTTACTACATAAGTGGGGGTATAATAACTTCCTGTCACCTCTCGCTTTTCATGGCTT
The DNA here is from genome assembly GCF_900142245.1 of Paramaledivibacter caminithermalis DSM 15212. Classification (GTDB taxonomy): domain Bacteria; phylum Bacillota; class Clostridia; order Peptostreptococcales; family Caminicellaceae; genus Paramaledivibacter; species Paramaledivibacter caminithermalis. The sequence goes on along the minus strand of NZ_FRAG01000009.1, from coordinate 16,474 downwards.
AAGTATTCATCTAAAATTCCACATATACTTAGTATATCTAAATTACTCAAACCAGCCTCTCCTATTTTCTTTTGGAATGGATTTTCTTTTAGATTCTTATCTGTCTTACCAAAGAATTGAAATAAAAAATTGATATATGAATCACAATCTATTTCATACTTTTCCAGCACAGCTTTCCTTATTAAATACGTTAATAATTCTTCCCTTTCATCATAATCTATATTAAGCTTTTCAAACATCTCATTTAGATTCTTTACCATGTAATTTTTCATTATTCATGCTCCTATTAGTTTAATTTTCTTCTATAGAAGTTTAAATAAAGACTTTAATTTATACATCTCCAAACACCCAAAAACATTATTTATTTGTACAGGTATAAATTAAGCATTACCTATGCAAATTCTATATATTTTTTCTGTGAAATTTATTAAACCTTGAAGTTATTTATCTCTAATATTATATTTTAATATGATTACTAACTCAAGCAAAAGATACTATGTTAAATTAAGCTTTATCCCAAATATTTGTTCACAAGAAATATTATAGAAATTTAAGTAAAGACTTTATATATGTTTAGCAAATAAAAATCCCAGCACTCTTTGTGCCAGGACCTTTCTAAACTTATCCTTTTAAAACTCTAATATATTTACCATCACCGATCTTTTTTACACCATCTATTTCTTGAACTATTTCATCAACTATCAAATCAATATCCTTAATTCTTATGTCTATTCCTTTTTTCTTTAAATACTTCATAATCGTCAATAATCTAATATGGTAATTACAAGGATTTTTAAAATATGGATGCTTTTCGATATATTTTTTTATCTTATTTTTATCAACTAAATACTCGACCTCAATATTCTTATTCTCCATTTTTTTCTCAACTTTTCTTAAATAATCATATATATGTTTTTTGGGATCTTTATATTTGTTTAATAATACCTTTATATCCTTTATCATTCTTTCCATTTGAATATCATCTACTGTCTTTTGTACATTGATTTTATAATTATCCCCCTCATACGGCTCAGATAAATCCGCACTAGCAGTATCCATAAAGCTAAATGAACCCCTTTCAATTAATTATATTACAATTTATTTTACTATCATTATCAATAACTGTCAAATCATATATCCATATGAATTTAATTATTTAATCTACAATATATCATCTAAAACAACTACTTCATCATTCATATATTTTATATATTCCCCTGCCATATCTTCTATTACTTTTTTAGCATCATCACTATCTTTATTAGAAACACATTCTAGTTCTAATTTATTTTTTGCTAGTACAATTTCACTTAAAACCCTATTTTGTTTCTCTTCATACATAATATAATAAGCACCTCTATCATCATTATAATCAAATTCTATATTGGGACTTCTAGACAAAGCAGTACATAGTTTTTCATAGTCTAAAACTGCATAGTTGCTTTGATATACATCATATTTATTGTCGATTTCAATCTGCTTTTTTCTTATATCATCAATAATATTAGTAAAGCTATTAACCAAAACTGAATTACTTCTAATAAATTCTTCAATACTGCATATTCTATTTTTTTTCTTATATTCTTCAAACTTTTCATAAAATCCTTTTTCTATTGCATTTATAAAACGTTTGTCTAGTGTAGAACATTCATCTAAAAAATAATTTTGTCCATCTAATTCTACAATTCTTCCAATTAAAAGGTTATTGTTATTTAACGTTTCTGAGCCTTCTTTAACAAGTATCTCCTTTTTGGAGAAAATATCTGTTAATTTTTTTCCTTCTTTTAAAGAAGTAATTTCATAAATTGATAAATATGTATTAGATAGACCTTCCAGCATTTTATATTGCTTTTCACTTAGTTTATTTCCACATACTCTCTTATATTCCTGAAAAAAATTATTTCCATTTTTTATTCTATAATCCCACAACAGCCAATAGGTAAAATTTTTTTCATCAAGAGAATAATTATTCTCATCTAACATTTTTCTAAAAATATACTTGGCATTAGCAATTTCTTCAGAATAATAGTCTCCTAAAGCAAAATATAATACATTATTAATAAGCTCATTTTCTAGTACTCTAAATTCATCTATTATTATACTCATTTCCTTCTCCTTTATAAATATATATTTTTATTATATAGATTTCCAATAGTAGAACTTAATTTATACGTATCAAAATATCCAGAGTTTTTAAGGATCTTTGATACGTATAAATTAACTGTTTTACTGGAATATCTAATTGAATAAACATATTACTCTAGACTTAATATATAGTCTAAAGCAGGAGCCTTTTTATAGAAATCATTAAATCCATACTCCTCCCTTTCATCTAGAGGATATAGAGTTCTAAAGATAATTTTTAAATCTTCATTAGTAATATCTTTCAAATCTATATTACTTAGTCCATGTACTATTATACTAGCTAATTCTTTGTCAATTTCATATATATCATAATCACTTTCAGCAAAAACACTTTTAAGAAAAGTAATATCTTCATCATTTGTAATATCAATTATTGCAATGTCATAAAGCTTATCATATCTATCTTTAATATTTTTTACCAACTTATTCCATACAGCAATTCCTTCACTATTTAACTTGCTTTTTATTTTCCCTTTATCTTCAAATACTCTTAGGAGTATAATTTTACAACAATAATTCAAACAAGACTTTCTCAAAAAAAGCCTGCACCACTTTCTTTCATCTATCTCAAGATTTTTTCTGCTATCTATTCTAAATTTTTTAATTATGCCAATATTTTCGTATTCATATTTAATTATAAATGTCTTTATAAATTTTTCAAGTGTTTCTATTATATCTTGTATCTCATACAAACTTTTTCCTCCTTTCTTTAGATATTGACACACTAGTCCTTACTACATAATATTTATCCACCCTTTAATTTGTCAGTTTATTTTTTGTAACTCTAAGGAGTATTTTAGAAATAGCTTCATATATTTATACAAAGGAGGGGCTTAAATGAAGAAAATTATTATGACAATGTCAATTATTTTTTTTATTACTTCATTCATTTGTTTTACTTATGAAAATTTCAGTATAATATTTACTTCAGCAATTGATACTATCACCATTTACAATACATTCATTCCCTATAATCTTATTAAACAGTATAATAGTGATAATCCAGTCAAAAAAAGAGAAGCCGAATCAGAAATAAAGAAAATATGCTTAGATGCTATCGAATACCTTAATTGGCAAGACTATTTAGATTATATAGATTTAAAAATATACAAGGGTAATGTTATACCAAACAAAAGAGAAGAACTGATAATTGGATTAAATTTGTCCAAAGATTTATCTGTAGTATGCATCTTTATTGATAATGATCAAAACTATAGTTTCTTTGGTAAAATCGAAAACCTATTACCCATAGAAAAAATTAAATTTATTGAAATCCCAGATAAAGAATATGACTTTTTGGTTGTATATCAAATGGCTGATGAAAGACTTGGAGGATTTTACTATGAAAAGTTCTTAGAAATCTTTTTTTATAACAGTGGAGTTTTTGAAAAAAAATTAAAAGAAATCGTATTTTTTGAAGAAATATTTAAAGATATATGGATTGATGAAACAGCACCAGAAAACCAGTGGAGTAAAAATATGATTAAAAATAATATTTTATTTATTGAAAACCATACTCTTTACATTGCTGTTTCAGGAATAAAAAATAAATATACAACATCTAATTCTATTACTATTCCAAAAAGCAGCGATTTTAAATTAATATATAGCAATTCCTATAAATATAAATATTATTGGAATAAAGACCTATTAGAATTTAATAGAAAGGAAAACATAGTAACTTTCAAAAACATCCCTGTATTTATAATAGGAGATAGTGAAACTGACTATAAAAACTTGTGTAATTTTTCTAAAAATAAATATAAGTTATTGACTACTTCTGGTAAAATAATTTATATAGATAAAGAATTGATAGATAGTAACAATAATAACTAAAGATAAGGGGTGTATATATTTGACCGTAAAACTATATTACAAAAACACGTATATAAAAGAATTTAATGCCAATATTATTCAAATTATTGAAAAAAATGATAAATTTAATGTTGAACTTAATCAAACAGCTTTTTATCCCGAGGGTGGAGGTCAGCCATCGGATATAGGTTATATAGGTGACATCCAAGTATCATATGTATATGAAGAAAAAAATAAGATATACCATGTTATTGATAAATTACCTTCTAAATTGGATAATCTTAAATGTAGAATAAATTGGGAAAAAAGATTTGATAATATGCAACAACACCTAGGACAGCATATCCTATCAGCAGCCTTTGAAAAGCTTTATGATGCAAACACCATAGGTTTTCATCTAAGCTCAAACAGTGTAACAATTGATATTGATAGAGTTCTATCCAATGAAGATATTAATAAAGTGGAATATTTTGCTAATCAAATAGTTTTTAATGATTTCCCTGTTAAAGTACTATATCCTACTGAAGAAGAATTGGCTAATCTACCTCTTAGAAAGCTTCCTCCCGTTACAGATAATGTTAGAATAGTAAAATTAGACGACCTTGATTATTCTCCCTGCTGTGGAACTCATCCAAATAGAACAGGGGAAGTTGGTTTAATCAAAATCAAAAAATTCGAAAAATACAAAGCTGGATTAAGAATAGATTTTGCATGCGGTAATAGGTCGCTAAAGGATTATCTTGTAAAAAATGATATTGTTAATAAGATTTCATCAGAACTATCTATTAAATCAGATGAAATTTTAGATAGTTTAGGAAGAATAAATAAAGAACTTCTTGATATAAAAAAAGAAAATAAGTATTTAAAAGAGCAACTTATAAATTACGAGGCTATAGATTTAATAAAGGATGCTAAAGTGCTTTATAACACAAAAATTGTTAAAAAAACATTTCACAATAGAAACCTAAACGAAATAAAGCAATTAGCAGCTACTTTAATCAATAATAACGATAAGGTCGTTTCTATTTTTGGAATACATAATAATGACCAAGCAAGACTTTTATTTAATCGTTCAAAGGACCTAAATCAAATTAATATGAAGGAGATTTTAAATGATTGTTTAACATTAATCGATGGAAAGGGTGGAGGAAGTCCTGTTTCTGCTCAAGGCGGAGGAAAAAATATTAATAATTTAGATAAGGCTATTGCTTTAGCTTATAAAAAGATAAAAGAATGTCTACAATAATACTATAAATTTGTGATCATGAAATTTAATATGACCTAAAAAAGACTCTAAAAATATTAGGGTCTTTTTTGCCTTATTAAGAAATTTTTATAACAATTTTCCTCTTTCTTCATATAATGTTATTAAGGTTAGAATAGCATAAATAATTCTATAAATATAAAGGAGGACTTTTCCTATGTGGAATAATCAATTTGGCTATTACCCACCAATGATGAGAGCCTATGGAAGAAACTATGATGACGATTTATGTCTATATTATGAAAGAGAAAAGGTTTATTATGATAACAGATATCCTGAATGTTTTAAGGAAGCATTAAAGGATCTTGAATGTCAAAAAGTTGACATTTCTTTAGTTAATGGCGAAACATACTGCGACGTTACTCTAGATGAAGTTGAAAGAGATTATATAGCAATACGAAAAAATGACTGTTCATCAGTTTGTCTGATTCCATTGAATAAGATATGTAGTGTTTGTCTATCCGAAGATCTTGCTAAAGATTTATGGGGACAGAGAGTAAAAAAAGACCCTAATAATAAATACTACTGCAAATAATAATATCTTGCACCATTAGAATTATATTTGCTATACCCATTATTAATTAACAATAATTTTACCTTACCCTCTTTATATAAATAATAATTATAAAATAACTTTTTCAAAATTTAAGGAGCCATAAAAGGCTCCTTGAAGATTAATTATTGTGTTTCTTAGTAATTACCTTGAGCCATCATTGCTTCAGCAACTTTTTTGAATCCAGCAATATTTGCTCCTGCTACTAAATTATATCCTAATCCATATTCTTCAGAAGCTTCTTTAGCATTCTTATGGATATTAACCATAATATCCTTTAATTTAGCGTCAACTTCTTCAAACGTCCAAGAATATCTCATACTATTTTGAGACATTTCAAGAGCTGAAGTAGCAACACCACCAGCATTTGCAGCTTTTGCTGGAGCTAAAAGAATACCTTTATCTAAGAAATAGTTTATTGCATCATTAGATGTAGGCATATTTGCTCCTTCTCCTACTGCTATTGCACCATTTTCAATTATATTTTTTGCTCTTTCAACATCTATATCATTTTGAGTTGAACAAGGAAGTGCGATATCATATTTAAACTTACCTTCCCATACATTACCTTCATGATATTCAGCTTCTGGATGAGCAGAAACGTATTCTTTAATTCTTTTTCTTTCAACTTCCTTTAATCTCTTAACAGTGTCTAGATTAATACCATTTGCATCGTAGATATATCCATTTGAATCGGACATTGCTACCACTTTAGCTCCTAGCTCTGTTGCCTTTTCACAAGCATATATTGCAACGTTACCAGAACCAGATATAGCAATAACTTTTCCTTCTATACTATGTCCATTGGCCTTTAACATTTCATCTACAAAGTAAAGTAATCCATATCCTGTAGCTTCTTTTCTTGCTAAGCTACCACCATATTTTAAGCCCTTACCTGTTAATACACCATTTTCAAAAGCACCTCTGATTCTTCTATATTGCCCGTATAGATATCCAATTTCTCTTCCTCCAACACCGATATCTCCTGCTGGAACATCTACATCTGGTCCTATATGTCTATATAACTCAGTCATAAAACTTTGGCAGAATCTCATAATTTCTGCGTCAGATTTACCCTTAGGATCAAAATCAGAACCACCTTTACCTCCGCCAATAGGAAGTCCAGTCAATGAATTTTTAAATATTTGCTCAAAGCCTAAGAATTTAATGATTCCTACATAAACAGATGGGTGAAATCTTAAGCCGCCTTTATATGGTCCTATAGCTCCATTAAATTGAATTCTCATACCACGATTAACCTGTATCTTACCATTATCATCAACCCATGGTACTCTAAAAATGATCTGTCTTTCAGGTTCAACTATTCTTTCTAAAATGGCAGCTTCTCTATACTCAGGATGTCTTTCAATAACAGGTTCAAGGGAATGAAATACTTCCTCAACAGCTTGAATAAATTCTGGTTCACTACCATTTCTAGCTTTAACTTTTTCTAAAACCTCTTGAATATAAGACATATACACCTCTCCTTTAATAAATATTTATGATAAAGAAAAGAATGACTTTTCTTTATTCTCAGTCTAAATTATTGCCATCATCATTCAAGTTTATGTAAATTTTAATTTCAGTTATATATAACTTTTGCAAATTTAAAAACATTTTCTTAATAAAGACTAAAATTTCAAAATTTTTATTTTTTTATTTAACAGTTCTTTTTAAACTGACAGCTTTAGTTTTGGTTAATTATTTCAATACTGTAACATCGTATACTTTATATTTAAATTCTTGCCTCATTTTTGTTTAAAAAACAATGTCTAAGCAACTATTTCTAAACATTATTATTATATAATCATGATTACTTATTATTGCGTTATTATTATAACATATAAATCATAAATTTGTAATGCTTTTTCTACAAATTAAACAATTGTATAATTTACCTTTAATAATATGATTGCACATAAAGAAATTATATTTACTTCAGTCCTTTTATATATTTATAGTATGTTTTTAGGAGTTTTTTAATATAATGGTAAATTTTTACATGAATTAATTATGAGTTATTTAACATATAATCCTTCATAGTTATTAAAAAACAAATGCCACAAGTAGTAATATTAGAAAAGTAGTCAAAAATTTAATTAATTAGTATATTTTATATAGAATTTTAGACACTATTGCTTTTATTCTATACTATTCAAAAAATTCCTGCAATTTTTATTATGTATTTTTGAAATATTTTTTTACAAAACATTAATATAGGATTTGCATAGTAAAACTTAATTTATACATGTACAAATACGCAACGTTTCTGGGCGTTTTGGATATGTATAAATTAAAGTCTTTACTTAAATTCCTATATAGATATTCTAGTAAAGCAATTAATTTATACATTGAAAAAGCTATTGACCTTAGCCAATAGCTTAAATCTAATCAATCATTACTTTTCTTCAACCCAATATAATATTCTTTCAAGAGTATTTTCTCTTAGGAAGTCTATAGCTTCAAAATCCATATTTGGTATATAATAAGTTTCCATATGATCATGTATTTTTTTAGCTCTACTTATATTTTTAATAGCTAAATCCATCAACTCTTCGAATTTCTCCCTATCTAATTTAAACTCTTCTTCTCTTTCTTTAAGAAGTTCTTCGTTTAAACATAGATCAATGTTGAATACTTTATTTTTTCCATTATCAAATTTATTAGAAGTTGTTACAGCTACTTTTATGTCTTTTATAACTATGTTATCAACCTTTTCTGGTATAAAATGATTATGAAAAAATTCTACGTTGTATCCCTTATCAATAGCTAACTTCCCAATTTTTTCTACTATCTCCGATTGACCAAAATTATATTCTCCCTTCAATACAAACACCTTTTCATTAGGCTCAATTAGTGTTTCAAGATAGTCTTTAATTCCATCTGGAGTAACTGCACTGCCAAATAGATGTCTTTCCTTACCAAGGCTATCACTATAGTTTAAATCATCAAATATTTCATTTGCCAACTCTCCTATTATTTTATTCACCTTAGCATAATCTGTAGCCTCTTTTATATTTTTGCTTATATTATCATAAGCACCTTTAGCTGCTGCCAAATATCCATAGGCTCTTCTAAACAATCTTCCAACCTCTTTATTATCCTTAATAATCGACTCTTTATTTTTCATCATTTTATCTTCATCCCAATAATCTCCTAGATGAATTATCTCATCTACTGCTCCAGGGTTTTTAGGATCTACTACATGGGGTGCAGTACCGTCAATAAGTGCCACTCCAACCTGAGAGAACACTACTCCATCAATGGAATTATTATCAGAAGAGCAGTGATGATACTCTACATCGTATCCCTTCTCTACCATTGCTTCTCCCAATCCTTTCATGAAGGAAGATTTTCCTACTCCTGGACCTCCTTTTATCACAATAATTCTTTTTGCACTTTTTTGGTCTAAGATATAATTGTAGTATGAGTAAAAGCCCTTGTATGTATTGCCTCCTGGATAAACTCTTCTAATACTACCCTTTTTGCCCATATTCCTTCCAACTCCTTATTTTGTAAATTTTCAAAACATATATTTATATATATTCATATGAGCTTGGACAATATAATAGAAAAAACTATTTCCGTATAATTTTTTATTCTACTATAGGATTTACATAGTATAAATTAAAGTCTTTACTTAAATTCCTACAGTATCATTGACATACTAATCTAAGAAATATTATCACTAGTGTTCAAATAAATGCAATGAAGGCCTTAACTTAAATATGACTAATAGATCAGCTTTAGTTTTTTATGTCATATTTATCCATCCTATATAAAAGGGTATGTCGAGTAATACCAAGCAATTTAGCTGCTTTAGTTTGATTACCCTCGCTAAGCACAAGGGCCTGTTTAATAAAGCTCTTTTCAACTTCTTCAAGGTTTATACCCTTTTCAGGTAACACAAACTCTGAATCGTCCATATCTACAAATAGAATCTCTTTAGGCAAATCTTTTTTGAAAATAGTATCGCTCTGACATAAAATTACTATTCTCTCAATTACATTTTCAAGTTCTCTAATATTCCCCTTCCATTCATAATTTATTAGCATATTTAATGCTTCCTTATCTATTTTAATTGGATTTCTTCCCATTTGATTGCAATACTTTTCTATAAAGTAACTAACAAGTAGAGGGATATCTTCTTTTCTTTCCTTTAAGGACGGAAGTTCAATAGGTATAACATTTAATCTGTAGTATAAATCTTCCCTAAAACTTCCTTCTTCAACCATTTTCTTTAAATCTCTATTAGTTGCTGCAACAATCCTAACATCTATTTTTACAACTTCTGATTCACCTACTCTTTCAATTTCTTGCTCTTGCAAAACCCTTAGTAGCTTTACCTGCATAGGAAGACTGAGTTCACCTACTTCATCAAGAAATATTGTACCATGATTAGCTCTCTCAAACTTCCCGTATCTTTTACTTACAGCACCTGTAAAAGCCCCTTTTTCATGACCAAATAATTCACTTTCTAATAAGTTCTCAGGTATTGCACCACAGTTTATCTTAACATATGGTTTATTCTTTCTATCACTATTATAATGAATAGCATTGGCTATAAGCTCTTTGCCAGTACCACTTTCACCTGTAATCAAAACAGTAGCTTTGCTTTTAGCAACACGATTGACTATATCCAATACATTTTTGATTTTTTCACTCTCACCAATTATTACCTTACCAGTTTTACTGTTAAGTTCTTCTGTTAAAAATTCTATTTATTCCTTCATAGCTTCAATGTCAAGGGCTTTTCTAATCTGTATTTTAAGTTCTTCAATGTCAAAGGGTTTTGAAATATAGTCTATTGCACCGTTTTTCATTGCTTCAATTGCAGATTCCATTGTGCCATGGGCTGTCATCATAATAACAGAAATTTTAGAATCTATATTTTTTATCTCTTTCAATGCCTCAAGACCATTTAATTTAGGCATTTTTAAATCTAACAGAACTAAATCTGGTGTATTGACTTTAACCATTTCTATCGCTTCAATTCCATTAGAGGCTGTTATTATTTTAAACTCTTCATTTTTGAAAGCCCTTTTAAGTGCCCATATCATGTTTTTTTCATCATCCACAATTAATATTTTTTTAGCCATTTTTAACTCCTTTCTTCCATTGGTAAGAAAATGGTAATCTTCGTTCCTTTATCCAATTCACTATCTACTTCAATATAACCTTTATGCTCCTCAATGATTCTATGCGTTATTGGAAGCCCTAATCCAGTACCAAAATCTTTAGTTGTGTAAAAAGGTTCAAATATTTTTTCAATTATATTCTGTGAAATACCTATTCCTGTATCTTCAAAGGATATTTTAATATAATCATCTTGAGTGGACTGGTTAATATCGAGCTTTCCTCCTTCAGGCATAGCCTGCACAGCATTAAATATAATATTTATAAATGCTTGTTTTAATTTATCAACATCTATTAAAATGCTTTTATCAATATCAAAATTATAATTAATTTCAACATGATGCTGCTGCGTATACTTATTGGTTATTATCAATATATTTCTAATCAAATTATTTATGCTATGATATTTTTTCTGATTAATATTAGGCTTGGCAAAATCTAATATTCCTTTAATAACCATATTGGCCCTATTTACTTCATGTATTATTATCTCAATTCCTTCTTTTATTTCTTTATCTTTAACATCATTATTAATTGTTTGTGAGATGGTTTTAATAATACCCAAAGGGTTTCTTATTTCATGGGCTATACCTGAAGCAAGTTCTCCAACAGCCGATAACTTTTCTGCTCTCCTTATTCGATATTCTAACTCTCTAATTTTTGATATATCTTCAAGTACAATTACAACACCTTCAACTTTATCTAAAATGTTATATAAAGGATAAGCAATGAGCTTTATATAAATCTCTTTACCAGATTTAAGATTTAATTTTAGTTCCTTATTTGAAATTTTTGTTTTTCTCGATAGTACTTCATATAATATTTTTTCTAATATTTCATATTCAACAAATAAAATATCTAACCCTTTCCCTATAGATGAATCATTTAACTGAAACAATTTTTTTCCTTCTTTATTTATAGATTTTATTTTCAATTCTTTATCTACTGCTATTAATGAATTCGTTATACTATCTAAAATATTTTGAGTATAATTCTCTAAATCAGTCAATTTTTTTATCTGGAGTTCTAGCATTTTTTTTCTTTTTATAATCAGATTCTACTAAAAATCCCGTTGCAGTTCCTATAACTATAAACATAATTATCTCTAAGAATTGATTTAAAACAGTTATGTCACCATGTCCTAAAAATACAACGTAAGGTACAAATAAATGTGGTGCATAAAGTAAGGATATAACTAAAGATGACAATACTCCACCTTTAAGTCTAAACCTAAAGGCTGATATAATTATGGGAACATAGTATAATCTTCTTAAAAAGTCATGGATATCCCATCTACTAACAGCTGTGAAATAGTGAAACATAGTTATAATTAATATACTTAAACTTATGAAGATAAAGCTATGTAGATTTTTTTTTATCTTTCATCCATTTCAGCCCTTAAAATATTTATCATCTTTATTTTATCATACCCATTTTATCTTTCTCTTAAGATAGATAAATATTTTGACTAACATAAAGAATAATTAGCTAGTGAAAAAATTCACTAGCTAATTGAAAAACCAAAGGGGGGAGTTAATCATTATTCAATTAAACCAGCAAATATCATACCAACAATAAAAATGAGCCTATTATAGATAAACAACATTAGCATTTAAAATAAATTTCAAAGAAAATAATTAACGCTTCTAAATTTTTTCTTTGAAATTTATTAAACCTTGAAGTTGTTTATCTATAATCAGTTTTTAATAATAAAAGTCACTTAACAAGAAAATATGTGTAGCAAATACTACACCTATTGAGTTAAATGCTACTTTTTGCTTTTATTAATATTAGTTTAAATAAAATACTACTTATTAACAATTTTATTTAAAAACTTTTTTGTTCTATCATGTTTAGGATTAGTAAAAATTTCTTCTGGTATTCCTTGTTCAACTATATAGCCTTCATCCATAAATATAACTCTATCTGCAACTTCTCTTGCAAATCCCATCTCATGGGTTACAATTAGCATTGTTATATTATTAAGAGCTAACTCTTTAATAACATTTAAAACTTCTCCAACTAATTCTGGATCTAATGCAGAAGTAGGTTCATCAAATAATATAATCTGTGGATTTAAAGCCATGGCTCTAGCAATTCCTACTCTTTGTTGTTGCCCTCCTGATAGAGTTGATGGATAGCTGTTTCTTTTATCTTTCAATCCGACCTGTACTAAGAGCTTTTCTCCAATTTCTTTAGCTTCATCTTTAGTCATATTTTTTACCACAAGTAGTGCCTCAGTAATATTTTCTAATGCTGTTTTATTTTTAAATAAATTGTAATTTTGAAATACCATAGCAGTTTCTCTTCTTAAGCTTTGAATATCCTTTTTATTTGATTTTTCTGCATCTACTTTAGTGCTGCTAATTTGGATAGCCCCTTTTTTTGGGGTTTCAAGATGATTTATACATCTTAATAAGGTTGATTTTCCTGAACCAGAAGGTCCAATAATTACAACAACCTCTCCCTTATTTACTTCTAAATCAATACCCTTTAGTACTTCTAAATTCTCAAAACTTTTATGCAAATTTTTTATCTTTAACATAAAATCGTCCTTTCAACCCCGATTATTAATAGGAATTTTGAAAATGGGTTTTAATAGGCTTTACTTAATTTTTCTTCAATTTTTCCTTGTATATAACTAAAAACTATTGTAATCATCCAATACATTAATGCTACCACTAAATAACTTTCAAAAACCCTATAGGTAGCAGCTGCAGCCATCTTAGCTTGAGCTAACATTTCTGAAACTCCTAAAGTAAAAGCTAGAGATGATTCCTTAAGCAAACTTATGAAGGTATTTCCTAAAGCTGGTATTGCCACCCTCGCAGCTTGAGGCAGTATTACTCTTTTCATACCCTGCCAGCTTGTCATACCAACAGATAAACAAGCTTCCATCTGCCCTTTATCTATGGCACCAATTGCTCCCCTAATAATCTCAGACATGTAAGCTCCACTATTTAAACTCAATCCAATAAATGCTGCAGTATATGCATTCATTTCTGCTAATTTAGGAATGACCTGAGGTAGCCCATAATATAGTAAAAAAAGCTGTACCAATAATGGAGTGCCTCTAAAAAATGATATATAAACCTTCATAAATGAATTCAATCCCTTGATTTTATAAATTCTAATAAGAGCAATTAGAGTTCCTATACAAAGACCTATAAACATAGAAATTACAGCTATACCTAAAGTAACATATACGTATTTTAATATTCTTGGAAAAACTTCTAGCATGAACATCGGTTCAAAATTGATATTCATTTTAAAAACCACCATTCTATTTACTTGTTACATCTAAGTCAAACCATTTATTTGAAATTTCTGCAAGAGTTCCATCTTCTCTCATTTCTTCAATAGCTTTATTTATATTTTCAACTAATTCTTTATTTTCTTCACTATTTACAAATGGAAACGAGTTTTCCAAAGGATGAACAGTATTTCCACCTAACTGCAGATCAAGTCCTGATTCTTTGATATTTATAACTCCAGCTAATTTATCATTTACAACAGCATCAATTCTACCTATAGAAACGTCTTGAAGAGAACCAACAAAATCCTCATAAGTTATTACTTCAATTTCATTATTTATATCATATTCTCTTATTAATTGCTCGTAATTTGATCCTAGACTTACACCAACTTTTTTGCCTTTTAAATCTTCTAGAGATTTAATATCGTCATTTCCTTTCTTTACGATTAATTGTGCTCCTGAATAAACATATGGCACTGGAAACAGATATTTTTCTTTTCTCTGTTCTGTAATTGTTATCTGATTTGCAATAGTATCTATTTTCCCAGCATCTAGCATTCCAAACAATCCACTAAATTCTGCTGTATTATACTCAACATCATAACCTATTCTTCTACCTATTTCATTCCAAACGTCTATCTCAAATCCATCTAATTTACCCTCTTTATTCATAAAAGTAAAGGGATGATATCTACCTGAAGTCCCTACTTTTATAACTTTATTTCCTACTTCTTCACTTGGCTTTGCATTACACCCTGCCATCACCAAAATTACTGCTAAAACCATTAATAAAACTAATAAGTGCTTTTTGCTGTAAAACATTTCTTCGCCTCCTTTTTATTCATAGTATTCTTATCGGATTACTTTGTTTAGTTTACCATTTTATTGGAAGATAGTCAACATTATTCGACAATTTTTATTTTCCTAATTTATACTTCTTTAATTTTTTATACATATTAAATCTTGAAATGCTAGAGTGTCATTTTGAAACCTAACAATAACAATGATACAGAGAAGGTTATACTAAATCATAATGGACAAAGAAAAGCTATAATGCATGAATGTTCAAGACTTCTTAGGTCTGAAAGATATATAGCTATAAAAAGAAATTTTGATACTAGAGAAGTAGCATTGGTTATTGTTCCAATAGTTTGGGAAATCTATATATCCTATTCAATGCATTTTTAGTGATAATATATTTTTATATATAAATTATTATTATACAAAATAATCCAGCATTGCATCTTTTTATTACAATCTGTATAATTACTTATAATGATACTTAAAATAATTAATGAGGTGTTTACATGAAAAAAGTATTTAAAAATTTTATTGTTGTAGCTTTTGTCGCAGCTGTATTACAGTATGCTTGGGAATATTGGCAGTGTGGTATTTTTTATAGTATGGATGCAAATACTCAACAATCATCTTTGATGTTAAGTGCCACCTTTGGTGATGTTAATATGACAGTAATTTTATATTTCCTACTATCTTTTGTAAATAAAGATTTTAACTGGATAATAAAAAGATGGGAATCTAAAGAATATATTATTATGAATCTATATGCACTGTTTTTAAGCTTTTATTTTGAAGTACATGCTCTTTACACAGGAAGATGGGGCTACTCAGAAGCTATGCCATTTTTTCTAAACACAAATATAGGTCTTATTCCAGTAATACAGCTAATAATACTTTTTCCAGTAACTTTCTTTATTAGCAAAATAATATTGATAAAATTTGGAAACACTAGCAATTAATACGCTTAATTACTAGTGTTTTTTTATTGTATAGGAACTAAAACATCCTTTGAATAAATTTTATGTGTCAAATAAGGTGATTTCAACTGACACAATGAATTGCAAACTATTACCAGTAAAATATTGGTGCAAACTGTTTTCTTTTAAAATTTATTAGAAAGACCCTATTACTTGCAACTTAAAACGCGTCGAAGACGCCTTTGTCTTTTGTGAATTAATAGCTATATATACCAGATTATTTATATTATTTCACACTAGTATTGCATAAAATTAATTACGAAAAGTCAAGAATAAATCTCTAAGAATTATTGATGTAACAAGTTTGTATAAATGCAAAATATTTACATAACAATACTGATAAATATTTTCAAAAAGACAACTCCAATCAGAAGATAGTCCTTATCCATATTTTTACAATAGATATATGTTATTTATATTACTGGATTGATTCCCACTGTATTCAAATGCTCTATTTCTGCATTTTCAAATTGCGCTAATGTTGCATTAAATATTCGAATATGGTTTATTCTCCGCCGACCTCTAGAAGA
>NZ_FRAG01000032.1 GCF_900142245.1 Paramaledivibacter caminithermalis DSM 15212 | reverse complement strand
AGATTTTCCATTGTTCAGTTTTGAGGGAACAAAAAGACGAGATATGTTAGAATGTTGAAGGTTAAAATGTTTTAGGATCAATCTTTAAAGAAAAAGCTTTATAGAAAGACCTCATTACAACATACAACATTAGAACATATAACAGACCCTCAAAGGTTTACTAAAAAGACTTAAAATTGCGCCGAAGGTGCAAATATATCTGGTGACTATGGCGAAGGGGATACACCTGTTCCCATATCGAACACAGAAGTTAAGCCCTTCAGCGCCGATGGTACTTGGTGGGTAACCGCCTGGGAGAGTAGGTCGTTGCCAGTTAAAAACAAAGAACTTGAGAGTAAAAAGCTTTCAGGTTCTTTGTTTTTTTGGCTCTTTGTCAATAGTTGGAGGTTGGTATTTTGTGCAATACCTGACCTTGTTGTATTTTGAAGATATTATGAAATATAATATTTCTAAAATTTTCCATAATTTCAAAATTGTAAGTTTATATTAATATCTTAAATTTTTTAAAGAAAAATAGTAACGTTATGCCTTTCGTTACTATTTTTTTTTTAGAAATTAAACACTTATACAAAAAGTTTCATTGACGGATATTTATATAGATTATGCAAGGTCTACTATAAAGAATTTAATTTGCAACTTACAACCTAAGAATTAAAACTTAAAATACTGTATTAAGGCGAAAATCTTTATCCAATAATTATAAAATTTTATATACTAAATTCATATTTTTTTGAATATAAAAAATTTTATATAATTGACAAGTAAAAAAAATACTAGTAAAATATAAATAAATTTTACTAGTAAACTTGCTGATTATTTTACTAAAATTTATACTATTTATCTAATACATAAAAAAATTATATATTTATAATTAATTACAGATAAAAAAACTAATGAAGTGAGGGGTAATATGGTTACAATAAAAGATATTGCAGAAATGGCAGGCGTTTCAATAGCAACTGTTTCAAGGACATTAAATCAAGATAAGACCTTATCGATATCTGATGAAACAAGACAGCGAATCCTTGAGATAGCGGAAGAACTCCAGTACAAGACAAGAAAAGAGCGTAATAAATATAAAAGGCAAGCAGTAAAACAAAAACATGATATAGGACTTTTATTACTATATTCTCAAAGAGAAGAACTTAATGACCCTTACTATTTATCTATAAGACACAGTATAAAAGAAGAGGGAATACAATGCGGATTTAATATAATAGAAATGTTTTATAATTCTGAAATAAAGAAAAATATAAAGAAATATTCTCTAAATGGATTAATAGTTGTAGGAAGTCAAGGTCAATATGAAAAAACAAATTGCCATGAGCTACTTACTGATATAGAACATGTTGTTTTTGTGGATTTTGACCCTGAAGTTGAATCGGCAGATTCTGTTATGATGGATTTTAAAAAATCTGTAAAAGAGGCCATATATTATCTAATAGATTTAGGACATGAAAAGATAGGGTTTATTGGAGGAAAAGAGATCCGCATAACGGAATTAGAGCATTCTTCATCAGCAAAAATTGAAGATATTAGAGAACTTGTATATTATGAAATATTACGGAAGGAAAATAAATTATGTCCCGAGTATGTGATAGTGGAAGGAGAATATTCCTGTGAACAGGGATATGAATCAATGAAGAAATTAATTGAACAGGGCGATATGCCTTCTGCAGTTTTTATAGCAAGTGATACTATGGCTATAGGTGCATTAAAGGCATTGAGTGAAAAGAAAATAAAAGTACCTGGAGATGTTGCTATAGTTAGTTGTAATGATATTGCTACTGCAGAGTTTGTTGTGCCAGCCTTAACAACTATTAGGGCTAATACTGAACTTATGGGTATTATGGCTGTACGTACAATGAAAGAGAGGATAGCATACGATAGAGGTGTTGGGATACAGGTTTTTATACCTACGAAATTAATAATCAGGCAAAGCAGTTGAAAATTCAATCTATAAAATGTCAATTAAATAAATTGCATAATTACATTTTGTTGATTCTTAAGCACAATATGCCTAGTTCCATTGATGTGATGAAAGATACATATTGTGCGTAAAGTGTTAAATTAAGTATTATGCAAATTTTATAAATAATTCTGGAAATGCTTAAATTATAAAAAGAATTATATTAATTTCTAACTAGAGATAAACAACTTCAAGGTTTAATAAATTTCAAAGAAAAAATGTAGAAGCGTTCATTATTTTCTTTGAAATTTATTTTAAATGTTAATGTTGTTTATCTATAATTGAAGAGCTAGCAAGTTAATGTATTCCTAAGTCTAAGTGATTTGGGATTATAGTAATAATATTAAAAAAATCATAAGGGGGAATTTGTATGAGAATAATGAAAATGATAGTAAGTTTATTGATAGTAGCATTGCTATTAATAACTACAAGCTGTTCTTCTTCAGATGTTGGAGACACTGCTGATAAGGAAAAGGTTACACTAAGATTTGCGACTTGGGATTCTGGTGATGCTTTAAAAATTCAACAGGAAATAGCTAAGAAGTTTGAAGAACAGAATCCAGGAGTAAAGGTACAGGTTGAAGCATATGCAGATGGATTTGATCAGAAGCTAGTTGCATCTTTTGGAGCAAAAAACCCACCAGATGTAATGTATATGTGGGATTTTCCAACTTACCATGTTTCTTTAGAACCATTGGATGATTACATAGCTAAATCCTCTGAACTAAATATTGATGATATTTATTCTGGTTTATTTAACTATAGCTCAATCAATGGAAAGATTTATGGAATACCAGCAGGTTTTACTTCCCATGTAATTTATTATAATAAAGACTTATTTGATGCAGCAGGTTTGGAATATCCAAAGGCTGGATGGACATGGGATGATTTAAGAAAAATGGCTAAGAATTTAACAGATAAGAATAAAAAACAATATGGATTTGCTGTACCAGGATCTCCAGATCCATATGATTTTGAACAATTTGTATGGAGTAATGGAAGCAGCTATATAAGTCCTGATGGTAAAACCATTGAAGGATATATGAATAGTAAAGAGACAAAAGAAGTAGTAAAAATGTTTGTTGATATGTTACGGGAAAGAACAGCACTGAAATTAGGTGGAGATATAAGTGGTAGTAAAACTTTCAAATCAAATAAATTAGCAATGTATGAAAGCGGAATTTGGCCATTAAATGGAATTAAGGAAGCTAAAATTAATTTTGGTGTAGCACCTCTTCCATCATTTGGGAGAAATAAGCCAGCTTGTAGTGTGCTTAGTGTATCAGCTGTAGCTATGGCTAAGGATTCAAAAAACAAGGATTTAGCATGGGAATTTATTAAATTCTATGCTGCTGAAGAAGCAATAAAAATGAGAACAGCAGACTTGCCAATTAGAAAAAGTATTGTTAAAGAGATGAATTATGAAAATGATCCTATATTTGCTTCATTTTACAAAATGTTAGAAACTACAGATAAAAGAACACCAGCCTTCTTATTACATCCTAATTGGAAGGACATACAAAAGTATTTAGAAGATGCATTTGAGAAATGTTTTGAAGGATATAAACAAAATCCAGATGTAGACAAGATATTTGATGAGGCAGCTAAACAAGCTTCTAAAGAATTATAAAGTTTAATTTAAAAGAATGAGGATAACGTTTTCAAAACCTTGATTTAAAGACATTTTTCTTTTATTCACTTATAGATATTGGGAAGTGCTAGGTTAAGTTGTATATGGGTATAATTTCCAGAATTACCTAGTGCTTTTCTATTTAGTATTTTTTCATAAATTGTAGAACAATTATTTGAAAAAAGTAATTACAGTAAAAGAGGTGGACTTATATGAAATCTGATGCAGCAGCTTTAACTAATAAGCCTAAGCCAGTTAACAAAAGTTTTTTCAAAAAAGAAAAGTTAGGAAAATTAACTCCTTACTTATTTATTCTTCCATGGATAATAGGATTTTTAGCTTTTACCCTGGGACCGTTAGTGTTTTCCCTTATAATTAGCTTCTTTGATTGGCCTATTATTGGCGATTTTAAATTTGTGGGGCTTCAAAATTATAAAACTATGTTTACAGAGGATCCTTTGTTTTGGCATTCTTTTGGAGTAACAGTAAAGTTTGCATCTATTTTAGTTCCTTTGAATATAACTATTGCTTTATCACTGGCCTTGTTACTAAACCAGAAAGTAAAGGGACAATCCTTTTTTAAAACAGTATTTTATTTACCTGGAGTTATATCGGGAGTTGCTTTAGCTATGATATGGTCATGGGTATTTAACTCTGAATATGGTATTTTGAATTATTTTCTTTCTTTGATTGGCATACGAGGACCTGATTGGTTAGGTGATCCTAAATGGTCCTTAGGAGCTATGATAATAGCAAGTTTATGGGGACAGGGATCGATGATGCTTATATTTTTAGCTGGATTAAAAAATATTCCAACTGAAATGTATGAAGCAGCAGAAATAGATGGAGCTAATTCTATAAAAAAGTTTTTTAGAATTACATTACCATTGTTGACTCCTACAATACTCTTTAATTTAATTATGAGTATAATAGGTGCTTTTCAACAATTGACGTTAGCTCTTGTTTTAACTGGTGGTGGACCTATGAAATCAACATATTTTTATGCTATGTATGTGTATAATAATGCTTTTAAATACTTTCATATGGGATATGCATCAGCCAATGCGTGGTTCATGTTTATTATTATTTTATTCCTTACTGCTTTAGTATTTAAATCTTCTTCTATGTGGGTTTATTATGAAAGTGAAGTCAAGAAAAGCAAATAAAAGCTTTAGTTTGTAGAAAAAGCAATTGATATGGAGATAAATAGCTTGAGTTTATATAAGATTCTTTGAAGAAATATTGAGTTTTTTTATTATTTTTTGTAGGATATTTTGAATACTTATATTGGATATACATAGAATGGGGTGCATAAAATTGTTAAGCTTAACAAAGAAGCAAAAAATAATAGTATATACATTATTAATAGGATCCACAATACTATTTTTATTTCCATACTTTTGGATGATAACATCAGCATTTAAATCAGAAGCGGAGTTATATGCCTATCCTCCTAAATGGATTCCTTCAAAATGGCATATAAATAACTTTATAGAATCATGGACATCACAACCCTTTAATCAATTTTTCATTAATTCTGCAATTGTAGTTATATTCACTACTATTGGTCAAGTTATATCTTGTTCATTGATTGCATATGGATTTTCTAGATTTCATTTTAAAGGCAGAGACATTTTATTTATGATATTATTGGCAACTATGATGATTCCTTGGGATGTAACTATGATTCCGTTGTATATGGAGTTTAACGTACTAGGATGGATTAATACATTAAAGCCGTTAATTGTACCTGCGTGGTTTGGTTCAGCATTTTATATATTTCTATTAAGGCAGTTTCTTTTAACAATACCTGTTGAATTAGAAGAAGCTGCTAGAATTGATGGGGCTAATTCATTTCAAATTTATTATAAGATTTTCTTGCCATTAATGAAGCCATCATTAATATTAATTGCTGTATTTAATATGTTGACTGTATGGAATGACTATTTGGGACCATTGATTTTTTTAAATGATCAAAGTAAATATACTTTAACTCTTGGATTAGCACAATTTAAAGGGGTTTATGATGTTGATATGTCTGCAGTAATGGCTATAACTACATTAATTTGTATACCTCCTTTAATTGTATTTTTTATAGCACAAAAACATATAATTGAAGGAATTGGCAATACAGGCTTAAAAGGTTAAGGTAATATATGTACTAAGAAAGGAGTAATACAAATATGAAAACATGCAAAGTAAATGATTGGGAAAATTTAAATATATTACATAGAAATCGTTTAAAAAGCAGAGCATATTTTTTTTCATATTCTAATAAAGATATGGCATTAACATTTGAGAGAGGAAATTCTGATGGATTTAAGCTTCTAAATGGAATTTGGAAATTTTCTTTTTTAAAGTTTCCTGAAGCTGCACCTGAGGATTTTTATCAGATATCATTTGATGATAGTAACTGGAATGAGATTAAGGTTCCAGGTCATTGGCAGCTGCAGGGATATGGAAAACCACATTATACTGATGTATGTTATCCTTTTCCAATTGATCCTCCCTTTGTACCATCTGAAAATCCAACAGGACTATATAGGAGGAGGTTCTATATTAATAAAAATTGGATAAAGGAAAAAGTGATTTTAAGATTTGAGGGTGTTGATAGTGCTTTTCATGTGTGGATAAATGGTAAGGAAGTAGGATATAGTCAAGGAAGTCGTATGGCATCAGAGTTTGATATAAGTTCTTATATTACAGAGGGTGACAATGTTATAGCTGTAAAGGTATATCAATGGTCCGATGGGTCATATTTAGAAGATCAGGATATGTGGTGGCTCAGTGGGATATTTAGAGATGTTTATATAATAAAGAAAAATAAAATACATATAAGAGATTTTTTCATTCAGACAGGGTTTGATAGCCAATATAGAAATGCAGTATTAAAGCTAAGCTTAGAAATAAATAACCAAACCCAAAGAAATTTAAAGAATTATAAAGTTGTATTTGATTTATTGGATAACTTAGAAGAATATATTTTATGTGGAGAAACTATAACTGGTATTAATATTGATGCAATGAATGAATTGAAATTAGACAAAGAGTTTATTATTGAAAATCCTAAGAAATGGTCAGCAGAAGAACCATATTTATATAAGCTTTTGATTTACTTAAAAAATGATAAAGATGAGATTATAGAGGTAATTCCTCAAAAGCTGGGTTTTCGTTACATAGAAGTAAAGGAAGGTAAATTCTTCATAAATGGTGTTCCTATTATGCTGAAAGGTGTAAATAGACATGACCACCATCCTAAGCTAGGAAGAGCTGTTCCACTAGAATGGATGAAGCAGGATGTTATTATGATGAAGCAGTATAACATAAACGCTGTAAGAACATCCCATTATCCTAATGATCCGAGATTTTATGACCTTTGTGACGAATATGGTTTGTATGTAATAGATGAAGCGGATTTAGAGTGTCATGGATTTGAATTAATTGATGATATAAACCGGTTAAGTAATGATGAAAAATGGGAAAAAGCTTATATAGATAGAATAGAAAGAATGGTCCATAGAGACAAAAATCATCCTTCTATTATTATGTGGTCTCTAGGCAATGAGTCAGGTTTTGGTAAAAACCATAGCTCTATGGCTAAAGCTTGTAGAGAAATTGACTCAACTCGCCTTATACATTATGAAGGAGATAAGGAAGGAAAGGTAACAGATGTATTTAGTACTATGTATACAAGATTAGATAAAATAATAGAGCTTGGAAAAAAAGAAGATATGGATAAACCTCATATAATCTGTGAATATGCCCATGCAATGGGAAATGGACCTGGTGGTTTGAAGGAGCATTGGGATGTATTTTATAAATACGATAGACTTCAAGGGGCATTTGTTTGGGAATGGATAGACCATGGAATTTCTAAAAAAGCAGAAAATGGTGAAGAGTATTTTGCCTATGGCGGAGATTTTGGTGATGAGCCTAATAATTCTAATTTTGTAATAGATGGATTAGTACGTCCAGATCATACACCATCACCAGGACTTATTGAATATAAAAAAATTATAGAGCCTGTTAAAGTGGAGGAAGTTAATTTAGAATATGGTGAAGTTAAAGTTTATAACCTATATAATTTTATTTCATTAGCTCATCTAGATTTGGTATGGAGCATAGAAACTGATGGAAAAATCATTGAAAGTGGCAAAGAAGATATTAGTGATATAAAAGCAGGAAAAGATAAGGTATTGAAGTTACAATATACTTTACCACTAAAGACGTGCTCTTATGCGGACTATTGGTTAAATATAGGATTTGCTTTAAAAAGTGATTTGCCATGGGCAAAGCATGGTTATGAGGTGGCATCAGCTCAATTTAAATTACCAGTAAAAAAAGAAAAGTATCAGAAAAGAATAGCCCAAGAAGCTCTTTTAAATGTTAATGAATATAAAAATATTATTTATGTTAGAGGAGAAAACTTTAACATAACTTTTAATAAATTGAAAGGGATAATACAAGAGTGGTATTTTGATAATAATTTACTAATGAGTAAAGGGCCAAGATTGAATTTTTGGAGAGCACCAATAGATAATGATATGTATGTGATTAAGAATTGGCGTAAAAAATATTTACATTTATTACAGCATAATATAAAAGCTGTCAGCTTACAAAAAAATAGTAATTTTGTTGAAATAAAGTGTAAGTCACGTATTGCACCACCAGTCTATGATTGGGGTATAGACAGCGAATATACATATAAAATTTATAGTAGTGGTGATGTGATTTTGGAAGTGAAGGGTAAACCAGAAGGAAAAGTACCACAATTTGTTCCAAAGATTGGATTAGAAATGGAATTAAACAAAGAATTAAATAAGGTTACATGGTATGGAAGAGGTCCTGGAGAATCATATTGTGATAGTAAAATGGCTAATTCCTTTGGTATCTATAAAAAGACGGTTGAGGAATTATATACTCCATATGTTTATCCCCAGGAAAACGGTAATAGGACCGATGTATATTGGGTATCACTGACAGATGAAAGTGGAGTAGGCATGTTTGCAGAAGGATTTCCTCAGCTAGAATTCAGTGCACATTATTTTACAAAGGAAGATTTAGAGAAATCAAAGCATCAATATGAATTGATTCCTAGAGAAAAAATATTTTTAAATTTGGATTATCGCCAAAATGGGTTAGGCAGTGCAAGTTGTGGACAAGAACAATTACCACAGTATAAGTTAGAGCTAAAAGAATTTAATTTTAAATTAAGATTTAGGGCATTTTCTGGAAACGAAATATCACATATTCAATTAAGTAAAGAGAAGGTTGAGTAGGAGTAAATACAATAATTGATAAGTTATATATAAATTAATAATTTAATTATAAGGGAAGGATTATGTTTTTAAGAAGGGAATGGTTTTGTGAATTTTGATATTAGAACAATACCTTTTAGTAGATATGGTTCATTCTTAGTTTTTTCAAATATTTCAGGTAGAAATGGCATTAAGGATGGATTATATTTAAGAAATATTAGAGGAGGAGATGAAGATTTAGGTCTTGTATTTTTAATTGAATTAACATACTTAGGAAAAACGATTCCCTATGAGGAGATTGCGACGCCTGATTTATTGAAATTAAAAACAAATCATGGCATGGTGGAAATATGTATTCCTGATTACGATGTAATTAGAATACGTTCAAAAAATATTGGATTGAGACTTACCCTTAATATGAAAAAATATGATAATATAATACCGTTAAAAAATGGAAAATGGGAGATAACAAGTTATTCACAAGAAATAAAATTTATGCTGAGCAAATTGAGAGGTAATATCCATGTTGATGCTCCATGGGAGATGATAGGCAATAGCCATGTTGTTATAAATTTAGAAGCTAATGATGATAATGAATATTCCGAAATAGCCTTAGAATCATATAAGGTAGTCTGGGAAGAAAAAAAATATGATATAAATTTTGAAGACTGCAGAAAAAAAGTTTGGGAAGAGTATAATAACTGGCTGGAAAATACATTACCTGTACCAAAGGAATTTGAACCAGCTAAAGAGCTTGCCAGCTATATTACATGGTCTTGTGTGGTAAAACCTGAAGGGAATTTGACCCGACCAGCTATGTACATGTCTAATAATTGGATGACAAACATATGGAGTTGGGATAACTGCTTTAATGCAATGGCTTTAGCAAAAAAAAATCCAGTGCTAGCCCTTGAACAACTTATGATATTTATTGATAATCAACATAGCAGTGGTGTATTTCCTGATTTTATAAATGATAAATATTTATCTTGGAGCTGTACTAAGCCTCCTATACATGGATGGGCTTTCAAGTGGATGATGGAGAGAAACGAATATTTTAAGCAGCATCATATACTAAAACAGATATATAAGCCTTTATCCAAATGGACAAATTACTGGCTTAAATATAGAGATGATGATAATGACGGTGTACCACAATATAATCACGGAAATGATTCGGGGTGGGATAACAGTACCATATTTGACAAAGGAACACCAGTAGAGAGTCCAGATTTATGTGCATTCTTAGTGTTACAAATGGATTTACTTGCAGAGATAGCTGATAAATTTAATAAAACAGAAGAAACTAAAGGGTGGAGGCAATTATCTGATATAACACTAGAAAAGATGATTAAGAATTTTTGGGAAGATGATAAATTTATAGCTACTTTTTCAGGAAGTCCAGACTATGTAAAGGATTCAGACAGCTTAATCCTATATATGCCAATTATCTTAGGTAAAAAATTGCCAGAAAAGATACGATTAAAGCTTATTGAGGGTTTAAAGCAGAAAGATAGATTTTTGACTGGATATGGATTTGCAACTGAAAGCATTTCCAGTAGGTACTATAAGTCAGATGGTTATTGGAGAGGCCCTATATGGGCACCTTCTACGATGTTATTAGTAGACGGTTTAATGAAGGCAGAAGAAAAAGAGTTTGCAAAGGAAGTAGCACAAAGGTTTTGCAAAATGGCTCTAAAATCTGGAATGGCAGAGAACTTTAATGCATTAACGGGAGAGGCTTTATGTGATCCTGCCTTTACATGGACATCAAGTGTGTTTTTGATTTTAGGGAATGAATACTTAGATATGGAAATTGCATAATATTGATTTTAATTCTTTAAAAACGATAAGTATATTCTATTATATCGATGGACCTAGGCATATTGTACCTAGTAAGCAATAGGATTATTATGCAATTATCCAAATAATTTAGAAATGTAAAATTATAATAAAATAAAAAAGCGTTTCAGAATTTTTCTTGCTTAGAAGAGAACTTTTAGTTTTTATATTAAAGCAAAGAAAAATTCTGAAACTATTTATATTTATCAAATCCTTAAACTATTTCTTGTAATTTTTAAGCCTCCTATACAAGGTTCTAAGACCTATGCCAAGTTCTTTGGCAGCTTCAGTTTTTCCTTTAACATCCCACCCATATTTATCTAAAGCAGCTATTATTGCTTCTAGCTCAATATTTTGTATTTTTGCTTTAATATTTTGTGTATTTTCCATTGTATTCTTTAGAAATCTTTCTGGAAGACTATTTAAAGTAATAACTTCTGTTTCTTCAATGTTAACACAGTATTCTACAATATTTTCAAGCTCTCTAATATTTCCTGGCCAATTATAGGACATAAACAAAGATATTACTTTATCAGAAAACTTTAATATATTTTTATTAAGCTTTAAATTGTACTGCTTTAGAAATTCGTTAGCTAAGACTTCAATATCATCTTTTCTTGCTCTTAAAGGAGGAAGGTCTACAGGAATAACATTTAATCGATAATAAAGGTCAGATCTAAATTCTTTTTTTTGTATCATTTTTTCAATATCTTTATTAGTTGCAGCTATAACTTTTACATCTACTGGGATAGAAGTAATTCCTCCGATTCTTTCAACTGAGTTTTCCTGCAATACAGCTAAAAGCTTAGCTTGCATAGGTAAAGGCATTTCACCTATTTCATCTAAAAATAGAGTACCTCCTGAAGCTAATTCAAAACGGCCAGGTTTTCCACCCTTTTTAGCTCCAGTAAAGGCTC
Source organism: Paramaledivibacter caminithermalis DSM 15212 (assembly GCF_900142245.1). Taxonomy (GTDB): domain Bacteria; phylum Bacillota; class Clostridia; order Peptostreptococcales; family Caminicellaceae; genus Paramaledivibacter; species Paramaledivibacter caminithermalis. The sequence continues at coordinate 26,617 of NZ_FRAG01000032.1, read as the reverse complement.
CTTCTTCATATCCAAAAAGTTCGCTTTCAAAAAGGGATTCAGGTATACTAGCACAGTTAACGGAAATAAAGGGACCATTGGAGCGGTTACTTACATGATGGATAGCTTTAGCTAAAAGACCTTTACCTGTGCCAGTTTCACCAGTTATTAATATAGTTGAGGAACTATTAGCAATTTTTTTTATTTTTTTCTTAAGCTCTTGTATTGGCTTACTATTTCCCTTTATGCTGTTTAGTGAAATATTAAATTCGTTATTATTAGTATTTTTTGTACTTAATATGGATGATTTTTTTTCACTAATACGTATTACAGCACCATCAAAATAGTTCCCGTTTTTGATAGGAATTGAAGATATATTGGCATAAAAATTATTAATTTTTACACGTTTATTTGAGAAAGAGATTCCTTTTAGTATCTTATTAATCATACTTTCAGGAAGCAGCTGAGAAATGGATTTTGTGTAAAAATCACAAAATGAAAACATATTAAGGGTTGAGGAATTAATATTGGTTATTAAACCGTTATTATCGATTGTTAATAGGGCGTCTGCTGATAGGTCTAAAACTTCTTGTAGGGTTTTTTCTAAGCTCTGAAATTGATTTTTTCTATGTTTTTGAAATACAATGTTGGAAATCAATTCGGAAATAACGTTTAAGATATCAATGTAAATATTTGTATTTTTCGTTATTCTATCATGACCTTCCTTTGTAAAAGAAGTTAAAGTAATGACTCCAATTAGATCATCTTCAACTCTAATACTATTCAGTATTTCGATTGTTGCTGGACAATGCTCCCTAAATCTACAGCCTATACAGGATTTCATATAGCCAGGTTTATTTACTAAGACATTTCCATTAATAAGAACTTCTTTTATTGAAGGTGCATGAACAGCTTTTCCTTTGTGTTTCAAATAAGATTCAGTACTAGCAATTAAATGGCTTTGTATATCAAATACAGCAGCATCAATATTGATAATAGTACTTATAGCTTCAATTATTGTCTGTAAATCATCTTTAAATTCTTTAAGCAAAATCATAAAAAACACCTCAAATAAAATTATTTTATGAGCAAAGATAAAAAAGTCAAAATATTATAAATTTCTTTACTGATAATTATAAAACAATATGACTAAATAGACAAATTCAATGACAAGAATGGCAAAAAATTTTAAGAAAATTTTGAAATGCACAAAATATTAAGCAAGCTAATGTAATTTATATTTTAGTTTTTGGATAGTCAAATAATCATAAGTGTTGAAAAATCTATATAAAAAATAAAAAAATTTATATTCATGAAAAATTTTTCAAATTGGCACAAAAAATGCTTATACATAAAAACAAGAAGAAAGCCTTAATTTGATGAGTAATCAAAAGAAGGTATCTATTGATTAGGATTCATTTTAAGAAATAAGAATAATAATTTTGAATATAGTTAGGAGGATTTAAAATGCTACAAAAAAAGGATTTGTTGTCATTAGAAGGTAAGGTTGCAGTTATTACAGGAGCAGCATCTGGCATTGGATTAGGGACAGCACAGCTTTTATCAGCATATGGAGCTTATGTTGCAATGCTTGATGTAAATCCAAAGGGAGAGGAAGAAGCTCAAAAGATTAGGCAAGAAGGAAGAATAGCTCAGTTTTATAAATGTGATGTTACTTCAATTAAAGAAGTAGAAGATACAGTAAATGCTATAAAAGAAAATTATGGACGTATAGATATTTTATTTAACAATGCAGGAGTAACAGTAAGAAAAACTATTGTGGACTTAGAAGAAAAAGAATGGGATTTTGTTATAGATGTAGGACTAAAGGGAACCTTTCTATTATCTAAATTTGTTATTCCTGTAATGGCTCAGGGCGGTGGAGGAAGCATTATAAATACTGGCTCTGGCTGGGGATTAAAGGGTGGAGATAGGGCTGCTGCTTATTGTGCAGTAAAGGGTGGAATTGTTAATTTAACCCGTGCAATGGCAATAGACCATGGTCCCCAAAATATTCGTGTAAATAGTGTCAACCCAGGGGATACAGATACAGCTATGCTTAGAGATGAAGGAGTACAAACAGGAGTTGCTTTAGATGAAAATACTATGAATAAGTACTTAGAAGAATGTGGTATAGATAGACCACTAAAAAGAATTGGTATACCAGAGGATATTGCTAATGCAGTATTATTCCTAGCAAGTGATCTATCAAGCTGGATTACTGGAGCTGCTTTAGTCGTTGATGGTGGAGGTATAGCATAATATAATAATTTGATATTAATAGGAGGGAAATACTTATGGCTATAAATGGATTTAAAAATCATCCATACATACCAAATTCTGTACCTGAGGTACAAGAGGAAATGTTAAGGGAATTAGGATTAAACAGTTTGGAAGAGCTTCATGAAGAAATTCCTGATGAGTTAAAGCTTAAGGAGAATATGAATTTGCCAAAGGCATTTAAATCTGAATACGAACTAAGAAGACATGTAGAAGAATTACTATCAAGGAATAAGACTTGTAAAGAAAATCTTAACTTTCTAGGTGCAGGGTGCTGGCAGCACTATGTGCCTGCTATATGTGATGAAATAAATTCAAGGGGAGAGTTTTTAACTGCTTATGGTGGTGAGCCTTATAATGATCATGGGAGATTTCAAGCATTATTTGAATACCAAAGTTTAGTTGCTGAACTAGTAGATATGGATATTGTAAATGTTCCGACAATGGATTGGCCCCAAGCAGCGGCTACCTCAGTAAGGATGGCATCTAGAATTACAGGTAGAAAAGAAATATTGGTTCCGAGGGCTATGGATAGAGAAAAGTTTTTGATAATGAAAAATTATTGTGGACCAGATCTTATTTTAATAGAAGTAGACTATGATAAAGAAACTGGTCAATTAGATTTAGTTGATTTGAAGAATAAGATTTCTAATAAAACAGCAGCTGTATACTTTGAAAATCCTTCTTTTTTAGGATTTATAGAAGAAAATGGGCAGAAGATTTCATACATAGCCCATGAAATGGGAGCAATAAGTGTTGTAGGAGTAGACCCAAGCTCACTAGGCGTACTAGCACCGCCAAGTGAATATGGTGCAGATATTATATGTGGTGATTTGCAGCCTTTAGGTATGCATATGAACTACGGCGGGGGACAATCAGGTTTTATAGCTACCCGTGATGAAGAAAAATATGTAATGGAATTTCCATCTCGTCTTTTTGGTATTGCACCTACTTGTGTAGACGGAGAGTACGGTTTTGGTGACGTTGCCTATGATAGAACTTCCTTTGGACATCATAGAGAGCATGGAAAAGAATATGTTGGTACACAATCGGCATTATGGGGGATTACAGCAGGTGTGTATTTGGCAACAATGGGCCCAAAAGGGATGGAGGAATTAGGTCAGACAATTATGCAAAAATCTCAGTATGCCATAAAGAGACTTAGTGAGATCAAAGGAATCAAAGGGTCCCTATTCAATTCTATAAGCTTTAAGGAATTTGTTGTTGATTTTAATGAAACTGGTAAGACGGTAAAGGAAATTAATAGACTCTTAATGGAAAAAGGGATTTTTGGTGGAAAAGATTTATCAAAAGATTTTCCAGAGTTTGGGCAAAGTGCTTTATATTGTGTAACTGAAATTCATACAAAAACCGATATAGATAAATTAGTTACGGCAGTAGAACAGGTTATAAATATGTAGGCTATAGAAAGGAAGGATAGAGATGAAAAGAATTGACAGAAATTATAAGGTAAGAAATTTTCATCAGGCTAAGTGGGATGAGCCAATTATATTTGAACTAAGTAAAAAAGGAGAACGTGGAGTATTAGTCCCTAAGGCTGAAGAAGAGATTACTGCTGTTGTTGGAGATGGAGTATCTAAGATACCTCAGCATATGAGAAGAAAAAAAGCAGCTAATCTTCCTGAAATATCCCAGCCAAGGGTATTAAGACATTATATGCGTTTATCGCAGGAAACCTTGGGTGCAGATGTTAACATAGAAATCGGGCAAGGGACTTGTACAGTAAAATATAGTCCAAAGGTGAATGAATTGTTGGCTAGACTACCTCAGATAACTGAAGTACATCCTCTGCAGGATGAAAGCACAGTTCAAGGAATACTAGAGATTATGTATAAAACAGACCTTTACATGAGAGAAATATCTGGTATGGATAGATTTACATTCCAGCCAAGCGGTGGCAGTCAAGGAATTTTAACGATTGCTTCAGTAGTAAGAGCATACTTTGAAGAAAGAGGAGAAGCTGACAAAAGAGATGAGATAATTACAACAATATATTCTCATCCTTCTGATGCAGCAGCTCCAGCTGTTAAGGGTTATAAAATTATATATATTCATCCTGATGAAAATGGGCATCCAGATTTTGAAGCCTTCAAGACAGTTGTAAGCGAAAGAACTGCAGCTTTTATTGTAGCAAATCCAGAAGATACTGGAGTATACAATCCAAGAATAAAGGAATTTACAAACTTAGTTCATGAATTTGGAGGATTGTGTGGCTATGACCAAGCAAATGCTAATGGTCTTTTAGGTGTGACCAGAGCAAAAGAAGCTGGATTTGATATGTGTTTCTTTAATTTGCATAAGACCTTTTCAACTCCTCATGGTTGTGGTGGTCCTGCAACAGGAGCAACAGGAGTTACAAAGGAATTAGAAAAATATTTACCGGCTCCATTAATTGATTATGATGGGAGCAAGTACTTCTTAAACTATGAGATAACAAATAATCCATATAGTATTGGAAAGGTTAGATTATTTAATGGAGTTGCACCTGTTGTTTTAAAGGCCTATGCTTGGATAATGAGTTTGGGCTCAGAAGGATTATATGAAGTTGCTAAAGTTGCAGTACTTAATAATAACTATTTATTTAAAAAACTTATGGAGATCGATTGTGTAGATGCACCGTACATTAAGGGAAAACAACGTGTAGAGCAAGTCAGATATACAATAAAAAAATTAACAAATGATACAGGAATCACGACTGGAGACATTCAACGTAGGATGATGGATTTTGGAATGCATTACTGGACTAGTCACCATCCATACTATGTTCCAGAACCTATAACTCTTGAACCAACTGAAACTCCGTCAAAGGAAGATCTTGATGAATATATTGAAACATTAAAACACGTATTTAATGAAGCTTATGAAAATCCAGAGATAATAAAAACTGCACCACATAGAAGTGTTTGCCATAAAATTGATGAATCAAGCTTAGATAATCCTGATGAATGGGCAATTACTTGGAGAAGTTATCTAAAGAAATCTAAGGCTTAAGTAAGTATAAAGGATGATAAAAGTGAAAAAATTAGGGTTGATTGTAAACCCTATTGCTGGAATGGGTGGAAGAGTAGGTTTAAAGGGTACTGATGGCGTAGTTAAGAGAGCATTAGAACTTGGTGCCCTTCCTAGGGCTCCTCAAAGAGCTAAAAAAGCTCTTGAAGTCCTTAAAGAAATAAGTAATGAAATAGAGATAGTTACTTATTCTGGCGATATGGGAGAAAGAGAAGCAAAGGAATGTGGTTTTAAAACAAAGATAATTACTGCTGTAGAAAATGAATTTACAACTTCACAAGATACTATTAATGCTGCAAGAAAAATGCTAGAGGAAAGGGTAGATTTGATTCTCTTTGCAGGAGGGGATGGAACAGCTAGGGATATTTATAATGCAGTTAAAGAGGAGATGGTTGTACTAGGTATACCAGCAGGAGTAAAAATTCACTCCCCTGTTTATGCTCAAAGTCCTTTGAGGGCTGGTAAGCTAGCAAAACAATATCTTCAGGGAAAAGTAAAATTAATAAAAGAGGTAGAGGTTTTAGATATCGATGAAAGGGCTTATAGGAATGGAAATGTAAAAACAAGGCTATATGGATATTTAAATATACCTTTTGAGAAAAGGTATGTGCAAAATCGCAAGGCAGGTACGCCTTTAAGTGAAAAAGCAGCGCAGAATGCTATTTCATTAGATATTATTGATAATATGATAGAAGATACACTATATATAATTGGGCCGGGTTCCACTACAAGACCTATTATGCAAAACTTAAATCTTCCATATACACTTTTAGGTGTAGATTTAATATATAATAAGCAAATTGTTGGATTAGATGTTACGGAAAAGGAACTATTAAAACATATTTCTGATAAGCCCAGCAAATTAATAATAACTCCCATAGGGGGTCAAGGTTACTTATTTGGAAGGGGCAATCAACAGATTAGTCCAGAGGTTATTAAGCAGGTAGGAAAAGATAATATTATTGTTATTGCAACAAAAGAAAAAATCAGCAATTTACAAGGGAAACCTTTTCTTGTAGATACAGGAGATATAAAAATAGATGAAATGTTAAATGGATATATAAGAGTGATTACAGGTTATAAAGAACAAATGATTTATCCAATAAAAACATAGAGGCTTATTATAGGTGTTAGTTTATAAAAGAATATAGAAAAAGAGGACAGATTTCTTTAGAGTAGTTTATGTATCAAACAAGCTATTTTAAAGAATTGTCCTCATAAAACAATCAAAGCTATATATATCATTTACAGTTATTTGACATATAAAAATCCCTTCAACTACATAAGTCGATGATTTTATACCATGGCACTGTTTCGTTCTCTTTTATATAGGTATTGCTAATGCTGTATATCCTCTTCATAATTTTGTACCCTTTGATATTATCAAATTAAATTTCATGGCTTATATTGCTGTAGTCTCAATATTAATTTTAACTGTAACTGGTTTAGATAGATTTATACCATTATTTGGATTACCTTCAGAGCCTAATGTAAGATTAAAGAAAAGAGCAAATATACCAAAAGAATATGCATAATAAACGTCATAGCATAAAAATCACCTTAGTTTTATTTATTAAACCAAGGTGATTTTTATGCTATTTTGCAAAGAAAAGTCTAACTTAAATTTGGGGCTTTAAGTTTTTTTATTTTTGAAATTTTCAAATAATTATGTCGAATACATATAGTAGGATTAATTTCTATTAATAACTATATAATGTGTTTTTGATTAATAGCTTTTACATAGATAGACAAGAATACAGCAAATAGGACAAAAGAACTAATATTTTGATGAAGGAGATTAAAAAGAAATATAGAACAAATAATAATTAAAGGTAAAATAAATAACAAATATATTAAAGGGCATGGTGAAATTATGGCTATTTTAAAAACATCTTTTAGGTTAGTATTATTAATATTATTATGTATACCAATTGCTTACTTCGAGTTTTATATATTAAAAAATGCATTGAATGATGTAATAAATCATAGTAAAAAAAATTCTTCTAAAGTAAATAATGCAAAAGCCAATTACTATAATAAAGAATATCTAAAGGTTGCCAAATAATCTACATCATTAATTTTATGTAGATTATTTTTTTCTTATCTAAGAATGTTTTTTCTATCACTTAAAAAAATGACCCTAAAAACTTACAACTGCAAACATAGAACTTGTAATTAATAAAGGATACAATTAAACACAAGATAGTTAAAACTCCCTAGATTGTTGTAATTATTAAGGATTAATGATAATATGTTATTAATAGTTATACTTCAAAGAAAAATAGGAGTAAAAATGAGGGGCTTTATGTTCTAAATTTTTACTACAAAATTAAGTAGGGAGTTTTTGTTATGTCACCAATACTTAAACAAACCGTAAAAAATAAAGGTGTTAGTTTTTGGAAAATATTAGTTATGATTGTTGTTACTGTTATAATAATGAATATAGCTATTGATTTTTTTAGCAGATATGGAGCATCATATGGAAGTATAGCAGCATTAATATCACTTTTTTTATGTACCATAGTTTGTGGATATATATTGTATAAAAATTTAGCTTTCTATAACTATAGAATAATAGAAGATGAGCTAATGGTAGAAAGGGTTATCGGAAAATCAAACCATGTATTTTTTCATATAAAACCCGATGATGTAATTAGTTTAAAGCCATATGATGAAACAGATAAAAATGATAAAGATATAAAGGAGCATAAATTTGTAATAAATAATGATAAAAAAAATTGGTACTCCATTGAATTTTTAAAGGAAGATAATGTATACAGGCTTATATTTGAGCCAAATGAAGCTTTTTTAACAGCATTAAAGCGCAATTTTAAAGAAACTCAAAATAATAAGGTTATTAGCTCTTAAGCTAATAACCTTGAGTTGTTATTGAACTATTAAATCTTCACTATCAGACTTCTTTTTGAACTCCTCCCTGATCATCATTATATCTTCTTCAGTTACATTGAGTAAATAAGCAATTTCTGTATCACTTTTATAGGAAGAATATGTATGAACAAAATCTTTTAAAGTAGTTATAGGAGTATAGCCTTTCATTTACACCCTCCTTTAAGATATAATTAATATTATAGACAAAAATATAAAAACTCATATTAAAATTATTCCCAAATAATAAAAAAAATTTCAAATATTCATGAAACATTTTAGAAGGAAGGGGTAGTTTTTGAAAAAACCTGTTATTGTTAATGAATTAAAAAAGCTTTCAAAACGAAATATGGTTTCATTTCATGTTCCTGGACATAAAAGCGGAAAAATATTTGAAAGATATAATTTATCCAATTTTCATAATATAGGTAAATTTGATATTACAGAAATACCTGGAGCAGATAATTTGTATGCACCAGAAGGAATGATAAAGGAAGCACAAGAAAGAGCTAAAGAATTCTATGGAGGAGACTATACATTTTTCTTAATTAATGGTACAACCTGTGGTGTTATTTCTATGATAATGGCTGCTACAAATCCTGGAGACAAAATAATAGTATCGAGGGATTGTCATAAAGCTATTATAAGTGGAATGATACTTGGAGGAGTTATGCCTATTTACATTAAGCCTAAAATATGTTATGAGCTATTTTTAAGCATGGCTATTACTCCTAAAACTATTGAAAGAGCAATAAAAGAGAATCCAGATGCCAAGGCAGTTGTTATAACATATCCTAATTATTATGGTGTATGTAGTGATATAGAAAAAATAGCGGAGATAGTCCATAAATATGATAAAGTTCTTCTTGTAGATGAAGCCCATGGAGCTCATCTTAAATTGAGTGAAAATCTTCCTATATCAGCTTTGGATGCAGGAGCAGATATAGTTGTCCATAGTACCCATAAGACATTACCTTCCTTTACGCAAAGCTCTATGCTCCATGTAAAGGGTAAGAGGATAGATATCGATAAGCTTAAGACTATGCTGTCATTAACCCAAAGCAGTAGTCCATCCTATCTACTTATGTTATCTTTAGATATGGCGATGACAGTAGCGACTGGGGAAGGAAAATATCTAATGGAAAAGCTCATAGATAATATTGAAGACTTTAGAAAAGAGATAAATAAAATAGAAGGACTTAATATCTTTTCTAAAGAAATCAAAGGAAAATATGGTGTAAAAGATATAGATATAACTAAGATTACTATAAATATGAAGGAAATAGGTATTGATGGCATTAAGCTTGAAGAAATTCTAAGAAAAAAATATAATATTCAGGTTGAAATGGCTGATATGTATAATATATTAGCAGTTTCATCCATAGCAAATGATAGGAATGATTTTAATAGGTTTGCCAGAGCTCTTGAAGGGATATATAATGATAAAAGGGTTCCCCATAAAAAGAGTGAACTTCCAGAATTTAGTTTTGCGATACCCAAAATGGAGGTTTTGCTTAGAGAAGCCACATATAGGAAGAAAAAAAGTATACCATTTAGTAAAAGTAGTGGAAAAATCAGCGGAGAATATATAATACCGTATCCACCAGGTATTCCCTTAATATGTCCTGGTGAAGTAATCAGTCAAGAAATTATTGAATATGTGCAGATACTTAAAAATATTGGAATAAATATAATTGGAACTTGTGATGAATCTATAAATACGATAAACGTTATAAAATAGAAAGAGGGATATTATGGAGGGAATATTCATAACCTTCGAAGGGCCAGATGGATCAGGCAAGACGACTCAAATTAAGCTATTAGAAAAGTATTTTAAGAAAAAGGGTTATGATATATTAGTTACTAGGGAGCCTGGAGGAACAGATATAAGCGAACAGATTCGAAATATAATATTAGATAAAAAGAATATAGAAATGCATAAAATAACAGAAGCCTTACTTTATGCAGCTTCCAGAGCTCAGCATGTGGCGCAAATTATAAAACCAGCACTTTTAGAAGGTAAAGTTATCATATGTGATAGATTTGTGGATTCTAGTCTAGTATATCAGGGTATAGGTAGAGAATTGGGAATAGAATTTATTAAAAGAATTAATGATATGGCTACAGAAGGCACTGAGCCTGATATAACCTTTCTTATGAAGATTTCGCCGCAGTTTGGTTTAAAAAGAAAATTTTCTACAGATGAATGTAACCGATTAGACATGGAAAAAATCGAATTCCATAATAGGGTTTATGAAGGCTATCTTAGACTTGAAGATTTATATCCAGAAAGAATAATAGGAATAGATGCGGTTAAATCAATTGAGGAAATACATGGGGATATTACTAGGATTATTGATGAAAAGATAAAATTATGATTTATAAAAGGGGGAAGATTAATGAAGCTTGTTATTGCTATTGTTCATGATGAAGATTCTCATCAATTAATAGAAAAGCTTACTGAAGCAGATTTTAGTGTGACTAAGCTAGCTTCTACAGGAGGATTTCTAAAGTCGGGAAATACTACGCTTTTAATAGGAGTTCAAAAGGAAAAAGTTAGTGAGGTAATAAAAATTATAAAAAAAGTTTGTAAAACAAGAAAGCAAATTACAACAACAACTCCAATGATAGGAGATAATTCTAACTATATACCTATACCTATTGAGGTAATTGTTGGAGGAGCTACAATATTTGTTGTTGATATAGAAAGGTTTGAGAAAATATAAGAAGTGATTAGAAAGGATTGTAAGCTTTGGGATTTGAAAAAATTATAGGGCATGATAGAATAATAAATTTTCTTAAAACTGCAATAAAAGGAGATAAGCTTGCCCACGCATATATTTTTGAAGGTCAAAAGGGAGTTGGAAAAACACTAACGGCAGTAGAATTTGCCAAGGCTATAAACTGCAAAAACGATAACTTAGGATGTGAAGAATGTTCTTCTTGTGTTAAAATAAATAATAATAATCATCCAGACATAAATATAATTCAACCTGATGGGAATAGTATAAAAAACAAACAAATTGAAGAGTTTCAAAACGATATTCTCTTAAAACCCTATGAAAGTAATAAGAAAATATTTATAATAGAGGATTCCCATACTATGACTATAAGTGCTCAGAATAGACTTTTGAAGATATTAGAAGAGCCTCCAGGGTATTGTATAATTATTCTTGTTGCTCAAAATTCTAATAGTTTACTTCCTACCATAAGGTCTAGAAGTCAAACAATTAAATTTAATAGGATATCTAAAATATTAATAGAAGATTATCTTAAAAGAAATTATAATATTAAGGATGAGAATTTATTAATATTTTCAGGGTTTTCCGATGGTTCAATAGGAAAAGCAATAAATTTATATGAATCAGAAGAGTTTAAAAATAGAAGAAATACTACTTTAGATATAATAGATGAAGTTATTAGAGGAGATAAATTAAAGCTTTTAGATTATGTAGATTTTTTTATAAAGAATAAAGATTACATTGATGAAATATTGGATTTATTCAGTATTTGGTTTAGAGACTTGCTATTACTTTCACAAACAAGAGAAGATAAGTACCTATTAAATATAGATAAAATAGATATCCTAAGAATTCATATGAATAGGTTATCATGTAAAAAACTTGGAAGGACCATAGATATTATAGAAGAAACTAAAAAGAATATAGATGCAAATCTGAATTTTGGTTTATGCATTGAGACTATGCTCTTAAATTTACAGGAGGTATAATTTATTATGGTAAGGGTTATAGGAGTAAGATTTAAAAAAGCAGGAAAAATATATTATTTTGATCCTGATAACATAGATGTACGAAAAGATCAAAATGTAATTGTAGAAACAGCTAGAGGTGTAGAATTTGGAGAAGTTGTGGTAGGTTCCAAGGATATAACAGAAGAAGAAATCGTTTCTCCCCTTAAAAAGGTTCTAAGAATTGCTACATTAGAAGATGAGATTATAAACAAAGAAAATAAAGAAAAAGAAAAAAAAGCATTTGAAATATGCTTAGAAAAAATTGAAGAGCATGGTCTTGAAATGAAACTTATTGATGTAGAATATACATTTGATAATAATAAAGTTATATTTTACTTTACTGCAGATGGTAGAGTAGATTTTAGAGAGCTTGTTAAGGATTTAGCTTCTATATTTAGAACAAGGATAGAGTTAAGGCAAATAGGTGTTAGAGATGAAGCAAAAATGATAGGAGGAATGGGTCCATGTGGAGTTAGTTTATGTTGTTCAACGTGGCTCGGTGAGTTTGAGCCTGTTTCTATAAAAATGGCTAAGGAACAAAATCTATCCCTCAATCCTACAAAAATATCAGGAATATGCGGTAGATTAATGTGCTGCTTAAGATATGAGCATGAGAGCTATACACATTTAAGAAAAGGGCTTCCAAATCAAGGAGAAAAAATAATTACTTCAGAAGGTCCTGCAATTGTTATTGATAACAATGTTTTGCTTGAATCCGTTAAAGTAAGGTTAATAATTAGTGAAGATGAAGATAATCAAGTATTAGAATTAAGTGATGATATATATATATTCCATAAAAATGAAATAGAAAGAATTGATAAGGATAAAATCGAAGAACATGAAGAAAATACTGACGATATAGATAATATAGATGACTTGTATGAATAGAGTATGAAAATAAAAGCTGACAAATTGTATAATATAAAAAAATACAAAAATATACAATATAATAGACATTATTAAGAAAGTTACTTGCATAGTGTATTTTTAAATTTAAAGTATTAATTATAAAGTCTTTACTTAAATTCCTATACAAATTTTTCAGATAATAAAAAGTATAATAAGTGGACATAATCTATTACGAAAGCAAATAAATTATATACTATTTTCGGAGGTGAAATAAACTATGGCATATTTTATTAACGACAATTGTATTAGCTGTGGTGCATGTGAACCAGAATGCCCCGTTGATGTAATTAGTGCTGGAGATGATAAATATGTTATTGATGCATCTGGATGTATTGATTGTGGCGCTTGTGCCAATGTGTGTCCTGTAGATGCTCCACATCCTCAAGAATAAAGATGAGAAAGACCCTAATATAGGGTCTTTTTTCTAGGAGCTGATAAAATTGATATACCTTTTAAAGCAACTTATAAATAACTTAGGATATATTATAGTAATAGCTTTTTTATATTAAAATTTAAAACCTTTTGTTTATAAAAAGAGTAAAGGGAAGTGATTTTAATTAAATGTATAATTGTAGATGATGAATATCAATCTAGGGAAGAACTTAAATATTTCATAAAAAACTATAGTGATATTGAAACAGTTAAATAGTTTGATGTTTCACTGGATACCCTTAAGTTTCTTGCAAACATATATAACAAAATTGGAAATCTATATTAAAAAACATTGTAAAAATTAATAAAAAAGCCGAAAATAATAAAGGGGAATCAAAGAAAGATGTAAAAATAAAAGAAGAAATGAGATAAGAGTAATCTCAATGTTAATAAAGGAGCAATAGCAATGGATAAATCTTTACTAAAAGAAAATGAGAGAATAGATGATTTGCAGTGTAAAGGTCTTAAAATAATCCAAAATTCTAAGGGTTTTTGTTTTGGTATAGATGCAGTACTTCTTAGCAATTTTTGTGAAATAAAGAAAAATGCCAAGATTGTTGACTTAGGAACGGGTACAGGAATAGTACCTATACTTATAGCTGGCAAAAGTACTGCTGAGAAAATTTATGGAATAGAGATTCAAAAAGAAGTTGCTGATATGGCGAGGAGAAGTATAAAGCTTAATAATTTAGAAGAAAGAATAGAAATAATAAATGAAGATATTAAAAATATAGAAGGATTAATAGAAGTGAATTCAATAGACGTAGTAGTATCTAATCCACCATATATGGAACCCCATGGGGGTTTAAAAAACCCAGAGGATTTAAAGGCTATTTCAAGACATGAAATAAAATGCACATTGGAGGATATTATAAAAATTACAAGCAGGCTATTAAAGCATAATGGGTATTTCTATTTAGTACATAGACCACATAGATTGGTAGATATCATGTTTTTATGTAGGAAATATAAGCTTGAACCAAAAAAACTCAGATTTGTGCATCCAAATAAAAATAAGAAACCAAATCTTATATTACTAAAGTGTATTAAGGCTGCAAAGCCCGAGTTAAAGTTTCTAAATCCGCTATACGTTTATGGTGAAGATGGAAGTTACACTGATGAAATTTATGAGATATATGGAAAAGAGAGCATTAACAGCTATTAGCGTCTTATCAAATAAAGGAGTAAAAGAGATATGGAGAATGGAAAACTGTATGTTTGTGCAACACCAATAGGAAACCTAGAGGATATTACCATAAGGGTTTTAAATACTTTAAAGAATGTAGATTTAATAGCAGCTGAAGATACCAGACATACTATAAAGTTGTTAAATCATTATAAGATTAACAAGCCTCTTACAAGTTATCATGAACATAATAGGATTAAGAAGGGGCTACAGCTAATAGAAAAGCTTAAGAAGGGTTATAAAATAGCATTAGTTAGTGACGCTGGCATGCCAGGTATTTCTGACCCTGGAGAAGATATAATAAGGCTTTGTATTGAAAATCATATAGAAATAGAGGTGTTACCTGGAGCAAGTGCAGTATTAACAGCTTTAGTAGCTTCTGGTTTATCTACAGATAAATTTAGTTTCGAAGGTTTCCTAGGTAGAAATAAGAAAAAGAGGCGTGAAAGATTAGAAAAGATAAAAGCAGATGACAGAACCCTTGTTTTTTATGAATCACCCCATAGGCTGATAAATACTTTAAATGATATGAACGAAATATTAAATGATAGACAAATGGTAATAGCTAGGGAACTTACAAAAAAGTATGAGGAAATCATAAGGGGAAAAATTTCTGATATTATTAATCATTTTAAAGATAATCCCCCAAAGGGAGAATTTGTTCTTTTGATTGAAGGTAGTAACATAGATGAATCTAAAGAAATAAGTTTTGAGGACTTTTCTATAGAGGACCATATAGTGTTATATATGAATAAGGGGTTATCTAAAAAAGAAGCAATAAAGAAAGTGGCCAAGGAAAGAAATATACCTAAGAAAGAAGTATATAGATATGGTATAGAAATATAAATTAAGTTTTACTATTGGAAGTCTCTATATTACAGGAAAATGTTAAACTTGTACAGAATCATATAATATTAGAGGGAAAAATAACAAGCTAAAAGTCAAAATAAGATTTATAATTTATTATAAAAAAAGAGAATGCTTGTGTATAATCACAAGCACTCATCTTATTTTGATTCTTTTAGTTCTACTATACAATCTGGACAAATATTTTTACCTTTGTAGTAAATATTGTCCTTAGCTTGTCCACAAAATATACAAGCAGGTTCATACTTCTTTAAAATGATTTGTGAACCGTCGACAAAAATTTCTAGTGCATCCTTTTCACAAATGTTAAAAGTTTTTCTTAATTCTTTAGGTATAACAATTCTTCCAAGTTCGTCTACCTTTCTAACTATTCCTGTAGATTTCATCAAATTTATCCTCCTTTAGACATTGTTCGACATATTTCTCACCTTAAATAATACCAGAACTACCAATAAAAGTCAACCCTTTTAATAAAATTTATTACTAAATAACAAAAAATTTTTAATAACAATTGATAAAAAACTGCAGACTATATGAATTATTAGTATTTACAAGCTTTAGAAGCTTTTATTATTTATCTAATTATTTTACAATTGATCATATAAAATTGACTTTTAGGTATTGTAGATATATTCATGGCTAAAGATTGACATGAGTATTCAAAAAGTTTAAGATTAAAGAAAGTTATAGTTTGTGTTTTAATAATAAAGAAAAATGTATAAGAATTATAATTAAAAGTATATGAATATTTATTTTCTACAATTATATTTTTTCCAATTATTTAGAAACTTAAACATTTTTACAAAAAAATTACATAGTTAAAATAGAATGCTAGAAAGGAAATTGCAACTATTACCAGTAAAATTTTAGAATTAGGAATTAAGTTTTTTTAGATCAAAAGAATGACCTTAAAACTTGGAACCTAGAACATGGAATTTGCAACTAAAAAGTGTCGTCAGATGCCTTTATACATGTATAATTAATTTTTATTATATAAATCCTATATAAAAATTTAAATAAAGACTTTAATTTATACATGTCCAAAATGCCCAAAAACATTGCATATTTGTACGTGTATAAATTAAGTTTTACTATGTAAATTCTATATACATGATTGGGAGTGAATATATTGATTTTCACTAACGAATATATTAAACAGATAAGTAAGTTAACTAAAAAGGATATATATATAGCAGGCGGTGCTGTTAGAGATTATTTTATAAATAAGGAGATTATAAATTTTGATGTAGTGACTTTAGAAGATACGATACACATGGCTAAAAGCTTTGCAGATATAAAAAAAGGTACCCTTATAACCTTGGATAAAGAAAGGGGAATATCAAGGGTAGTCTTAAATAAAGATCATGATAAAAAAGTTATAATAGATTTTTGTAAAATGAAGGGAAAGGATATATATTATGACTTATCCCAAAGAGATTTTACAATAAATGCTTTAGCAGTGAAGGTTGAAGATGGAAAAATTGATTTTCAAAGGGTGATTGATCCTTATGGAGGATTAGGTGATATAAAAAAAGGTACAATTAATGGAGTGAGTGAAAACGTTTTCAGAAAAGATCCTATAAGGCTTCTAAGAGCCATTAGATTTATGGCTGAATTAAACTTTGATATAAGTGATGACACTTTAGAGCATATAAAGAAAAACAGCTATAGAATAAAAGAAATCTCAGGAGAAAGAATAAGTAGTGAGCTTTTTAATATATTAGCAATGAAAAGATCGTATTATTACTTTAATTTTATGGATAAACAAGTCAATATATTAGATAAGATCTTTCCTGAAATAGAACCAATGAAAGAAGTTGGTAAATGTAAATATCATGTTGTAGATTCATGGACCCATTCTTTACACACAATGAGAACAGTTGAAAAGATTATCTATGCGGATGGTTATTTTGAAAATCATCTCAGAAAGGCCTATGAAGAACATACAGGTCAAATTATGGCCAATGGACATACTAGAATTCAACTTATAAAGCTTGCAGCTTTATTTCATGATATAGGTAAACCAAAGGCTAGATGGGTAGATAATACTGGCAGGGTTAGATTCAGAGGACATGAAATAGTTGGGGAAGAGATTATGGTAGATATTTGTGATAGGCTGAGGCTAAGTGAGATAGAAAAAACATTCTTGTGTAAGATAGTTAAAGAGCATATGTGGCCTCTTACACTTTATAAAACAAATGATGTAAGCGGAAGAGCTTTATATGATTTATTTAAAAACTTTGGAGAAATTACCTTAGATATTATACTCATAGGACTTGCAGATATTATATCTACACGACAGCTTTTAAAGCCCCATGAAGAAATGGGTATGTACAAGGTACATGCAGAATATCTTGCTAATAATTACCTAACAAGATTTAAAAGACTTGAAGACATATCTGATATCATAAATGGAAATGATATATTAGAAAAATTCCAGATAGAGGATAAAACAACTATTGTTAATATCATAGATTCTGTTAAAAAGGCCATATTTTTTGGAAAAATCCCATTAGAAAGAGAAAGAATATTGAAATATATAGAAGAATGTTTAGTGTAGCCATAAAGTGTCTTTTGACGATTTGCTCTTGCTAAGGAATTCAAACTTTTTTGCAAGAAATTGCATAGCTAAAACAAAGTAAAATAGAGGTCTAGAAGGAAAATTGAAACTATTACCAGTAAAATATTAGTGCAAATTGTTTTCTTTTAAAACTTATTAGAAAGACCCTAGTACTTGCAATCTAGAACTTGCAACTCAAAACGCACCCTACGGGCACCTTTGTTCTTGTCTACAACCTTTTTTTCAATATATAGAGTGAGTAGCTTAGATGATATCTAATACTTAAGATTAATGCTGCTGCACATAGTATGGTCAGTAAAAACAATAAATTTCTTATTCCTATACTATCTGCTAAATATCCTGACAGATTTAGAGAGACTAATGCACTCAGTCCCCCAGATATTGCCATAGCTATGGATTGTGAAGAGGTTTTTAGATTATCTGGGCTTACTTCATCTATCAAGTATTTAGAGATAAATATCAGGATACTAAACGAAAGCATTTGTAGAATAGATAATAATATTATAAAAACCACGCTATTACTAAAGGCAGTTAATAAGGTTCTTATTAAAAAAAATGCTGATGAAACAATTAACAATTGTGAAGGTTTAAATTTATACATTAATTTGTTGGCACTTAAAAGTATTGGGACTTCACTAAGGGCAGCTACAAGCAAAAAAACTCCGATATGGGCCTTTGTGCCTCCAAAATCCTCTATTAAGATCACAGAAAACATTCCAATAACATGAAAGGACATATATAATATAAAAAAGATAATAAGCAAATGGATATATTTTTTATTTCTCATTAGTAGCTTTAGATTAGAAACAGTTATACTTGGACCATCTTTTTTATGGTTCTCATGCTTTGCGTCCTTAGTATTATATGTTATTACTAGAAAAAGCGATGTAAAGAAGATATATAGAATACCTACTATACTCCAGCCAAAGCTATCTATTATTTTTCCAATTATTAATGTTGAAATTCCCCATCCAACAGAACCGAAAGCCCTTATGGGACCAAAATTTTTTTTAAGTGTATTATTACTTTCAAGGGTCCAACTATCCAATAAAACCATAACTGAAGACTGAAAAAAACCTATAATTAAAATAAGAATTCCTCTATGAATTGTATGGTTCGCTTTAAAAAAGAAAAAAATTGAAGTAGCTAGGAAAAGCATCCAAAAAAAGTGGACTTTTTTTATTGTGCTTTTTAAGTCACATATATATCCACTTATAGATTGACCTAGAACACCTGAAAAATATAGTAATGACATGAAGAAGCCTACTTGTGTATTACTATAATTTAAGTTGTTTAAATAAGAAACAACAAAGCCAGAAAATATTGCAATATTAAAATAGAAAAAGAAGTACATTGTTTTAAAACGTTTTATATTTGACATTGTTTTTCAAATCCTTTCTATAAATATTCCAGTAAAACAGTTAGTTTACACACATCAAAACTCCTTAAGAACTCTGGATATTTTGATATGTGTAAATTAAGTTTTATTATTAGAAAACCTATATAGATAAATAATACTAAAATTTATTGAATGTAAAAACTTTTTTATCTTTATAGAATATTAATATATGATTTATTTTAAATACCCATAATTAATTCTCCACTAGTAATAATATATTAAGTTATTATAAAAGACAATGTATTAAATTTACCCCTTGTTTTAGCAAATAAATTTTTGGGAGGCTAAAACTCCTACGATAGAAACTGGCATGGTGTATTAAATTTATAATCTATTATAGAAATGATATAATGAAAGCAAAATAAAAATATTGGGAGATATTATGGAAAAAATCTACATTAGTGATTTGGATTGGACATTGCTTAGAAATGATGCTACTCTTTCAAATTACTCAAGAACAAATTTAAATAAGCTAATTAATGATGGAATTAATTTCACTGTGGCAAGTGCAAGAAGCATTTATTCTATTCAGAGAATATTAAAAGGGCTTACATTAAGGCTACCTGTTATAGAATCTAATGGTGCATATATTTCTGATTTTAAAACAGGAGAACATCTCATAATAAATCATATAGATGCTGAACTATGCTTTGATTTGTTATTTTTAATGGCTAAGTATAATTGTATTCCATACGTATCAGCATTTGATGGAGAAAAAAATAATTTATATTACACAGAAACAAATAACTATGGAATGCAGTGGTATCTCAATGATAGAATCAAGATAAAGGATAATAGATTGAGTAGGATAAATGATTTTAGAGAAGTGTTAAATGAATACGTTGTTTGTTTTACAGTTATTAATGAGCTGAAAAGATTAATGGAGTTAGAAGAAGAATTAAAGAATAAATATTTTAATATGCTTGAAATTCATATAATGGAAAATAAATATTCACCAGGATGGTATTGGTTATCAATACAAGACAAAAACGCTACTAAGGCTAGAGCAATAAAAACATTAATGAAGGAAGTAGGTCTTGAAAAATATGAAATAAATGTATTTGGTGATGAAATAAATGATATCAAGATGTTTGCAATGGCAGATAAGGCAGTAGCAGTAAAAAATGCTAAAGATGAGCTTAAAAAATATGCTCAGGAAATAATAGGTGAAAATCAAGAGGATAGTGTAGTCAAATATATATTAAATGATGTATATGGAGAAAAAATACAATTACGTGGGAAAATATCTTAGGGACTGTTATTTTGGTCCTTAATTTTTTTGAAAAAATTTGAAATTATTATTGACCTTACTATTATGGGAAGGCTTATAATGGAGTTGAACTAGTTCGTAAAGAAAGTATCGATACGGGAGGTAACTATGTATACCATTGGTGAATTTTCTCAGATTGGAAAGGTATCTACAAAAATGCTTAGGCATTATGACAAAATAGGATTACTTAAACCAGAATATATCAATCCTGAAAATAGATATAGATTTTATTCTAAAAATCAGATAAAGGATATTCTATTAATCAATAGATTAAAGACATATCGATTTTCATTGGATGAGATAGGTAAAATTTTACAAAAGGATGATTTAAGTTATCTTAAAGGGAAAATAGAACAAAAAATTTTAGAGTTGACACAAGAAATAAGAAGCAGTCAATACCTTTTAATAGAAATGAAAGACGAGATTGAGTTATTAGAGAAGGGAGAGGATATAATGGCTTCAAATAGAAAATTTAATATTACTATAGATACAATGAAACCATTTACAGTTCTTAGCATAAGAGAGACAATATCTATGGATAATATATGCAGTCTTATAGGAAAGGTTTTTGAAAATATTCATAGACACGGACTTGCTCCAGCTGGCGAATGTATGACAATATATTATGATAAAGATTTTGATCATGATAACGCAGATGTAGAGGTTTGTGTTCCAGTAAATTGTGAATATAAGACTAAGGATATTAGTACGAGAACAATTGATGGAGGAACCTATGCTCATACCACATTTATAGGACCATATAGTGAAATAGGAGAGGGCTATGCAGCCATTTTAGATTGGATCAAGGAAAATAGCTATGAAGTTATAAGACCTCCATATGAAAGGTATATAAAAGGTCCAGGTGCTAAATGCAGCCCTAAGGATTTTGTTACAGAAATATATTTCCCAATCACAAAAAAATAGAAACAATAGAAGTGTTACTAGGTAATGTACCTAGTAACACTTTTAAATACTCTAAAGAATGACCCAATCACTTGAAACATGGAACTTGTAATCACAAAGGCGCCTTTGTACTATTTAAACTTCCAAAGACCTTTATTATTTTTCCTAGCTTCTCTTTCAAGTTCAATAAAAATCCTTTGATATTTTACATTGGGTTGTATAGTCATGACACTGCCATAGCCTTCCTTAATTAAAATAGCATTAAACATATCCTTTTCTAAATTACCCTTAGAAGGATCAGTAAGCCATACATATCTTAACAGACGACCGTACTTATCCTTATCTCCAACATCCTTTTCTAGATAAACGATCTTACCCATTAAGGAAGTTTTAGTAAAGTTACTGGCTTCCTTACCATAGGGCTGGGGTTTATTTTTATATCTTCCAGCACTTTCTGGTGTATTGACACCGATCAATCTTACTTTTTCCTCTATACCATTTAAAAGAATTTCAATGGTATCTCCATCAATTACCCTTTTAACAATAGCTCTTTCGTAATCCGAATCACCTAAATTATTCCATATGGCATTATTGATTTCTTTTACAAGATCGATGGCACGTTCTTTAATTTTTATTAATTCTTCCTTTGTAATAATATTGCGTATTTTATATGCTAAATCAGAAATATCTTTTTTAAATTCTTCTCTATCTTCTTCAGGAAAATGCTTGTCTATACTATATTTGATTTTTAATGAAGCTTCCATTATTTTATTAAAAAACTCTGATGAAATGATATTATTAAGTGGCGAAGATTCTTCTTCCATAAAATTTGGCAAAAATAAAAAAAGCAATAGTGCGATGATTATAAATACAGATATTTTTTTCATTTTATCCTCCCACAAGCAGTCTAAAGCTATGAAGTCATATATTGATAAATAAAATATAGGGTTTAATTTACCTTTTAAATTATCTATAGTATACCAAACATTTGTGTCCAATTAAAGATAATAAAAAAAGAGAAACCTTATTATTAAGGAATCTCTTTATTGGTTATTTTTAAGAAGATTAAACCACTCTTCTTTTTTTAGGAAATGTATTTTCCCAGAAATTTTTAGCAAATATAGCTAGTTGTATAATAGAGGTTATACCTGTTATTATACTGTCGGTATTATCTAGTGACTTTGCAGCAGCACCGCTTTTTTCAGTTATAGTATCTACTGTATCCCTAACTGCCTTTACATCATGGGAAACCTCTCCAGTTATTTCATCAATATTTTTAGCTATGGAAGGCATTTCCTTAAGGGTTTCTTCAATGTTTTCTTTGTTATTTGATAATATATCTCTTACTTCTTTCAACGTATCATTAAATTTTTTAAGAACCAATATTAAATAACAAATCAGAACTAATAAGGCTGCCCATAATAAAATTAGCCCTAAATCACTTAAGGTAATAGCTATATTATCCATAAGATCACTCCATTATTATTTATCTTTTGAAATCATACTAATTTTACAATATACAATTCTACAAACATTAGGAGTTTTCCTTCTTTTTATGTTTGTTTTCTATAAAGTATTTTACTAAGCATCTTCTTCTGCATCTTCATTAGCCTGTATTTGATTTTCATCTTTTTCTTTTTTAAATATTTCTTTAGTTTCGCAAATCTCTTTTTTTAACCATTCGATTGATTGAGCGATTTCATTATTAATTTTGTCCTTGACTTCAAGCAAATCACTTTCAATATTATCTTTAATATCCAAAGCATTTTTTTGGAGCTTTTTACGAGTATTTTCTCCTGAGTCAGGAGCAGCCAATATACCTGCTAATCCTCCAACAAGGGCCCCAAGAAAAGCTCCTATAGTTATACCATTGGCAAAGCCTTTTTTTCGGGCTTTTAACTCTCTTTTTCTTATAAACTCAAACATATAAGGCACCTCCCTAAAACAAAAATCATATAAATTTAACTTAACTCACCAAGCCAGTTCCTCTGAAGAGAGTTTTAATAATACTATGATTACTATTAAAATATATGCACATTTCTCAAAAATAGTAGTTTTTGTCATAAATTTGTGAGTATTTTCATCTGGGTTATAGAGTTTTAAATGTGTATAATAATATTAGATAAAATATAATTGGAGGTGCTTTTATGTTTAAAGACATAGATTATAATGAAATGTCAAAGGAAATGATAGAACAGTTGAAAAAAGGAGCCTTTCTTACTGTAAAGGGAAAAGATGAATTGAATACCATGACTATAGGATGGGGAAGCATAGGTTATATTTGGAATAAACCTATATTTACAGCTTTAGTGCGATATTCTAGATATACATATGAGCTTCTTGAAAAAACAGATGAATTCACTGTTAGTGTACCTATTTCCAAAGATATGAAGAAAGAATTGGCTATATGTGGTACAAAATCAAAGAGAGAAATTGATAAATTTAAAGAATGTAATTTAACTGCTGAGAAGGGTAAGATAGTAGACACCCCAATAATTGGCGAATGTGATCTCCATTATGAATGCAAGATTGTTTACAAACAAGCAATGGAACCAGGTATGATAGATAAGAATATAAAAGAAGCTAAATACTCAGATAATGATTTCCATGTACTTTATTATGGCGAGATAGTAGCAAGCTATATTAAAGAGTAATGGTTAACAGGATACATGAAAAAGAACAAATGCGCCCTCTGGGTGCATTTTAGTTGCAAGTTCCATGTTCCAAGTTGCAAGTACTAGGGTCTTTCTAATAGGTTTTAACGAACTCGTTTAGCTTGCGCTGAACATTGAGGCTTCAGATGGAGAGTTTACTTCATCTGAAGCAAAAAGTGGAGGTCTTATAAATTTACATAAAATAATAGGTTAAGATTTTTTCTTTAAAACTAATCAGGGAAACCCTGATACTTGGAACCTGGAACTTAGAACTTGCAACTAAAAACGTGTCGTCAGACACTGTTTTTCGCTAATTGCTGGGATACCCAACTCTAAAGTTCTTATCATTTATCCTTATGCTTCTGGCTTCAATAAAAATAGAGGAATCAATTAGTTCTAATGCAAAATTTGGTAAAGAAATATCCCTTTCCGTTATTTCATCATCAGAATTATTCAAGCTAGTAAATTCACCTATTCCATTTTCATAATAGCCTATGGAATTAAGCTTGGTATAGTCGAAGCAAGATTTTATTTTTAAATCATCCTGCTTATTTATAAAATAAAAAGAAAAAACCTCTTCAAAAACTATTTTTACTTTATCATTAGGATCACTATTAGTTTTTATGTCTATGACAATTTTTTCCCTTGGAACATTTATATCAAATCTCTCAATAGTACTTTGCTTTAAGCTGTTTAAAAGTGGTTTAAGTCTTGTTTTTAACAAGTTATCACGTCCTTTTGCTTTAAAGTATATGATTTTATTAATATCTATCCCCATATATTTGTATCATAACAGCATATATAATTCAATAGTAAAATAATGTATTGTATAAAACTCTTTGCATAATATTTAATAGCCTTTAAACATATAATTCTATAGAAGCAAGTCACTAAAAAGCTTTAAAAATTATAAAAAAGCACCATTGAACGCCTTTATTATGGAGGTAAATAATGATAAATATTATTTGGTTTTTTATGATTGTCATAGGGATAATTTTCAGTATTATAAATTGCAAATTAGATACGATAAATCAAGTAGTTCTAAAAAACACAGGAGAAGCAGTAGCCTTTGCAATAGGTTTAACTGGAATTATGGCTACTTGGATTGGACTTATGAAAATAGCAGAAAAATCTGGACTTATAAGAAGCATTGGTAAAATACTTAGTCCCATATTAAGATTTATTTTTTCCGATATACCTAAAGACCATCTTGCAAATACGGCGATTATAATGAATGTTGTAGCCAATATGTTTGGAGCAGGAAATTCTGCTACCGCTTTAGGACTAAAAGCCATGGAAGAATTACAGACCCTTAATGATAAAAAGGATACTGCGACCAATGCTATGGCCATGTTTTTAGTAATTAATATGTCATCTGTACAGTTAATCCCCCTTACAGTATTAAAGATAAGATCAGATGCTGGGTCTTTAAATCCAACAGAAATAATATCAACAACCCTTATAGCAACTACTGTATCTACTATAGTAGGAATTACAGCCTGTAAGCTAATGGAAAGGAAGTAGGCATATGTATAAAATATTAAATATTGTTTCAATAACAGCTATTCCTTTTATGATAACTATAATACTAGTCCATGGATATATAAAGGGTGTTAAACTTTATGACACTTTTGTAGAAGGGGCTTCAGATGGATTTAAAACAGCCATTAAAATAATGCCCTATCTTATAGCAATATTTTTAGCAATAGGAATATTCAAAGAATCTGGAGCTTTAGATGTGTTTTCCAGAATATTAACTATTCCAGGAAGATTGATGGGTCTTCCTAAGGAAATAATACCATTAATTGTTATAAAACCTATATCGGGCAGTGGATCATTAGCCATGGTAAAAGACTTAGTATATACCTATGGACCAGATTCTCTTATAGGAAGGATTGCTTCAACTATGATGGGTTCATCGGAAACGATATTTTATACTATGGCAATATACTTTGGAGCAATAGGAATAAAAAAATCAAGACATACTTTAAGTTGCGCTCTTATAGCTCATATAGCAGGTGTTATTGCTTCAGCAGTAGCATGTAGGATAATTTTTACATAGGAGAATAATAACTATCTAATCAAAAAAATAAAGTAGATGATTTATATTTCATTTGAGTGTTTTTTATAACACATAAGAAATTATAAACCTATCAAAAAAATATATATAAACCTGAATTATTCATAACTCAATGAATTATGATGAAAATTAATGTTAAAAGGTAAAATCTTATATCTGAAGTTCTGGTTTCATTAACAATAGAACCAAAGATTATAATTTTAATAAGATACCAACTCAAAATCTTATGTTGTAACCTAAAAAAGAGCAGACTAATCCCTTGGTTATTGCTTTAAGGTTTTCAAATTTGATTTTATAAATTATGCAAAAGTAATATTATCAATGTTTTTCATAATTATTTGAAATTTGTCTTTATAAGGATAACTACTACTCATTCTAAAAGTAGTCTTTCTTCCAGATTTAATATATCT
>NZ_FRAG01000027.1 GCF_900142245.1 Paramaledivibacter caminithermalis DSM 15212 | reverse complement strand
AATGCTTAGACTTGTCAATGCTGAAAGATCCAAACGAGGTTTGGAGCCTTTAAAGGTTGATTTAGAACTTTGTGAGGTTGCTAGAAATAAGTCTCAAGATATGATAGACAATAATTATTTTAGTCATTACTCCCCTACATATGGTAGTCCCTTTGAAATGATGAGAAATTTTGGAATAAAATACATTTATGCTGGAGAAAATATTGCAGGAAATCCTAGTGTAAAGGCTGCCCATACATCTTTAATGAATTCTGAAGGTCACAAAAAAAATATACTTAATTCTAATTTTACCCATATAGGTATAGGCATTAAAGAAGGTTCTAAATATGGAAAAATTTTTACTCAGATGTTTGTAGGAAAATGACTTCAATAAAATTTATTTTATGAAAGGAGATATTTCATGACAGTAGGTAGAACAGAGCATAAAAAGCATCTACATAATCTTATGAAAACAGTAGAAGGTACAGGTTGGATTCTTTGTAACGCAATAAAGTACATGGCAGAAAATAACATAACTCCATATGCTGAATCAAACAATGATAGAGCTTCACAGCTTGCCCAGAATATTTCAGAAATCTTTGAAGTTGTATCAGAATGTGAAGAACCAGAGGTTATAGACCATATTGCTGATAAAATGCTTGAATACTCCAAAAATGATTCTCAAAAACTTTTATCCTATCTTGAAAAATATATGGGTGATAATCCTTTATATAAAAGAATTGTTGAAAATTCAAATTCTAAGGAAATGCATTAGAACAAAGGCGTCTTCGATGCGTTTTAGTTGCAAGTTCCATGTTCCAAGTTGCAAGTTTTAAGGTCATTCTTTTAGGTCTAAAAACCTTAATTTCTGCTTCTAAAATTTCACTGGTAATAGTTTGAATTTCCTCTCTGTCACTTAAATTTACTTGAATTCAAACATGCAATTTCTTGTAAAAAAAAGTTTGAGTTCCTATACAAATAACAAAAGCGACCGAGGTCGCTTTTGTTATTTGTAACTTCCAAGCTCCCTGTTGCGAGTTTGTGTGTCATTCTTTTAAGATGAAAAATGTTATAAATAATTAAAATTCAACTATTCTTTGCCGTCCTTTACAGTGACTCCCTCTTCTATATCTTCATCGGGTGAAATTATAACCCTATCACCTTCCTTTAGCCCTGACTTAACCTCAATGAAATCTTCTCCTTCCAATCCTATTTCAACCCTTTTTAATACTGCTTTATTATCTTCTAAAACAAATACATATTTTTCATTTTCAATATCAAATACAGTATTATCAGGTACAATTAAAGCATCGGTCTTAGAACGTATTTTGAATTTAGTATCGACATCATATCCGATTTTAAGGTTTGAAACCTTAGGAATACTTACATCTATTTTTACACGTTTTTGTTCTATTCCTAAATCAGATATTTTACTAAATGCTTTAGGATATACCTTTTCTACCTGTCCTTCTAATTTATTAATACCAAGATCATCACTGTATATGATTACTACTCCACCCTCTTTTATGTCCTTCACTTCACTGGCTAAGACATCTACTTCTACATAGAGTTCTTTTATATTACCTATTTCAAACATTTCCATTGAAGGTTGAACATAGCTTCCTTCCTTTATAAAAATTTCAGTAATACTACCTTCAGTAGGAGCCTTAATTATCATATCTTCTTTCTTTTTTTCTAAAATTTCTTTTTTATAAATTAACCCAGCAATTTGTGCCTCGTATTTATTTTTTATATTATTGGATGCACCTTTTTTCAGAAGCTTTAATTCATTTTCTGCAATTTTCAATGAATTTTCCTTAACAACAAGATTATTTTGAGCTGCTTTATATGCATCTAAGCTTACTGCTTCATCTTCATAAAGCTTTTTACTATTTATAAGGTTTCGCTTAGCTTCTTCTACATTAGCCTTCATGCTCTCCACATTTGCCTCTGCCTTATCAATTTTTGATTTATCAACGGGTTTTATTGCCTCTTTATAGGTAGCTTGTAATCCTTGAATCTCTGCTTCTAATGCCTTTATTTCTAACTCTATTTCTTCAGAATCTATATGTCCCAATACATCTCCTTCTTTTACAATGTCACCTTCATCCACGTTTATATTATTCACTTGACCCATGGTAGTTGAATAAATAATTCTTTGTCCTCTTGATTTAACCCTTCCAGTTTCCTCTACATACTCAGATATTCCCCCACGACCAACTTCATATATTTCTGCTATAATTACATTACCTTTATTGATTTTAAAAAATAGTCCAAAGATTATAACTAAAACAATTATTACTACAGAGGTAATCTTAATAATTTTTTTCTTCATTTTTTACACCCCACTATGAAATTCTACTCTTAAGAGCTTCCATAAAGTCTAGCTTATATATTTTCTTCAGAGTAAATAATTGTGCTGCTACTACAAAAAATACCGTTAGCAATATTGAAAATAAAAATATGCTAAAGCTTATATCTCCTCGCAACGTATATAATTCATTGCTAAAGGCTTTCTCTACTCCTTTGACAAAGCTTAATCCAATGGGTATTCCCACTATAATACCAAAAATTGTCATAATTAAATTTTCTTTAACAATCATCCAAAATATTTCTTTTCTTGAGAAGCCCATAACCCTCAAAGAAGATAATTCCAATCTTCTCTCTGATATTCCCATTATTGTTGAATTGTATACAACAGCAAAACCAAGAATACCTGAGAATATAACTAATATACTTATGGAGGAAATGGTCAAGCTTAGAAACTGCTTAAATATATTCTGTAAATCCTGCAAGGACTGAATACTAGTTAAATTTTTTAGATTGCTAAGTTTCTTTTTTACAGCATCATTTGAATCAATATACGCTCCAGTTATAAGTTCCTTATCCAAGAGTTTAAACTGCATTTGGTCAATATCCATATATGCATTAATTCCCAAGCTCTGCTTAATAACATCCTTAATAATTATATGAATATCATCTCTATGAGGTATAAAGCTATTTATAGTAATAGTATCTCCCTTACTCACATCTAAAAATTTAGCTAAATTTTCCGATAGAACTATTCCTTCATCGGGTAAATTTATTATCTCATCATTAAGGTTTTCAAATTTATAAAATATAGTATCCCTTTTAATTCCTATAATATTTACTACCTTGCTTTTCCATCCATTTTTAATTTCAAAGGGAAATTCCACCTTAGGCTCTATAGAGTCAATATTTACCAAATGTTTTAAATCTTTAATAACCCTTTGATTCATGGGTTTTGAAAAATTAATATTATAGTCCATTCTCTGAAAATCACCATAATGATTTTCAAACATAAAAAGTGCTGTATTGAATTGATAAAAGGTTAAAAACAACATAGCAAAGGATAATGATATACCCACTAAAATAAACATAAACCTCTTCTTATTTCTAAAAATATTTCTCATAACCATTTTCCAGCTAAATGATAAATTGCTCCATATTATTTTTATTCTTTCTATTAATATTCTTTTACCAGACCTTGGTGCTTCTGGTCGCATGGATTCTGCTGGAAGTATTTTTAAAACCCTTTTTCCTCCCCATAATCCTGCTGTAATACAAAATATACTTGCCAGTAATATTGCACTCATTATATATCTATAATAATAATTAATCTTTAATATTGGTATATTGAAATATTGAAGATACATTTTTGTCATTGCTCCTGCCAGTAGCATCCCTAGGTTTGTTCCAATTATGGCACCTAAGATTCCAATAACTAATGAATATTTTATATAATGAAGTACAATATCTATATTCTTATATCCTAATGCCTTCATAACACCTATTGGAACTCTATCCTTCTTAACCATTCTCGAAATCATAACAGCAATGATTAAAGCAGCAACCCCTAAAAAAATTACTGGCACTACCTTTGCCATATTTTTTAATTGATTTATTTCCTCGGAAATCATTCGATTACTAAGCTGATTATCCCTGACTATAATTCTTTTTACCCCATATTTTTTTAATACCTTTTCAAGCTTATCCTCTATTTTATCTATCTCATTTTCATCCTTTACCTTAATCACTATTTCATTATAGCTGCTTCCAAATCCAAAGCTTTGTCTTGCCAATTCATCGGCTACAAAAACTACTCCAAATTTACCTGGCATAGGTATAAGGGTTTGCTCATTTTCCATGAGATATATATATTCTGGGCTTGAGACTATGCCCGCAACATTTAAATTGTATAGCTTCCCATTCATTTGAACACTTAAGGTATCTCCTATAGCTATATTCCGTGCCTTAGCAAATTGCTCAACCACCAATACATCCTTATTTTTATTTTTTATTCCATCTCCTTCAATCAGATAAATATTATTTATTCTTTCATCATTATTTGGTATAGATATAATTCTAATAGTTACTTTTTCCTCTTCATCCTCTACCTTAAGGGGTACATCTGATACTACTCGCCCCTGAGCATTTGTGATTCCATATTTGTTCTCCAAATCCTTAACTTCATTACCTGGAATTTTAACCACTTGAACATATATGTCTGCAAAATTTGTTAAATCATAATATTCATTAAGTGTGTTTTCTAGATTTAATGCAGCCATTTTCATGGCTGTATATACCAATAATCCTATTGCAATAACTGTAATAACTGCAATAGCTTGACCATAGGATTTTTTTATCAGTCTAATCAGTCTTAAATTTAATTTTTTCATCACCATTCAATCCTTTCAGGATCAATTTGGTTCTCATTTATTTGATTATCTACTACTTTACCACTTCTCATTTTTATAACCCTATCTGCCATCTGAGCTATAGGAGCATTATGGGTTATTACCATGATTGTTTTTTTATATTCCTTATTTATTTTACTGAGTAAAGATAATATAGCTATCCCTGTTTTATAATCTAGTGCTCCTGTAGGTTCGTCACATAATAAAAGAAGGGGGTTTTTAGCAACTGCTCTAGCTATGGCTACTCTCTGCTGCTCCCCACCACTTAGCTGAGATGGAAAATGATTTTTTCTTTCATCTAACCCTACATCCCTTAGAACATCATCAATATTTAGTGGTTCTTTACATATTTCTGTGGCTAATTCGACATTTTCCTTGGCAGTTAGATTTGCCATGAGATTATAGAATTGAAATACAAATCCTATTTGATCTCTTCTATATTTGGTTAGCTGTTTTTCACTAAATTTAGTAACCTCTTGTTCTCTAAGTAAAACCTTACCCTCAGTAGGTTTATCCATACCACCTAAAATATTAAGCAAGGTACTTTTCCCTGAACCACTTGGTCCTAGGATTACTACAAATTCTCCTTTGTAAATTTCAAAGGAAGCATTTTGTAAAGCCTTTACAGTTACCTCTCCCATTTTATAGTGCTTGCTTAAATTTTCTACCTTCATCAAAACAGATGCAGTCATTTTAACACCCCTTATTTTTCTTGCCTAATCCATTCTCTATAAAATCAATATAATTATTATATATTTCTAAAACTCTATCTAACTCAAAATCCTTAATGTCCTCTAGGAAAATAGTGGAAAAGCTTATTAATAAATTTTTCAATAATTTAGTTGTAAAATCTACAGGGAAATCATCTCTTAATTCATTATTATCAATTGCTTTTTTTATTAATGTCTCAATAATTTGTAGGTTATCTTTACTTTTTCCTCGTTCAATAACTAAAGCCCTAATTTCTTCATTTTTATCTGAAAATATTCTCTTACCTAATTTAAAATATTTAGGATATTCAGCTGCAAATTTTAATGAAGTTTTCCCTAAAAACCTAAAAATTGTAAAAATGTTTTCTTTTGAAACATCAACAACCGTTTCTTGCAGAGCTTTATTTAAATAGGTTATTTTATCCTTTCCCACTTGATCGTATATATATAAATAAAGATCTTGTTTATTTTTGAAATGATAGTAAAAGGAACCTTTACTGATTCCTGCCCTTTTGAGGATATTATTAAGGGATGCATCATCAAAGCTTTTTTCAATAAATTCATCTATAGCAGCATCAATTAGTTTATCCTTTCGTTTCAAATTTATCTTTTCCAAATTTATACACCTCAAATATAATTAGTATGTTAGACCACGTAGTCTAGACTATATGGTCTATTATATACTATCAGTAAATTTTTGTCAATGAAAGGCAAGGGCGTATGGTGACAGATTGAAGGTTATAGTTTGTAGGTTGCATGTTACAAGTTTTAGGGTCATTCTTTTAGGTATAAAAAAAAAAAGAGAATAACAGTATTTTTACATGCTATTCTCTAAATCAAACCACCAGACTAATACAGTTTTTAAATGTCTTAGGAAGTTTTAATATTTCAAAGGAAAAGGAAATATTAAAACTCCTGCGATAAAAACTAGTACAATGAACTAAATTATAGTAATTACATTACTTCCATAAATGGATATCTATAATTACTGGGAGGATTAAAGTTTTCTTTTATTACTCTGGGATTTGTCCATCTAAGTAAATTTAATTTACTTCCAGCCTTATCATTTGTTCCTGAAGCTCTTCCTCCACCAAATGGTTGTTGACCCACCACTGCTCCTGTAGGCTTATCATTGATATATAGGTTTCCTGCTGCATAGGTAAGTATATTTTCCATTTCAACTAAAGCCATTCTATCCTGTGAGAAAATTCCACCTGTTAATGCATATGGAGTAGAATCATTACATATTTTAAGGGTCTCTTGAAATTTTTCATCTTCATATACATATATTGTAAGCACAGGTCCGAAAATTTCTTCTGTCATTGTTTTAAAGTAGGGATTCTTTGTAACTATTATTGTTGGTTCAATAAAATAGCCTAATCTTTCGTCACAATTTCCTCCCCAAATAACTTCAGCTTCATCAGAATTATGAGCAAATTCAATATAAGCTTTAATTCTATCGAATGAATTTTTATCTATCACTGCACCCATGAAATTAGTAAAATCCTCTACATCTCCCATTTTAATAGTGGCACATTCACTAATCAATTTACATTTTACAACGGACCAGATGCTTCTAGGTATATAAGCCCGTGAAACGGCTGAACACTTTTGCCCTTGATATTCAAAGGCTCCTCTTATTAAAGCAGTAACAAGTTTATTAATATTAGCAAGCTTATGGGCAAATATAAAATCCTTTCCTCCAGTTTCTCCTACAATCCTAGGATATGATCTGTATTTGCCTATATTTTCACCAATAGTCTTCCACATACCATTAAATACTTTAGTAGAGCCTGTAAAATGCACGCCTGCAAGCCATTCATTATTGAATACTACATTTCCTATTAAGCTTCCTGAACCAGGTACAAAATTTATTACTCCATCTGGTAATCCTGCCTCTTGTAATAATTTCATAACAAAATAGTTAGAATATACAGATGTTCCTGCTGGCTTCCATAGCACTACATTCCCCATCAAGGCAGGTGCTATTCCTAAATTTCCCCCTATAGCAGTAAAGTTAAATGGTGTAACAGAAAAAACAAATCCTTCAAGGGATCTATATTCTATTCTATTCCAACTTTCATTTGTAGATATAAGCTGTTCATTATAAATCTCAGACATAAAATAAGTATTAAATCTAAGAAAATCTATTAACTCGCATGCTGAATCAATTTCTGCTTGATAAGCAGTTTTACTTTGTCCTAACATTGTTGCTGCATTAAGAGTAAACCTCCATGGTCCCGATAATAGCTCCGCAGCTTTTAAAAAAATAGATGCCCTATGCTGCCAAGGCATTTTATCCCATTCTTTTTTTGCCTTTAAAGAAGCTTCAATTGCATCTTCTACTTCCCTCTCTCCTGCCATATGATATATAGCAAGCACATGATTTTTATCATGAGGTATCACACATTTTTGTGTGTTTCCTGTATATATTTCTTTACCACCTATTATTAAAGGAATTTCAATTTGTTCTTTTTTTAATTCTGTAAGTCTTGCCTTTAGCTTTATTCTTTCATCGCTTTCTTTAGCATAAGACAGTACTGATTCATTTTGTGGTGTTTTTATTCTAAAATTAGCATTAATCATAAAAAAATCCTCCTTTGATAATAAACTTTGTAATGGTAATGATAATATCCCAGCAGTTTATTAAAAAGAAGGTATTATTTGACCATAGTAAATAAGACTAAAATAATGTATGAAAAATTATTTTAGCTTTACTATACCACGATCTCTTCTTTCCACACTGGGAGGCACAACCGTTTCCAATTGTACCCTATCGGTCTTAAAATCATAGATAAAACCCTTAGATCAAAAGACTCGAAGAGACAAATAATATGAAATATTAAGTTTTTAAATATTTACTGCAGTAAATAAAATTTAAAAATTTTATATATTTTAAATATATAAACATTATATAATTTCATTTCTATAAGTTCAACAGATTTTTATGAAAATTACAAAAAAATGTTATTTTTTTCTTTTATCAAAAACAACTTCTTCACTTTCATCACTAGCATATGCATATATTATCTCATTTATATCCTGTATACCTTCTTCCTTGATTTTATCTTGAAGCCATTTTTCATCTTTATTTATGAGCTTTAAATTCTTCTTTTGTACCTTTCCATCTATAATTACTCCAATTGGAAGCCCTTCATATTTTGTTTTAATATTTAAATCCGAAGGAGTAACTCCCCTTACATCTGACTTTGGAATAATGCTTACTTCTCCTGTAGGCTCTAGTATGGCATATTCTATGTCCTCAAGCTTTGGATATCCATTTACTCTAAGTATTGCTGTCAGCTGGATCAAAGAGATCCTTTCTTGTTCAATATTTTCTTCGATAATTTTTCCATGCTTTATTAAAATAGTAGGCCTACCCAATAATATCTTATTAAAAAACTGATTTAATGATAGCTTAGAAAATACTATATATAAAACTACTAAAACACCTAATACAAATAATGTTGGCTTCAGTTTTGTGCTAATCAGCGGCTCAGCAATAACAGTTCCAATAATTATTATTGCCATTAAATCATAGGGAGTTAATTGGGTAATTGCAGACTTCCCCATTATCCTCATAATCAGAATGCCAATAACAAACAATAATGTAGTTTTTAATGCTAAACTAAGCACTTCATCACCTCGTATCCTTGTTTTCAGCGCAAATTACGAAATTATCGACTTACTCTGTTTCTATTGTTAGCAGTTTAATAAACTTTTATAAGGTGTAAGATGGGGGAGCTGCTAACAATATCTCTACATATACTTAAAACAAGGATATTTGCTTCATATGAACATCATTTTCAGCACCTTTTATAATATCTCTCATTCTATAGGCAATATTATATTCTTCACATGCTTTACTAAAACTCTCCCATAACTTCTTATGGTTGTAACTTGTACATTGATAAGTATCACCAAATGTTCTATCATATTTTTCTTTGAGACCTGGATAAAGTCTATCAAGATTTTTATAAAAGTATTCCCTCTGTCCTAAGCGCAAAGTAACTCCTAGGCTTGGATAAATAAATTTTGCACCAGCTTCGGCTGCAAGTTTTATAATAGAAACAATATTTTCCTCATTATCTGATATAAATGGCAGTATGGGCATCATTAGAATACCAGTATATATTCCATTATCGGCTAATTTGTCTATAGCTGCAAAACGTTTTGAAGAAGCTGGTGCTTGAGGTTCAATTTTCGCAGATAAAGCATCTGCTGAAGCTGTTATTGTAATACCAATACAAACGGGGGAATGTATATTTATTTCCTTTAATATATCTATATCTCTAGTTATGAGGTCACTTTTTGTAGTGATATTAATGCCAAATTGATATCTGTTTATCAGCTCA
Source organism: Paramaledivibacter caminithermalis DSM 15212 (assembly GCF_900142245.1). Taxonomy (GTDB): domain Bacteria; phylum Bacillota; class Clostridia; order Peptostreptococcales; family Caminicellaceae; genus Paramaledivibacter; species Paramaledivibacter caminithermalis. The sequence goes on along the minus strand of NZ_FRAG01000027.1, from coordinate 38,467 downwards.
AGTGCTCCTCTGGTAAGCCTATACTTATTTTCAAAGGGATTATATGGATCGCTCATTGCGCCTGTTCCAACTATGCCCCTCTTTCTTTTGCTTTTTAGTTCTTTTTCAATAATATAAAGAGCATCCTTTTTTGCTGCAATCCTATCAAAATCCTCAATTTGATAGCAAGCGCTTCGTGAATCACAATAAATACAGCCATGACTGCACCCTCGATAAATATTCATATTGTACTTTGTTCCAAACCATGCATCGGAATACTTATTATGTGCAATTATTGTTTTGGCTTTAATATATTTCACCACATATCATCCTCATATTTACAATTTTTCACTTATTTTATCTATCTTCATACTTATTTCTTTTAGTTGCAGTTTTACAGTATCTAATTTTTCGTTGCAGCTTTTTATATCTTTAGGAATATCAATTGTGACCTTATATATTATGCATCCAAATCCAAGTAGTATTAAAAATATTTCTACCATCTATATCCCTCTCCTAACATTATTTTAACTAATCAGCCACTGTGTTATAAATCATGCTTTGCAAGAAAAAATCTTGCTTTTTTCTTAGTTTTAGGACTTAAACTATTACATTGTTTTCTAATAAATTCCACAATGATATCCTTATATTTTGTACTTTTATATACTTCATCTAAAACTTCTATAATATCACTCTTTAATAACTCTTTCTGCTTTTCCCTATATGTACAGATTTTATCGATATCCAGCAATAAATCAATAATTTTCTTTTCATATTGCTTTTTATTCCTTATAACCTTCTTCATGCTTTGTACAAAGCATTGTGCTGTCATGAACTTATCGTCATTAAAATGTTCAATGTATTTTTGAAATATACTAGAAAATAAGTTATCTTCATCTATTTTTGTTAAATTAGCTATAATTGTCAGTCCTATATTTCTATGATAGGAATTCTTATGTTCTAGAAGAGATACAAAATTATTCCAATACTTATAAAATAGCTCTGGTTTTTTTTCACTTGCCTTAGAAATTATGTAATAACAATGATAATACACCATTATGTCATTGTTAGTAAGTAGTTGTTTTATAACTTCACCTCTAATATTTTCGTCATCAAGTACAGCTTTAACAAATTCGTTTACATTAAAATTTTTATCAGCTATTCTTTCGACTAGATTATCATCATTCATATTTCCACCGCCTCTATTTTAGGTGTTTTAATTATTTAAATTTTACTATAAATGTCTTTCATTTTTTTCCTCTCAAAGTTTTTTCTCGTTTACATACACAACAATTGCTATATAAATTGCAATAAACCATTTACATTTCGTTCTCTCAAATATCCCCAAAGACATTGGCTATTTGAGAAAACAAAATGTAGGTTTATTAATGCATTATATATAGTTAATTTTTGTATGTATGTAATATTTCTCCAAATTTATTCTATTTCCTTCACTACTATTCATAATTCTAATTTTATAAACTATTTTCCTATTTCAACTTATTTAAAACTAGTTTTTCTGGTAAATTATTATATAATACTGGATTTGGGTATCCATCTGATTTCTCTGGATATTGACCTATGCTATGCCATACTTTTACGAACTCAGCAACGGTAAATACCTCTTCCTTCATATATTTTTGAACCTGTGGTGTTGTATATTCGAAGGCTTCATCAATGGTAATCAATTTATCATCGTTTGAGTCAGCCTCTTTATTAAATACTGCTTGTGTAAAGTAATTCAGCCATATACTCCCTATTATAGGAAGTCCTTCCTCTTCTACTCCCCACCATCCTAATTCATCAGCTCCAGCAGCTGCTATTGAAATCCCCGATGCTTTTTCGTTTTTGAAAGGCTCAATAAACTCTGCTGCGTTGCAGGAATCAACTATTAAAATCTTATTATCTCTATCTAAAGCCTTCCACTTTGGTGCTAAAAGCTTATTCCAATTAAGCTTTTCCCGAAGCCAACTACCATGGGTTGCTATATAAAAAAATACTAAATCATCTTGTTGTGAGTTTTCATCTAACCAACTTATGGAATCCTTAACGGCTTCTAATGACATATCATCCTTTTTTACTAAGATATGATCTTCCTCTACACCAAGCTTTACGAACATATCCTTCATTCGCTCCGAATTAATATAGTCAACGGGTATATCAGTAAACCCTTGAGGAAATTGATTCATTTCCATTAAAACTACCCAAGTTTTAGCTGGTTTGATATCAGTATAATGTTCTTGTGTTTTTGAAGCTGTTGTACATGAAGTTAGTATCATTGTAAGGATTGTTATAATCACAGTAAGCTTTAAAATTATTCTTTTTTTCATAAAAAATTATCCCCCTAAATTTTTTATTAATCTTTATTTTTCATAAGAAGCTTATATTCCTTTATATCATCAATGAATTCTATAACAGCTGCAGAAACCTATTTACTAGATATAGACCTTTGCAGCTGAACCTTTTCATTATATTATCTAAAAGCTTTTACAACCAGCGGAAATGAATCTAAGGTATATTCCTTTTCATCAAAGCCACCATAAAGCTTTATATCTTTAAAGCCTACTTCCTTTAACATGTTTACTAAAGCTTGACTTTGTAGTGGATAAAGCTTTATACAATTATCATATGTTCTATTATTATTAATTATCAATTTAGTTTTAAACAAAATTTTATCGCCTTCAAGTTTATAATTTCTAATAAATCTTACCCCATATTCTAGTCTATCAATCGGCGGTAATTCTTTTATATCATATCTCAATATTCTATCGTAATTTACTATCTGTAAAATTACTACTCCATTTTGATTAAGTAAGCTGTACATTTTACCAAGAACATCTTTAATCTCCTTTGCACTATCTAAATGTACCAATGAATTTCCTATACATATTATTCCATCGAACTTATAGTCCTTTAGCCTATCTATATCCTTCATATCCAGTTTAAAGGCTATAACATTTGTTTTTTCTTTTCTATTTTTAGTTTCTATTTTCTTTATCATTTCCCCATCTAAATCTACAGCAATTACATTATAGCCTAGCTTTGATAGTGAGATAGAATAATTACCAGTTCCAGCAGCTAAATCTAGTATCTTTTTTTTATCCTTAAAACTCTTAATCATAAATTCAAGCTTTAATTTTCCAAGGGGAAAAACTATATCATAGTATTTACTTAATTCTTCATAAAATGTCATAAAATCACCCTTTATATTATTTAATACTTTTAATATACCCAAATATATTTTATAGCAATCTTACCTTTAGTATGAATTCTGAAATTATAGGAATTTAAGTAAATACTTTATAGATAAACAGTACTAAACCTTAAAATAAATCTCAAAGAAAATAATATCTCTCCAAATATAGTAATAATTAATTGAAAGGATTTTGGTTTAATAGATAACACACCCCATAACGCCCGCCATTATTACACAAATAATAGGATGAATCTTTAATTTTAATATAGAGAATAATATTATAACAGCAATAATACAGCTCCTGAAATCTACTAAGGCAGTTTTTCCTACAGATATTGCTGCAGCAACAATAAGTCCCAATACTGCTGGTCTGATACCAATAAAAATATTATTAATGACTTTAGAATCCTTAGCATCAGTTAAATATTTACCTGTTAAGATAAGCAGAATAAATGATACAAGTATTACCCCAATGGTCCCTGCTATAGCTCCTTGTATCTTAGCAATTTTATAACCAACAAAGGTTGCCGAATTAATTGCAATAGGTCCTGGCGTCATTTCAGCTATAGCGATTATATCAATAAATTCTGCACCATTTAACCATCCATGGGAATTTACTATCTCCTTTTCAATAAAGGGGATCATTGCATAGCCTCCTCCAAAGCTAAAGCCCCCTATTTTAAGGAAAGCAAAAAATATATTTATAATTAACTTCATTAAGCACTACTCCTTTTGAAAGCATAAATATCCAAATATACCAGACATGATTATAATAAATATAGGATGCACCTTAAATACAGTGACTAATAGTATTGTAGCTGTCACTACTACATAACTAAAAGCTGTTTTATTGACCCCCTTTTTTAATTTGAAAAATGCTACTAATATTAATGAAACAACTGCGGGGCGTATACCTTTAAATATTTTCTCTATCAATCTTTTATCCATTGTCCCAATTAGGAACTTGGCAATTATCAAGATAATAAAAAATGATGGTAAAACAGCACCAAGACAAGCGGTAACCGCTCCTAAAAAACCAAATTTTCTATAGCCTATATATGCAGCGGTATTAACTGCTAAAGCTCCTGGTATTGATTGAGCAAGGGCTATTATATCCAGAAATTCTTCTTCTTCAATCCATTGATTTTTATTTACAATTTCTTCTTCAATAAGGGGTATCATTGCATAGCCTCCCCCAAAGGTAAAGGCTCCTATCCTAAAGAAAATTAAAAAAAGTTTAATTAGTTCTTTCATTTGTATAACCTCAAAAATTTATATTTTATATCTATATAGAACATACAAAAGATTTTTCAGTTTAAATTTTGTACGCTTCTATTACCTTAATGTTTATCGCAAAAATTTAATTCGTTTCATGTAAAATCATTTTTGCGATTCATATATATTCTACTTAATTGTAATGTAATTGATATGATTCGTCAAATTAGTACTAATTTAACTTTTTCAGGTAGTTTTATTACACCTCTATATGTGAACACATTATTTAGAGTTGGAATAAAATATTCTATGAGTATATCCTTTAAAAAAGCTCTCTTATCGTTGGACTATGAAGGGGGATGGTTTTAATGAGTTATATTAACGATATGATTGCTGATAGATTTAGAGATGAAAGCTTCGATATAGCTAAAGAAGATTATAAATTCATCAAGATAAAAAGAGCTAAGGAGGACATTAAAAGAAGGTATCCTAATGTGAAGCTCATAGATTTAGGTATAGGGGAGCCTGATCTGCCTGCTGATCCACGCATTGTAAAGCTTTTATGCCAAGAGGCTGGGAAATCAGAAAATAGATGGTATGCCGATAATGGTATTCCAGAGTTTCAACAGGCTGCAGCTGAGTATCTAAATAAAGTATTTGGGGTCAAGGACATTGATCCACATAATGAAATTTTACATGGAATAGGTGCTAAATCAATTTTATCTATGCTTCCCCTGTGCTTGATAAATCCAGGTGACATAACTATAACAACGCTTCCCAGCTATCCAATAATCTCAACCCATACTAAATATCTAGGCGGTGTAGTTTATGGACTTCCCTTAACTAGGGCTAATAATTTTTATCCTGATTTTTCTAATATACCAAATATCATTTTATATAGATCAAAGATTTTATATATTAATTATCCCAACAATCCTACAGGTCAAATTCCAACGGAGGATTTTTATAAAAGGGTTATTGATTTTGCATATAAAAATAATATTATTGTAGTAGCTGATTCTTCCTATGCTGCATTAACCTTTGATGGTATAAAACCCTTAAGCTTTTTATCAATAGATGGTGCAAAGGAAGTAGGTGTTGAAATCCATTCATTGTCAAAGGCCTTTAACATGACGGGATGGCGTATAGCTTTTGTTGCTGGAAACTCAGATGTAATAAATATTTATGGTAAGGTTAAGGCTAATTCTGACTCTGGTCAATTTAGAGCTATTCAAAAATCAGGAATCTATGCCCTAAAACATCCAGAAATCACAGAAAAAAATTGTATCAAATATTCTAGAAGGTTTGACCTTTTGATAGATGTTTTAAGGGAGGTGGGATTTAAAGCTCAAAAGCCTAAAGCAACATTCTATTGTTATGTTCCTATTCCAAGGGGTACTAGATCAGGTATAGTATTTAAAGATGCTGAAGATTTTTCTTTATTTTTGCTTAAAAATGCTTTTATATGTACTGTACCATGGAATGACCCTGAGCCATATATAAGGCTTTCCGTAACATTTGAAGCCAAGGATTATAACGAAGAAAAAATAATAATAGATGAGTTGAAAAAGAGATTGATGGACTTAGAATTGGTGTTTTAGGACAAAGGCGTGTGAAAATAAATTTGTAGATTAAGGTTCTGTTTAGGGTAGGTCTTTTAAGTATAGGTTAAGGTTAAGAATTTTAGATATTCTTTTAGGTCTATTGATACTTCAAAAAGTTTACAAAGGTGACAATAGCTTGTCACCTTTATTGCTAAATTTACCCCATCAATCATAAGTTTTAATTTTTCTATGTCTATTTATTTAAAATACTGAGTACATTTTGAACCTGAATAGCAACACCTATGCTTAAACAATCCTCATCAACATCAAAAAGACAATGATGTCCATCATGTACTATCCCTTTTTCCACATTACCGCATCCAAGTCTAAAAAAGGCTCCTGGAGATTTTTGCAAGAAATAAGCAAAATCTTCTACCCCTAGGCTTGCTTCTTGTAAAACCTTTATATTATCCCTTCCTAAAAGCTCAAGTGCATTTGTTCTAACTATATCTACCATATCATCGTTGTTTATAAGGGATACATAGCCTTCTTCTACAATAATTTCTCCACTTCCCCCTAGGGACTCACTTACTTTTTGAACCGTTTCTTTAATCCTGCTCAATACTTTCTTTCTAGTCTGTGGATCCAAGGTTCTTACTGTACCTATCATTTCTACTTTATCAGCAATAATATTTCCCCTTGTTCCACCATTGATAACTCCTAATGTCACTACTACAGAATTTCTAGGATCTATGTTTCTACTTACTATAGTTTGAAGTGCAGTAATTACATGGCCTGCTATCACTATAGCATCTACTCCCGAATGTGGATATGCACCATGGGTACTTTCACCATTAATAATTATTTTTATGGAGTCAGAGGAAGCATTCATTTTTCCATATTTTATACCAATTTTACCAGCTGGTATTTCTGGAGCTACATGAAGTCCGAATACTGCATCAACCTTTGGATTGTCCATTACACCTTCTTCAATCATTGGTTTTGCTCCTCCCACAGTTTCTTCTGCAGGCTGGAAAAACAGTTTAATATTACCCTTCAGATTATCCTTCATATTATTTAAAAGCTTTGCAGCTCCCAATACTATAGCCATATGGGCATCATGTCCGCAGGCATGCATTTTTCCTTCTATTTTTGATTTATAGGATACCTGATTTTTTTCTTCTATTGGCAGTGCATCCATATCAGCCCTAAGTGCTACAGTTTTGCCTTTATCCTTTCCTCGTATAATACCTACTACTCCAGTATTAGCTATACCTTTTTTGTATTCAATCTCCATTTCATCTAAATATTTTGCTATCATTTCACTGGTTCTATGTTCCTCCATGCCAAACTCAGGATACATATGAAAATCTCTTCTAACTTCTATTAGCCACTCTTTAATTCCTTCAGCTAGAGATAATACATTGCTCATTATTCTGTAGCACCCTCCTTTAAAATTATTTCTCCCTTAAAAGTATCAATGCTTACCATTACCCCCATAGGAAGGGTCATCATAGGACTACAATGTCCTGATTTTAAATTATATATAGTTGGCTTTTTTAGTGGTTTTATAATATCATCAAAAACCTGCATAAGGGTTAGGCTTCTCTCTGGTCGTTCAGCTATACATTCCTTCCAATCTCCTAGGATTATTCCATTGGCATCCTGCAGCTTGCCCGCTAAACATAGCTGAGTCAACATTCTATCTATTCTATATGGTTCTTCTCTAATTTCTTCAATAAATAATATCTTACCCTTTGTATCTATCTCATATGGCGTTCCCAATGTATTACAAATCAGAGTTAAATTGCCTCCTGTTAACCTCCCTTCAGCTTTTCCACCGTAAAGACAACCTATTTCTTCACTCTCTGGATTATTTAAGCATCTACTTTCTTCTTTTCCCATAACAAGATTTAACAAAGAATTTTTTGTGAAATTATCTAAATCATCTATCATATGGGAGGTTACCATTGGTCCATGAAATGTAACTAAATCACATATTTGATTTAAGGCTATATGAGTAGCCGTTATGTCGCTAAAGCCGACATATACTTTAGGATTTTTCTTTATTACTTCATAATCAAGCTTATCAAGTATCCTCGATGTTCCATAGCCTCCTCTTAAACATATAATACCATCTATTTCCTTATCCTCAAACATTGAATTTAAGTCATAGGCCCTTATTTCATCCTTGCCCGATAAATAGCCATACGCCTCGTAACAGCTTCTTCCTATCTTCACCTTAAATCCCATGTCCTCTAAGGTTTTTTTACCCATGTCTATCTTTTCTTCATTATAGTAATGACCTGAAGGCGCTATAACTCCTATTGTATCTCCATATTTTAATGGTCTAGGCTTTATCATTAAATCCTTCCTTTCTATGACTAGAAAAATTTATTTATATAAATTAGGAGTTATAATATACACTATATTTCTCCAAGCCTTGATAAACTGACTTAGCTTATACTCTCTCCTAATATCATTTTCATCATTTGTAGCAGGATCATTTACAATCACATATTCCTCTCCATTTTTAATAGTAAATCCCCTTACAACCAATAAATGTCCATCTGGATATGGCATCCTTGTTCCTTCTAAGTCTTCTTTAATCTTTGTCTTAACAGAAGCTACTACTGGAATATCCTTTGATATCATATCCTTAATTTTATATATAGTATCAAACCTGTCAACATAAGAATATAAATCCCTTGAACCTGCAAAGGCTGTATTAAAGGACCAGTTTCCATATATTTCAGCACCATAATCCTTAACCAAATCAGCTGCTTTTTCAGTATCATAATTTATACCATGATATTCTAATACCATTGAAACCGATGTAGGACTACAAATGATTCTCCCTATATCAGGTATATTAAGCTGGGCTCTTTTGGGTACATTAATTTCCTTCATCCATTCATCATCAGAGACAAAAGCTGTAGTAGTTTCATCCTTCTCCGATAAATTTAATGCAGTGGATATCAATTTTACCCTTGGACTATCTATATTAGCTTTATTCCTATAAAGCATTATTTTATATTGAAATGCATCGGCATATCCACCATCTAAAACAACTAAAGTGTCAATATCCATATAAGCTATTTTGTCACGTTGATTCTTAATACTTGCTCTTTCACCTTCTAAAGACCATTTACCATAGGAAAACCATTGGGACCATTTTTCATCTTTTTTTATTTTGATCAATAATTCAGTTTCTGAATTTTTAGCTGTAATTGAATTCCATGAAGCAACTAGCTCTTTAAAAAGCTTAGTCTTAACTACAGGAGATGTATAACTTCCCTTCATAATATCCTCTTGCAAAATGATTTGTTTTTCATCGTTCAGTGTTGCACCTTCAAATATTCCTATTCTAAAAGCTTCTCCAACATGTACCAATGTACCTTTTTCTAATTTTATCTCTTCAACAGAACTATCATTTATACATCCTGTAAACATAAAACCCCCCCAAAATATAATAGCTATTCCTCAAAAAAATCTATATATCCATTATCCATTTACAAGGTGACATGCAACGTAATGCTTATCCCCAATATCCTTAAAATCTGGCTCCTTCTCCTTACATATATCCATACATTTGGGACATCTTGTATGAAATCTACATCCATTAGGAGGATTAATAGGACTTGGTACATCTCCCTCTAGGATTATCCTTTCTCTTTTAACTCCTATTTCTGGAATTGGTATTGCAGAAAGTAATGCTTTGGTATATGGATGAGCAGGCTTTGTATATAACCTATTTGCATCGGTTAGCTCAACTATCTTCCCAAGATACATAACACCTACTCTATCGCTCAAATGTCTTACAACACTTAAATCATGGGCTATAAAAATATATGTCAAGGAAAACTGCTTCTGTAATTTGTTTAGTAGGTTTAATACCTGGGATTGAATGGAAACATCCAAGGCTGAAACTGGTTCATCAGCAATTATCAATTTAGGCTTTAATGCTAAAGACCTAGCTATACCAATTCTCTGTCTTTGCCCTCCACTGAATTCATGGGGATATCTCGTTATGTAATCAGGATTCAACCCTACTACCTCTAGAAGTTTTGCTACCTCTTCTTCCCTTTCCTTTTTCCTCATGCTAGACATATGTATTTCAAATGCTGCACCAATAATTTCCTTAACCATTTTTCTAGGATTCAATGATGAAAAGGGGTCTTGAAAAATCATCTGCATTTCCCTTCGGATTTTTAACATTTGTTTTTTGTTTAAACTAGAAATATCCTTTCCATCAAATATTATTTTTCCCTCCGTTGGTTCAATCAATCTCATTATTGACCTGCCAGTTGTTGATTTTCCGCATCCACTTTCCCCAACTAAACCTAATGTCTCTCCTTTGTATACATCAAAGGATACACCATCTACTGCTTTGACATACTTAGTCGACCTTCCAAACAAACCATTTTGTATAGGAAAATATGTCTTTAAATCCTTTACTTCTAATAATTTTTCACTCACTTATATAGCCTCCTTTTTTCTAAAAGCCAGCATGCACATTTTCTTTCCTCATTATTGCTATCAATTGCTATTAAAGGAGGTTCTTTACTCTTGCAAATATCCGTAGCATGTTCACACCTTGGATTGAATTTACATCCCTTTGGAAGATTATACATACTTGGAACCATTCCCTCTATTACATGTAAATCTTCTTTTCTTTTTCCCTGTAGTCTTGGTATAGATTTTAGTAATCCATTGGTATATGGATGTCTAGGATCATTAAATATTTCTTCAGCACTGCCCTGCTCAACAATTTTTCCAGCATACATAACTACTACCCTGTCTGCCATTTCAGCAACAACCCCTAAATCATGGGTAATAAACATTATGGATGAACCTGTTTCTTCCTTCATCTTTCTCATTAAATCTAATATCTGGGCTTGGATGGTTACATCTAAAGCCGTGGTAGGTTCATCGGCTATAAGTAATATAGGGTTGCAGCTGAGAGCCATTGCTATCATTACTCTTTGCCTCATACCACCGCTCAGTTGATGTGGATATTCACGTACTCTTTTTTCTGGTAAAGGTATTCCTACCTTTCTAAGCATCTCAACGGCTACCTCCATAGCCTCCTTTTTATTCAATTGCTGATGCAGCATAACCGTCTCACATATTTGATTGCCTACTGTAAAAACTGGATTAAGGGATGTCATAGGCTCTTGAAAAATCATTGCTATATCATTCCCTCTAATCATCCTCATTTCCTCATGGCTTTTCTTAAGTAGGTCTTCTCCTTTAAATAAAATTTCCCCTGAAACATATTTTCCAGGTGGAGTAGGAACTAACTTTAAAATCGACATTGCAGTTACACTTTTGCCGCAGCCCGATTCACCCACTACACATAAGGTCTCTCCTTTTTTTATATTGAAGGATATACCGTCTACTGCTGGAACTAATCCATCATGGGTATAAAAATATGTTCTTAAATCTTTAACACTCAACATTTCTTCTTTCTTTTCCATAGATTTTTCCCCCTTGTATAATTAATCCTTCATTCTTGGGTCTAGTACATCCCTTAATCCATCACCAAAAAGATTAAACCCATATACGGTAAGAACTATTGCTAATCCTGGAAAAATAATCATATATGGTGCCGTCCAAATATACTGCCGTCCAAAATTCATCATTGAACCCCAAGTTGGTGTAGGAGGTTGAGCTCCAAGCCCTAAAAAAGATAATGATGCTTCAGCCATTATGGCACTGGAAATTCCCATGGTAGTTGAAATAATAACTGGGGCCATACAATTTGGAAGTATTTCTTTAAATATAATTCTAGAATTTGAAGCTCCTAATGAACGTGCAGCTTCGACAAATTCCGATTCTCTATATAGCATTACTTGTCCCCTTATCAATCTAGCCATTCCTGACCATCCAACAAAGCCCAATGCGAAAAATACAGTATATAGTCCTGGTCCTATGGCGACAGAAATTGCTATTGCAAACAAAAAATTGGGAAAGGCATCCATGATTTCTGCTAATCTCATAATTACCATATCTACTTTTCCCCTAAAATATCCTGCCAATGCTCCTAAGGTTATTCCTATTGACAGGGTAACTACCCTAGAGGCTAAACCTACAGTTAAAGATATCCTTGAACCATATAAAACCCTACTTAAAATGTCTCTGCCCATCCAGTCTGTTCCAAACCAATGCTTCATGCTTGGTCCTTGAAATGCTTCTGAAAGGTTAAAATCTTCTATGGGATGATATGGAGAAAGTATAGGAGCAAAAACAGCAATAAAAATTAGGAATATAATAATATATAAACCAAAAACTGCAGTTTTATCTCGAAGTAATCTTCTCCAGGCAATTATCCAAGGATTATTTGATTTATTCTTTTTTTCTGGTTCCTTCTTCTGTGATTTATTCATTAATTGAGTTTTTTCCATTTATAAAATCCTCCTTTCCTAGTTAAATCTTATCCTTGGATTAATTAATGCATATGATATATCAACAAGCAAATTAAAGGTAACAAAAATCACTGCTTGAAATAAAAAATAACCCATCACAGCAGGTATATCTCTTTGAAAAACCGCTCTTACCGTTTCAGACCCCAATCCAGGCAATCCAAAAATTGTTTCTGTTATAACAGAACCAGTAAGTAAATATCCAAAGCTCATTATCAAATTAGTAGATATAGGAATCATTGCATTTCTCATAGCATGCTTAAATATAACTATCTTTTCAGCAATCCCTTTAGACCTTGCTGTTCTAATATAATCCTGCCTTATTACCTCCAGCATACAAGACCTCGTAAGCCTTGCTGTAAACACTGCTGAATTTAATCCTAAAACCAATGAAGGTAATAAAAAATATTTTATACTTCCATCTCCAATACCAGATACTGGCATAACCTTAAGCCAAACTCCAAAGATATATATAATCAATAGTGATGAAAACATAACTGGCGTTGATACTCCAAGAAGTGTAGTTCCTCTTACGATACTGTCAATAACAGTATTTTGTTTGACGGCGGATACAACCCCAACAAAGATTCCCACTATAACTGAAATAGCAAAAGAATATAGAGTAAGTTTAAATGTAATGGGAAATCTCTCCATAATTGATTCTTTAATACTCTTATTATTAATATATGACTTCCCAAGATTTCCTTTTAACACATTAGACATATAAGAAAGGTACTGTTGATGAAATGGCTTATTTAATCCCAATTCCTCTATAGCTTTTTCCCTTATCTCTTCACTAGCTCTTTCTCCAACTATAACTTCCACAGCATCTCCTGGAACTATATAAATAAGAGAAAAGGTTACTAGGGAAACACCTATCATAACAGGAATTAACATGATAATTCTACGTATTAAATATTTAATCACTTTTGTGCCCCCTTTTTTATGATAACTGGGGCTTTTAGCCCCAGTCCAGATTGTAGACAAAGTCTACAAGATGACAGGCTTTGAAAAAAGTCCAAGTTCAAGGCACGCCAAAATTGAGTAGCGGAGCTTGCTAAGATGGCAAGTGAGCAACGGAAATTTTGGCAGCAACGCAGAAATTGGGCTTTTGTCAACAGCCTGAACTGGGGCTTTTAGCCCCAGTCATTTGTAAATTATCTATCTAACCAGATATCCAATAGCTTATCAGCATTAAATATCCTATATATTTTAGCTCCTTTAACCTCCGGTCTATACAACAACCATTCCTTACTTAGATATAACCAAAGGCGTGCCGCATCCTCAATAGTAATATCTTCAGCCTTCTGATAAAGCTTAATTCTCTCATCATAATCAGATGTTCTTTGTGCTTGTTCTATAATCTTATCGAATTCTGGATTATTGTATCTTGTTTCATTACCTCCCCCACCGCTCATTGATGAATGGAATAGAGGATATAAATAGTTTTCTGCATCGGGATAATCTGCTCCCCAACTTAAATAAAATGCTTGAGCCTCCCCTGCTCTAACAGCAGCCTTATAAGAATTCCATTCCATAGCAACAAGTTTTGCCTTAAAACCTGCTTGATTTAACATTGCTTGAATTGGCTCCAATAATGCAACATTTGTTTTTGAATCAGAATGCCATAACTCAAAGGAACATGGATTTTCCTCAGAATATCCAGCCTCTGCTAAAAGTTCCTTCGCCTTATCTATATTATATGGATAAGGATTTAATCCTTCCCTATATCCATCTAATCCTGGAGGAATTGGTCCATTACTTACGACTCCAGCATTTCTTTTTACCGTATTAATTATAGCCTCACGATCGATTGCATAGCAAAAGGCCTTTCTTACTCTTATATCATTAAATGGCTCTTTATTAAAGGTTAATCCTATATAAAAGTTCCAGAATGTATTACTTGTCAATATATACGGAGCATAGGCAGGATTATTCTTTAGTCTGTCAATATCAGCTGTTGGTATATCCAGCTCATCGAGATTTCCAGCTTCGAATTCTGCAACAGCAGTTGACTCATCTTGAATAATTCTGTAATTTACACCATCAATATAGGGTCTACCAGAAAAATAATCTTCATTTGCTTCAATAACAAATTTATCACCATTAGAATATTCAACAAACTTAAAAGGTCCTGTACCAACGGGATTGAAGGCATAATCCTTTTGATCTGGATATTTTTCTATTTCATTTTTATCTACTATGTGGGCAGCAGGCATACCAAGCATAGATAGGAATGGAGCAAAGGGTTGTTCTAAAGTTATTTTAACGGTATAGTCATCGGACACTTCAATGCCTTCTACACTATCGGATTTTCCCTCCATAAAGTCCTTAGCTCCCTTGACCTTCTCAAATACCCAAGTTCTTGGACTTCCCACTTCTGGATCTAATATTCTCTCGAAGGAATATTTAACGTCCTGAGCTGTAAAAGGATTGCCATTGTGGAATTTTGCATTATCAACTAGATGGAATATAAGAGTTGAATCATCTGGAGTTTCCCATGATTTTGCTAAAGATGGGATAACCTTTCCATTTACATCAAATTTTACCAACGAATCATAAAGCAAAGAAACCATTTTTCCTTCTCTTTCAGCTGTAGCAAATGCAGGGTCCAGTGTTTTTAAATCATTGCCTAAATATGACCTAAATATTCCTCCATACTTTGGTTCACCACTAGAACTTTCAGTTTCATTTGTTGTAGCTTTTTCAGCACTTTCAGTAGATGTCTTTCCTGCTTCCTTAGAAGGTTCATTAGATTTACCACATCCTGAAAATACAAGTGCCAATACTAACAATAGAATCAAAGCAGTATAAATTTTATTCTTTCTTTTTACCATTTAATTTCTCCCCCTTTTTATATTCTGTAAATTTAACAAGAGCAAAATAGAATTCTTTCCCTCACCTCCATCGTTTATTGTATATTAGAATTTAAAATAACTTATAGCTCATTGTATTATTTGTATGAAAATATAAAATTCCCTATACTAAGCTTGTTTATTTATTAAAGATTATGTAAAAAACTATAAATATATGATTTTTCAATTCTATATTAGATTAACTTGTCAAACTAGTGCAAAAATTCTTTTTGGTTAAAAATTTATATTCAAATCCTTTAATCCATCTATTCTCTCAATACCTAAACCAGGCTTATTAGAAATTTTAAGGATTGGGGCTTCATTAACAATGCCACCGACAATAGGATCCTCAGCTAATAAAAGTGCTGTATCTAAATCAAATCTAATTATATTCTTTTTAGCACATGCCAAATGGGCTGCCGCCGTAGCACTTAATTTGCTTTCTATCATACTTCCAACCATACATTCAACCCCACATGTCTCAGCTATCGCAATAATTTTTAAAGCATTATAGATGCCCCCACATTTCATCAGCTTAATATTGATTAAATCAGCTGCCCTCATTCCTAATATTTTAAAAGCATCATATGAACTAAACATGCTTTCATCGGCCATTATAGGTGTCTGGGTATTGTCAGTAACAAATTTAAGTCCATCTATATTCCAAGCCTTTACGGGCTGCTCTATTAGCTCAATATCCAAACCCATATCTTCCATTTTTCTAACAATTCTTACTGCTTCCTTAGGCTGCCATCCTTGATTGGCATCTAATCGCAGCTTAACATCATATCCAACAGCTTGCCTCACTGCCTTTACCCTTTCGATATCTTTTTTGGAATCAATACCAACCTTCATTTTAAGTGCAGTAAAGCCTTGTTTTATAAAGCCTAAGGCATCATCCATCATTTCATTCGGATCATTTACGCTTATTGTAATATCAGTCTCTATTTGATCTCTATATCCACCTAATAGCTTATAAACAGGAGCTTTATAAAGCTTTCCAAACAGGTCATATATAGCCATATCAACTGCAGCTCTTGCACTGGTATTTCTGACAATTGCTTTATCAAGCTTATACATAATTCTTTCCAAATTACCAATTTCTTCACCTATAAGAGCATTTTCAATATTTTCTTTGATAGCACCAATAATAGCTCCCGACGTATCTCCAGTAATCACTGCAGTTGGCGGCGCTTCACCATATCCTACACTTCCATCATCAGCTTTAATTATAATAATAATTTCTTCTGCTGAATTAACTGTTCTTAAGGCTGTCTTAAAAGGTTTTTTAAGTCTAATACTGAGCTTTTTAAGTTCAATACCTTCAATCTTCATGTTTTCACTCCCCCATATGTTAGGTCAAGGCTTCGTTTTTGCTAATATAAATTAAAAACCAATGCTCTTTATTTAAATTTTTTAGCAAAACCTCACCCTTTAGATTTAATTGTTTTAATTTCCATTTTCTTAAAAATTATTTGAGTTTCTAGAAAATAAAACACAGCATAGAGACCCAAGGCATTGGGCAAACTATGCTGTGTTTTGCTTTTGACCTATAACTATCTATTATTAGTTATAGTGAAAAAACAAAGCAGCAGATGCTATATAACGGTACTCCATATGTATAATATGAAATTAATATTCATCATACATATTAATAATGAATATATATTCTATATAAAAACAAAAAATCCTTCTTAAAATATTAAAAATATTTAACATTTTTCAAAAGTATAAAATATCTCTGTAATTTTTTGATGTTTTATTACCTTTTGCTATTAATAATTTGAGTATATTTTTTGTAGGCATCCTTCCATGCTACAATGAGTGCTTTTTGGGATGAACCGTAATATCTACTCTTAATTTCTTCAATCAAAGGATTTTCTCCATTTTTCATTGAATATCCAATAAAAATAGATTTAACAAATTGCCTAGTCTCTTCAAGAAGTGTTGATACTCCTGCATCAATAATAACCTCTTTTTCTTTATCAATTATAATTGCTATGAAATAAGCATTAAACTGAGCAGTTATGGGATTATTCATAGCTGTCTTTGAATCTCCAACAATGTATAATGTATTCTTATGATATTTATCCATAGTTCATCTCCTTCTATTCCTTCTTTAAATCTATTTGTTTTTGAAAATGCTGATAGTCTTTAAGGGTTTTCCATTCTCCACCCCAAATCCATCCTCTTTCTTTGAATACTTTATAACATATATCACCTTTTACTATCATGCCTTTTTTTACATTTTTTCTATTCTTGTATTCTTTACCTGCTGCTGGTGATATCTTTTCTCCTTTAATGTATGGATTTTGTATAGGATTTATATCAATAGCTATGCCGTAGCTGTGTTTCGATAATGTTCCCTTCTTTCCAGCAACCTCTCGATAACAAAATGCTGATGTATTGTTATCCTCCATTGATAAATCATCATTAGCATTATACTCATCAATAAGTTTTATTTTTTCAATTGGAAATTTTGCTTCATAAAGTTCTCTAAATATCTGCGCAACTTCCTTAGCAACCTTTTTATGTACGATTAATTCTCCTATATGCTCTTTACCATCAAATCCCCAATGTAAAACCTTTACATATGATAAATCCTTTAATTCCACTGGTGCTCCCTGCTTCCATGATACACCATTGATTTTATTGATAACCTCCTCAGATAACGGTTCAAAGTTAAAATTAACCATATTATCTCTGGATAAATTTTTATCGTCTAAGCTTTTTCCTTTCACAGTTTTTTTCTTTTCAACCTTTTCTTCTTCATTGGAATTTTTTTTAATCTCATCTTTTTGGATGACAGCCTCTGAATCTTTTTCAGCCCCACCTTTTTCTATAAAATCCAATTTAAATCCAGCTACAATAAAAGCTATTATTATAAAAAATATTAATACAAAAGTATTATTTTTATGCTTCATATTATCCCTACTTTCTGGCAAATATAAATCAAATGTTATACTTATAATTTTAACATAATTTAGCTGATAAAATAAATTCTTCATTAAAAGCCAAGATAACGACAACCCACTAACCCTTAAGAATACCACATCGCCGAAATGTATAATTTTTTAAGCCTTAGCTTTAAATTTTTTCTAAAAAGATATTTTTTATGTTTTAAAAATATAATTGCAGGGTATAATTCAGATGTGTCAATAATAATTAATTTGATGAATATGAAAGGAGAAAAAATATGAAAAAATACAGATGTATTCCTTGTGGTTATGAATATGATCCTCAGGTGGGTGATCCAGATAGTGGAGTTGCTCCAGGCACAGCATTTGAAGATATTCCAGATGATTGGGTTTGTCCAGTTTGCGGTGTTGGCAAAGATATGTTTGAACCAGTAGAATAATCTTAAAACCCCATCATAAGATACTTAATTGTATCTGATGATGGGGTTTTTATAGTTTTTGAATTACAAATACACTATATAATTTATCTTAAAATAATGTTAGAATATAATGTAGAGTATATTTTATGGAGGAATGTCAAATGTCAAGGCAGTTGAAAGCAGATTTAGCTTTACTAGGAGTAACATTAGGATGGGGAGCATCCTTCATATTAACTAAAAATTGTTTAGCCTCATTGGGTACCTATAACTTTCTTGCTGTAAGGTTTATAATTGCCTTTGCCATATCTTCATTAGTATTTTATAAAAATATGCTTAAGCTCGATAAAAATACTTTGAAATATGGCATATTAATAGGTTTTGTTCTATTTTCTGGATTCGCAATACAAACCGTTGGACTAAATTACACAACGGCTTCTAAGTCAGCCTTTATTACTGGCTTTTCAGTGGTTTTAGTTCCCATTATATCAGCATTGTTTTTAAAAAAATTTCCAGAAAAGCCTGCTATTATAGGAGCTGTAATGGCATTGTTCGGTCTAGGCTTTTTAACTTTACACGGGGATTTAGGTCTTAATATTGGTGATTTATATACATTTATTTCTGCATTTGCCTTTGCTTTTCATATTATAACCGTTGGCAAATACACTGTAGATGTTGACTCTATTTGTCTTGCTGTAATTCAAATAGGTGTTGTTGGTTTTCTAAGCCTTATTATGTCCCTTGCAATTGAAAATCCAATTATTCCTAAACAATCTGATGCATGGCTTAATATATTTATTCTTAGTTTAGTTTGCACCTCAGGAGCTTTTATAGTTCAAAATACTGCTCAAAAGTATACATCTCCTACCCATACAGCATTAATATATACTGGTGAACCTGTTTTTGCAGCTATTTTTGCATACTTTGTATCTGGTGAGGTCTTAAGTTTAAGGGGAATTTTTGGAGGTTTTTTAATATTAATGGGCATGCTTGTTGCTGAAATAGACTTTAAAAAATTAATAACTGGTTTTAAAGATAACAAAGAAGAAGCAGCTAAGAATTAAATCTTAGCCGCTTCTTCTATAGTTATATTATATCCTTTTTGGATAAATGTATTTCCTATTACCTCCCAAAGTCTTTCCTTTCCTTCTCTATTAATGGAAGATACAGGGATCAATATGTCTTCTTTATTCATTTCCAATGTTTTTCTAATCAATCTTATTTGTTTTTGTCTTTGACTTCTTTTTATTTTATCCAGCTTAGTAGCAACTACTATTCCTTTAAAACCAAAATGCCTTATCCAATTGTACATTTGGACATCCTGTACAGTTGGTTTATGTCTGATATCTATTAATTGTATCACTTCAACTAGTCTTTCACGGGTTGTAAGATAAGTTTCTATTATCTTTCCCCATTCTTCTTTGCTTTTCTTAGAAACCTTAGCATAACCATATCCAGGTAAATCTACAAAATGGAACTCATTATTTATCATATAAAAATTTATTGTTTGAGTTTTACCAGGAGTAGAGCTTGTTCTAGCCAATTTTTTTCTGTTTAATAACATATTTATTAGTGAAGATTTTCCTACATTTGATCTACCAGCTAAAGCTATTTCTGGAATTTCATTGGTGGGATACTGATTCCTGCTTACTGCACTAATCATAAATTCACAACTTCTAATCTTCATTATTATTTTCTCCCTTTACCAAGGCATGCTCTAATACTTCATCCATATGCTCTACTAATACAAATTCTAATTTGCGTTTTACTGTTTCAGGTATCTCTGTAAGATCCTTCTCGTTCTCTATTGGCAACAATACTTTCTTTATACCTGCCCTGTTTGCTGCTAAAACCTTCTCCTTTATGCCGCCAACAGGTAAAACCCTGCCTCGTAATGTTATTTCTCCAGTCATTGCAATATTTTTATTTACAGGTGTCTTTTCAAGGGCTGAGATAACTGCTGTTGCCATAGTTATACCAGCTGAAGGTCCATCCTTTGGTATTGCACCTTCTGGTATGTGAATATGTATATCAAAGTTCTTATAGAACTCTTCATCAATTTTTAGTTGATCTACTCTGGAACGTATATAACTTAATCCAGCTCTAGCAGATTCCTTCATAACATCTCCAAGCTGACCAGTTAATACCAGCTTTCCTGTACCCTTCATAGGTGTAACCTCTATAGATAGAGTATCTCCTCCAACCCTTGTCCATGCAAGACCAGTTGCAATACCAATCTCATTTTTTTCCTTTACCTTTTCATATCTATATTTAGGAATTCCAAGATATTTTTTTAAACTAGTGGTATTTACTCTAATTATCTCCGATTCATTTTCTACTATCTGTCTTGCTGCTTTTCTGCATATTGCAGCAATCTGTCTTTCTAATCCTCTTACTCCCGATTCTCTCGTATAGTAATTAATAATATCTCTTACTGTTTGTTCTGATATTTGTAGATTAGATGGCTCCATTCCATGTTCCTTTATTTGCTTTGGAATAAGATATTTTTTAGCTATTACTGTCTTTTCTTCCTCAGTATATCCTGAAACATCAATAACCTCCATCCTGTCTAATAAGGGCCTTGGTATTGTACCCAAAGTATTGGCAGTAGTAATAAACATAACATTGGATAAATCAAAGGGTACTTCAAGATAATGATCCGTAAATTCTTTATTTTGCTCAGGATCTAAAACTTCCAATAATGCTGATGCAGGGTCACCTCTAAAATCACTGCTAATCTTATCTATCTCATCAAATAAGAAAACTGGATTTTGGGAACCAGCATCCTTTATAGATGAAATAATTCTTCCTGGTATAGCACCTATATACGTTCTTCTATGACCTCTTATTTCGGCTTCATCTCTTACCCCTCCAAGGGACATTCTAACAAATTTTCTATTCAATGCTCTGGCAATTGATTTAGCAATCGAAGTCTTTCCTACACCTGGTGGTCCTACTAAACAAATAATAGGTCCCTTCATTTTTTTAGCAAGTTTTCTTATTGCTAAATATTCGAGTATTCTTTCTTTAACCGTTTCTAAACCATAGTGATCTTCTTCTAGGATATCCTTGGCTTTTTTAATATCAATAGAATCCTTTGTTTTCTTGTTCCAAGGTAAATCCAATATCCAATTTACATAGGTTCTTATAACTCCACCTTCTGCAGAACCTGGTGATAGCTTAGCAAGTCTATCTATTTCTTTATATACCTTTTCTTGTACTTTTTTAGGAAGCTTAGCCTTCCCAATTTTGTCATACATTTCCTCAATCTCATCGTCGTACTCACCGTCTTCTCCTAGCTCTTCCTTTATGGCCTTTAGCTGCTCCTTCAAATAATACTCTTTTTGTAATCTATTTATACGTCTTCTAACCTTTGTATTAATTTCCTTTTCAACCTCTAATATCTCTATTTCCTTTAATAGTATTCTATAAAGTACTTCTAGTCTTTCCTTAGGCTCAATAGCTTCTAATATTTCTTGCTTTTGATCTGTTTTTAAAAGCATGTGAGAAGCTATTATATCTGCAAGTCTTCCTGCTTCCTCAATAGAGGATAGACTAATCATCACTTCAGGTGATATCTTGTTACTTATACTTACATATTTTTCAAAGGCATCAAGAACCACCCTCATCATAGCTTCAAGTTCTTTATCGACTTCTTGATCATCTAACATATATTCTTCTATCTCTGCTTTAAAATAGGGATCTTCCTGTATTACATTTACAATTTTTCCTCTGCTAATACCTTCAACTAAAACTCTAATAGCATCACCTGGTAATTTAAGCATTTGTTTAATTTTAGAAATGGTTCCTATTTCATAAAAATCTTCAGTAGTTGGCAAGTCTATATCTATCTCTTTTTGTGTAGTTAGAAATATAGTTTGTTCATTAACCATTGCTTCTTCTAATGCCTTTATAGACTTTTCCCTTCCTACGTCAAAATGAAGAACCATATACGGAAAAACCGAAAGACCTCTCAGTGGTATCAGTGGTAATTCTATATTCTTATTATTTTCCATAAAATTCCCTCCCTATGTTTGAGGACTCTTTAAAAAACAAAATGATTAGCTCCTTTTTATTTGTTAGTTCCATACTTTAAGTTTTTAACAATTCTATTATAAATATGTAATTTACTCAAATGAAATTATACAAGAACTTTCTATAATTTTCAACCTTTACATCATTGGAATATCTATATGCAATCATTAGTAATATGTTTTGCATTTTTTTTATACTTATACCTTTGAATAGATATCAAGAAAGCGAGCCTTCTTGACTCGCCCTATAATTAATTATTTGATTATGAAGCAGTTTCTTCATTTTCCTTTCTCTTTTTCTTTTTTTTCTGATCTATAAGGACTAATGTAGGTGGAATTTTTTGATCTATTGTTTCTTTTGTCACAATACACTTTTTGATATCATCTCTAGATGGTATATCATACATAACCTCTAACATAGCATTCTCTAATATACTTCTTAAGCCTCTTGCTCCAGTTTTTCTGTCCATTGCCATTTTAGCAATTGCCTTAAGAGCTTCTTCTTCAAATTCCACATCAACTTCATCTAACTCAAATAATTTTTTGTATTGCTTTATTAAAGCATTCTTTGGTTCAACTAATATTCTCACAAGTGCTTCTTCATCTAATTCATGCAAGGATACAACGACAGGTACCCTTCCCACAAACTCAGGAATCAAACCATACTTTAACAGGTCTTCTGGCTCAATTTTTTTAAGAATGTCACCTATATTCATCTGGGCTTTACTTTGAATATCAGCACCAAAGCCCATAGCCTTCTTTCCAATACGTTTTTGGATTATTTTTTCTATCCCATCAAAGGCTCCACCACAAATAAACAATATATTGCTTGTATCAATTTGTATAAACTCCTGATGGGGATGTTTTCTTCCTCCTTGAGGTGGAACACTTGCTACAGTCCCTTCAAGTATTTTAAGTAGTGCTTGTTGTACACCTTCGCCGCTTACATCACGAGTAATAGAAGGATTATCAGATTTCTTAGCAATCTTGTCAATCTCATCTATATAAATAATACCACGTTCTGCCTTTTCTATGTCAAAATCAGCTGCTTGTATAAGCTTTAAAATAATGTTCTCAACATCTTCTCCTACATACCCAGCTTCAGTAAGTGATGTTGCATCTGCAATAGCAAATGGAACATTTAGTATCTTAGCTAATGTTTGAGCAAGAAGGGTTTTACCTGATCCAGTAGGACCAAGTAATAATATATTACTCTTTTGCAGTTCTACATCATCACTCTTAATGTCTTGGTCAATTCTTTTATAATGATTATATACAGCAACAGCTAAAGCTTTTTTTGCCATATCTTGACCTATTACATATTCGTCTAAGATATCCTTTATCTCCTTAGGTTTTGGAAGATCAGATGTTCCCATATCGAAATTTTCTTCAAATTCTTCATGAATAATTTCTTGGCAAAGCTCTATACATTCATCACATATATATACATTAGGACCTGCTATAAGCCTTTTAACCTGATCCTGTGATTTGCCACAAAAAGAGCATTTTAGCTTGCTTTTACTTCTGTCATCAAATCTAGACATCGCTACACCTCTCTTGTGTTATTTCCTAGAAGTGATAACTTTATCAATCAATCCATATTCTAAAGCTGCCTTAGGATCCATAAAGTTATCTCTATCGGTATCTTTAGCTATTCTATCTAAAGGTTGCCCTGTTCTTTCACTCAATATCTTATTTATTTTGTCTCTCATTTTTATAATTCTTTCAGCATGTATTTTTATATCCTCTGCTTGACCTCTTGTACCACCAAGGGGCTGATGTATCATTATTTCTGAGTTTGGAAGAGCGAATCTTTTTCCCTTTTCACCAGCCGCAAGAAGAAATGCTCCCATACTTGCTGCCATTCCTATACAATATGTTGCCACATCACACTTAATAAAATTCATAGTATCATAAATAGCCATTCCAGCAGTAATAGAACCACCTGGACTATTTATGTAAAGATGAATATCCTTGTCTGGATCCTCAGCCTCTAAAAACATTAACTGAGCTATAACCAAGCTCGCAGTGTGATCATTTACTTCTTCCCCTAAAAATATTATCCTATCTTTAAGCAGCCTTGAATATATGTCGTAGGATCTTTCCCCACGATTAGTTTGCTCAACAACCACAGGTACTAAAGCCATATAAAATCACTCCTTATCCTTTATTAGGCAATTTTAGCATTTTTAACTAAGAAGTCAATAGTTTTTCTAACTTTAATTGTATTCTTAATATACCCAAAGTTATCTTGTTTAAAAGATTCTTTTAACTTTTCTACAGTTGTCTTATGGCTTTCTGCCATTTTTTCAAACTCCTTTTCTAAATCTTCATCAGTTACCTCAATATCTTCTGCTTTTCCAATAGCTTCTAAAGTTAAAGAAGTTTTTACTCTATTGTATGCATCATCCTTCATTTGTTTTCTTAAATCTTCTATATTACCTTTAGTAAATTCTAGATATTTTTGTAAATCCAACCCTTGGTATCTTAATTGAAAATCAAAATCCCTAAGCATATTGTCTATTTCTGTATCAACCATAGCTTCTGGAATATCGACCTCAGCATTTTCAACTACTTTATCTAATACCTTTTCCCTTAATTCTTTTTCTGCTCTGTTTTTAGATATTTCTTCCATTTGCTTTCTTTTATCATTTTTTAATTCTTCTAATGTATCAAATTCACTTACATCCTTAGCGAATTCATCATCTAACTCAGGTAATTCTTTAAACTTAATTTCTTTTATCTTAACATAAAAAACTGCATCTTTACCTGCTAAATTTTCTGCATGATATTCTTCTGGGAAAGTAACATTAACTTCTACTTCATCTCCAACGTTTGCATTAATTAACTGGTCTTCAAATCCAGGAATAAATGTATTTGACCCGATAACTAATGTTTGATTTTCAGCAGTTCCACCTTCAAATTGTTGATCTCCAACAAACCCTTTGTAATCGATTATAACAGTATCATCTTTCTGCACAGGTCTATCTTCAATACTAATTAATCTTGAGTTCATATCTCTCATTTTCTCTATTTCTTCATTTACATCCTCATCAGTTACATTGTACTCAATTTTTTCTACTTCTATACCTTTATAATCACCCAAGCTTACCTCTGGCTTTACAGTTACAGTAGCTGTAAAAACTAAATCTTTATCTTTTTCAATTTTATCAATATCTATATCCGGTCTATCAACAGGCTCTAAATTATGCTTCTCTACTGCTTTGTCATATTTTTCTGGAAGTACTATATTTATAGCATCTTCATAGAAAACTCCTTCTCCATATTGCATTTCAATTATTTTTCTTGGTGCTTTGCCTTTTCTAAATCCAGGGATATTGAATTTCTTTCTGTTTTTTAGATATGATTTCTGAACAGCTTTTTTAAAATCTTCTGCCCTTACAGTAATTTGTAAGGTAACCTTGTTACCTTCTTTTTTTACTATTGTTGAATCCATTAGTATTTTTTCCTCCTCTATTGTGTTTTAATATTTCCATTATTAACTAAAATCGTTAAGTTTAAACTATCATAACTACTTCATTATACCATAAAACATTTTATTTATAATATTATAATAGTATAATATTTCTTTTGTAATTTTCAATAAATAACCCTTATATAAATCTTAACAATCAATGTTTTTAGGCTATTTGCTAAAATTTCAAAAATTTATTATATCATACTTATTTACTTAAAAGACCAATGGATTTTCCATTGGTCTAAAGTGCCTATAACATCATCATAGATATTATATCACTATAAAGTTTATTGTAAATACTTTTTTTACTTTATTTCTTAAAAGTCTTAATTTAGCACGTTTTTATAAATTGCTTAAAGAAGCTCTCTTAGTATTTTTGATATTATATCATAGGAAAATCCTCTTCTTTGAAGATAATATCCCAATTTTCTATAAACAGCTTCTCTTTCATCTCCTTTATAGGCTTTCATTTTTTTCTTTGCTTGTTCAAGGGCTATTTCATATTCCTTTTCATCATTTAATTTATCATTTAAAACACTATCTATTATTTCTTCTTCTACTCCCTTTCTTATAAGCTCTATCTTTATTCTGCTTCCTCCATACTTCTCCCCTTTAGATTTAATATATTCTTTTGCGAACTCCTTATCATCTATAAGCTTATATTCTCTTAACCATGCTAAAGTTCTATTAACCACTTGATTTTCATATCCTTTTTGTTCCAGCTTATCCTTTATTTCTTTTTGGCTTCTGGGTCTATAGGATAATATTTTAATGGCATAATCCTTTGCTTTTTTCTGTTCCTCTGTCTTTATTATCTTTTCAATAAAATTTTGGTCTACAAGCTTTCCCTTTTCTAAATTTAATTTATATATTATATCTTTATGGACACCAAAGGCATATTTATTATTTATATATACGGATATCCTGTTATTATTTCTTTTTTGAGTTTCTAACTTAGTAATTTCAAACTCTTTTTTTAACAACACAGTTTCCTCTCTTTCTAACACCTGTACCTAATTCTTTATAAACTCCTGAAACGCTCATCCCTAAAATCATATTCCTCATTCAATCCACCATCTATTTCCTTTAATAGTTTATCCCTGTCAACAGATAAAGTTCCTGATAATGATACATAGTTTGACGCATGATTGCTTCTAAATAAACAATTTGTAAGATTTAAATTACTTATTAACTTCTTAGTTTCTTTTAATACTTCCTTTGGATTAAGTAGCTCTAGTTTACCTTTCTTAACTTCATCATACATTTCTGTTCCTAGTCTAAGTAAAAGCGTAAGAAGTCCTAGATAATGAGGTTTTATTTTATTTATTACTTTAGCGGATTCTATGGCATGTTCTTCCCATTTCTCCTTCCCACCTAATCCAGATATAAGTGTTACAGATAATTTGATACCAGAAGCTAATATTTTTTTCCCTGCTTCTATCATCTCTTGAGATGTTACTCCTTTTTTGATCTTCTTCAATATCTCATCGCTGCCTGACTCAACTCCAAGATAAGCAATGCCTAAACCCAGACTATGTAACTCTTTAAGCTCTTCTAAAGACTTTCTCAGGATATCCTTTGGTGCAGAATATATGCCTATTCTTTCACACTCTGGAAACAATTCCTTTATACATAGCAATATTTCCTTTAAATATTCTGTTTTTAAAGCCAAAGCATTTCCATCAGCTAAAAAGATTCTTCTAACTTTCCTATACTCTTTTCTTGCATTTTTTAAATCTTCTATTATCTCCTGGGTCTTTCTTTTTCTAAACTCTTTATCCTTGTACATACTACAAAAAGTACATTTGTTATGGGAACAACCTATGGTTATCTGTACTATAAGACTATAGGCTTCACTTGGTGGTCTATATACAGCACCTTCATATCTCACGATTATCTCTCCTAACATTAGTAAAAATTTTAGTCTATTATATAAATTTCCAATAGTAAAACTTAATTTATACACATCAAAATATCCAGAGCTTTTAAGGATTTTTTGATGTGTATAAATTAATTGTTTTACTGGAATATCTATATAAAGATACTAAAAACAAAGATATTTTGCAAAATTACTGGAATAAATAATCTACCGCTTCTTTAAACTGTTTATACATTTTAAATTCCTCCAAGTCCTTTAAGCTATCTATTAAACTATAATAGTACCATTTCTGTTTTTCATAAGGGGCATTAAATCTATCCCAAAGTTTATCTACCATATCTCTATATCCTTTGATCATACTCCTTATATTACTCAGTTTATCTGCACAAGCAATCATCTTTACATCTATTGAAGCCTTTTTTAAATACTCTATTGTGTGGAGCTTTCTATCATTCCAAGGAGTATTTTCTCTATCCTCAAGCTCCTCTGAAGCTCCTAAAACCAGTTGAAGTATTTTATCTCCAAATATCTCTCTAATATCTTTTTTAGTTAATTCAGTATCTTCTAAGGTATCGTGCAGTATTCCAGCTGCAATTACTTCCTCGCTAGCTCCGTTTTCCTGCAGCACAAGGGCTACTTCAAAAGGATGCACTATATATGGAATATCCGTTACTTTTCTATAATGATTCTCATGGGCCTTTGCAGCCACTTCTATAGCTTTGTTTATTAGATAGTTAAATTCCTTCATTAAACACTTCACCTCCTAACAGCCTATATCTCTTTTATTTTAGCTTAAACTTATCATATTCTCTTTCATCATACAATATTATATTTTTGAGAAAAAAACAAGTATATTAACAAAGGTATATGACTATGATTAACGTTTTCCTGAATATTTTTTGGGGTCTTAAAAAGACATAAAACTAAGAAGGTAAAACACCTCCTTAGCTTCGGTCATATTTTTTTAATAATGACCTAGAATAAATCCACCTTTACCTCAAGTGAATCTATTCAATATATTTATCATATATCACTTCTATCCTTGTAATGAGTATGAAGCAGCTTGTGGGATTTATATCCTAATGGCTTTGTTAAGAATTCTTTATACAGGGTTTTAATTACAGGATTGTCATGGGATTTTCTGATAGCTGATTGTATATCTACCTTGTATATAGCCTCAATCCTTTTTTTCTTAATATCATTAGTTCCCCTTGGCTGTCCACCACCTCCTATACAACCGCCTGGACAGCACATAACTTCTATAAAGTGATAGTCTGCTTTACCTTGTTTTATCATTTCTAAAATCATTCGAGCATTCTTAAGTCCATTAACTACTGCCACCTTTACATCTATTTCTCCAACCTTTACAGTACCTTCCTTAAAGCCATTAATCCCCCTTAGATTTTTAAAATCAATATTTTTAAGCTCTTCTCCAGTAACTTCCTCATAAACCGTTCTAAGGGCAGCCTCCATTACTCCACCTGTAGCTCCAAATATAGCAGCAGCACCTGTAGTTATGCCGAATGGAGAATCAAAATCTTCTTCTTTCAATTCTTCTATTCTAATCCTTGATTGTTTAATAAGTCTAGCTAATTCTCTAGTTGTCAAAACTACATCTATATCCTGATATCCACTGTCACTCATCTCTTCTCTAAGGGCTTCTGCCTTCTTTGCTGTGCAGGGCATGATTGATACTACTACTATATTTTCTGGATTAATATTAAATTTTTCTGCATAATAGGTTTTAGCTAAAGCCCCGAACATCTGCTGAGGTGACTTACAGGTTGAAAGATGATCTAAAAGCTCTGGATAAAAATATTCTATAAATCTTATCCAGCCAGGACTGCAGGATGTAATCATAGGAAGCTTGCCATTATTATTTATCCTATGTAATAGCTCATTACCCTCTTCTATAATAGTTAAATCTGCTGTGAAATTAGTATCAAAAACTTTATCAAAACCAATCTTTCTTAAAAAGCTAACTATCTTTCCTGTAACTATACTTCCTGGCTGCATCCCAAATTTTTCTCCCAAGGATACCCTTACGGCTGGTGCCATTTGAACTACTACATGCTTGTTATCGTCCTCAAGGGCTTGCCACACCTCATCAATATTACTTTTTTCATATATTGCACCTACTGGACAGACATTTATACATTGCCCGCAATAAGTACATTTTACATTCTTAAGCTCTTTGTCATATGCTGTTCCAATCTTCATTTCACAGCTTCTATTTATATTATATATAGCTCCTATTCCCTGAACTTCATTACATACCTCTACACATCTACCGCATTTAATACATTTGCTTTCATCCCTTACTATAGCTGGATTTTTATCATTTATTGGCAGCAACTTTACGACCTTGTCAAAGGAAATTGTATCAATATTATGTTCCTCACACAAAATCTGAAGCTCACAATTTCCATTCCTTATACAAGTCAAACAATCACAATTATGGTCAGCAAGTATAAGCTCAAGTATAGTTTTTCTAGCCTCTCTAACTTTTTTCGTATTTGTCTTTATTCTCATACCATTCCTTACTGGTGTACAGCAGGCCGCTGAGAAAGTGCTTTGTCCCTCAACTTCAACTATACACACTCTACAGCTCCCCTTTATTTTTTGATCTGGATGATAGCATAGGGTAGGAATATCTATGTGAACTTTCTTAGCAGCATTAAGTATTGTCGTACCCTCTGGTACAACTACATCAATTCCATTTATATTAACATTTATTTTTTTCATTTACATTCCTCCCTTCCCTTCATATCACATATCCCACATCTACAATACCCCTTTAAATGCTCCTTATATTCATCACCAAAATACTTAAGGGTTGTAAAGATAGCCGTTGGTGCAGCCTGACCTAAACCACAAAGAGATGCTTCCTTCATTAATAGAGATATATTTTTTAAAAGCTCTATATCTCTTTCGCTTCCTTCTCCTCCTTGAATTCTATCTAATATTTTAATTATATGCCTATTCCCTTCTCTACATGGAGTACATTTTCCGCAGGATTCATGCTTAAAAAATTCCATTGTATTTTTTATAAAATCTATAATACATGTTGACTCATCAACCACAAGTATAGCTCCTGAACCTAAGCCTATGCTATATTTCCTTAACTCATCAAAATCAAGCCTAATATCTAAAAGACTTTGTGGTATACAAGCTCCTGAAGATCCTCCAAGCTGAATAAATTTTAATTTTTTATCCTTTAGTGTCCCCCCACAAATATCATATATTATTTCCTTAAGAGTGGTACCAAGCTCGATTTCAAATACACCCCTATTAACAACATTCCCCGATACAGATATTAATTTTGTACCTCTGCTTCCTTCAGTTCCATATTTTTTAAATTCATCGGCTCCAAAGCTCAATATAAGAGGTACATTTGCAAGGGTTTCTACATTATTGACTAAGGTAGGTTTTCTCCATAATCCCTCACTTGGTGGATAAGGAGGCTTAAATCTTGATCTTCCTGGATTTCCTTCAATAGATTCAATCAATGCTGTTTCCTCTCCACACACATATGCGCCTGCTCCAGATCTTATATCAATATCAAAACTGAATTCCTGTCCCAATATATTATCTCCTAGATATCCTTCATCTCTTAAAATTTCAACAGCCTTTAGAAGAATTTCTCTTGTTTTAGGATATTCCCCTCTTATATATATATATCCCTTATTTGCCTTAGTTGCATAAGCAGCAATAATCATTCCTTCTATAATTTGAAGGGGGCAGCCATCTAATAATATCTTATCTTTAAATGTTCCAGGCTCTCCTTCATCGGCGTTACATATAATATATTTTTCATCACTGTTTTCCATTGAAATAAATTTCCATTTTAATCCTGTTGGGAAGGCTGCTCCACCTCTTCCCTTAAGATTTGAGTCTTCTATAACCTTTACAACCTCATGGGGCTTCATATGAAAAATAGCCTTTTGAAGCCCATCAAATCCACCATTATCTTTATATTCCTTTAAGGAAAGAGGACTAATCTTCCCACATAAACTTGATACAAAGCTTACCATCTATTTTTCCTCCTTTCTCAAGGAATCTATAATTTTATAAATCTTATCTCTGTCAAGATTGCCATAAATTTCTTCATTTATTTTAACTGCTGGTGCTAAATCACATGCTCCAATACAGCTGGTGAACTCCAATGAAAACAATCCATCCTCTGTTATTTCACCCATTTTTATTCCAAGGGCAGCTTCAAAGAACTTGGCTACCTCCTTTGAATTTTTTACGTAGCAAGGTGCACTGTTACAGATTTGAACAACATATTTTCCTCTTTTTTTGGTGGACAGCATTGAATAAAATGAAGCTACTCCGTAAACCTTACTTAATGGTATTCTTAGCTCCTTTGAAATTATCTTTAGTTCTTTTTCGGTTATATAATTTTCATCTGATTGCTTTTGTACTTCAAGGAGTATTTCTATGAGTTTATCTGAGGTTTTACCTATTTTTTCTATTATTTTTATAATTCTTTTATCCATATTCATAGCCACCTCCCCCTCCTTTACATTTTTAGCAGCCATTTATCTATGTGCTCATCATACATGGTATGTGATACAACTATAGCTCTAGCTTTTTTAGGTGTAACGAATTCATAGGTGTATCTTTCTCCATCGGGCATATATACATCTAGGATTGGTTCCTTTGAACAAAGTCCTGCACACCCAGTAGTCTCAATTATGACATCATCAAATTGTCCTTCTGCTACAACCTCTTGTAGTGCCTTTAGTACTTCATTTGCACCTACACTGACGCTACACATAGAATAATTTAGTACCACCCTTATCTTTCCATTCCTTTTATTATCAATAGCTTCCTCTGCCTTTTTTCTCAGCGAATCATATATTTCCTTATAACTCATATATCCTTCCCCCCTTTTTATTAGTTACTTTTATATGTTGCATATTTTATGCCAAATTTTGCAAACAGCTTGTACTTTTTTGAGTTGCATGTTCCAAGTTGCAAGTTTTAAAGTCATTCTTTTAGGTCTAAAAAATCTTAATTCATGCTTCTAAAATTTTAGTAATAATATTTTGAATTTGCTCTCTGTATCTTAATTTTACTTGAATTCAGACATGCAATTTTCTGTAAAAAAAATTTGAATCCTATACAATAAAAAAAGTGTGCTATACACGCTGGGCCCCAATCTTGGAACGTACAACTTATAACTTCAAACTAAAAAAGCGCCCTTGGACGCTTTTTTAATGCGCCTCTGCATTTAATTATGCTTTAGCGCATTACTTTTAAGATATTTTTGTATTTTCCTTACAACTGTTGATTGATTTACTCCTAGTGCCTCAGCCATTTCATAGGTTGTACCATATTTCTTATATGCCCTTTTAATTAATTTTCTCTCTAAGATTTCAGTGGCTTCCTTTAATGGCAATATGCCTTCAAGTTTAACCTTCTCACAGGAATTCTCTTCCTCCAACAGGAAAATTGGCAGATCTTTTTCATCTATTAAATCATCCTTAGTAGTTACAATGAGTCTCTCCATAATATTTTCTAATTCTCTTATATTTCCTGGCCAGCTATAATTTAATAATATTTTTTCTACCGAAGATGTAATATCCTTATTACATCCATATTTCTTATTAAATATATTGATAAAGTGATAGCTTAAAGGCAAAATATCTGACTTTCTTTTCCTAAGAGGTGGTATTTCCAAAGGAACTACATTTAGCCTGTAATATAAATCAGCTCTAAACCTATTTTCATCAACCATTTTCTTCAAATCTCTATTTGTTGCAGCGATTATTCTAACATTGACATCTATCTCTATCACTCCACCTAGTCTAATGAGTTTCTTTTCTTGAATTACTCTTAATAGCTTAACTTGAAGATTAAGGGGAAGGTCCCCTATTTCATCTAAAAAAAGTGTCCCTTCATGTGCAAGTTCAATTAAGCCATGTTTCCCCTTTCTGTTTGCACCCGTAAATGCTCCTGTTTCATATCCAAAAAGCTCTGATTCTATAAGGTTTTCAGGTATAGCTCCACAATTAATTTTTATAAAGGATTTATCTTTTCTTTTGCTTAGCTTATGAATAAAATTTGCTACTACCTCTTTTCCAACACCAGATTCCCCTAAAATAAGAACTGTTGAATCTACACCTGCAACATTGCTTGCTATTTGAAGAATCTTGCCAAATTCTATACTATTTGCAACTATATTTTCACTATTAAAATCCAATTTATCCATTCTTTTATCTTTTGAATAATATTTTTCTAGTTTTATAGTTTCTTCAATTTGTTTTCGTAGCTTATTGAGTTCATCTATGTCTCTTATATTTGTAACTACTCTACTTATATTTTCATTATCATCAAATATAGGAGTACCAGTTGCTAAAAATTTTTTTCCCTTTGCTGAATTTTGAATGAAGGATACCCTTCTTTTTTCCTTTAGGGCTAACATAGTGGCAGAAGGAAAGATAACTCCTTTTTCTTCCATACCAAGTACTAATTCATCATTTCCCATTTTTTCATAACCGACCATTCTAATCCATGCCTTATTAACCTTTAATACCTTTCCTAATCCATCTGTCACCACAATACCATCATAAGAGGATTCAATTATTGTTTCAAGCTCATCCTTTAGTCTTTTTATTTCTCTATAATTGTCGGATAATTCTTCAAATAATTTTGTCTTTTTTGATAATAAGTATGGAAGACACATATCTAATTCTGCTATTCCTTGACATACAGCTATAGCCTTATCTCTACATGTACTATATCCACATGCACCACAATTCAGCTCATCCTCTTTAGATACTTTATTAGTCTTTTCTAGAATTCTTTTGATCTCTTCTTCTGAAGGAAAAGGAAGTATATTCCTTTTATTCTTAAATTCCCTCAATAAATCTACATCAATATTAAATTCTACTTTATCATTACAACTACTTTCATAAAATTCATATACATCCTTGGTTTTCTCATAATAATTTGAATTATTGTTAATCTTAGGACCTTCTATACACCCTTTACACATTAAAGCATCAACGAGTCTAGCTGATATTTTATTCTTAGAAATAACATTTATTAAATCCATGCAATCCTTATGGCTTGATATAGATATAAATTCATTTCTCTTTAACCTCTTTACAATTTCTAAATTATACATCATACCTCCATCAATTGGAAATAATCTTCCTTTAGAACATTTAGGATTATCAAATTCTTCTTCTAACGAATTGTTTACTTGTATGTTATTATCTATAAAGAGGTCCTTTAATTCATCAAAGGTCAATACACAATCAATTATTCCGCTAAATTGTGCTTCCATAGCTTCAGCTTTTTTAGCTATACATGGTCCAATAAAAATCACCTTTAATCCCTTATCTTTAATACTCTTTCGTATAATTTTCCCTGTAGCAATCATTGGGGAATCAAAGGGTAGTAAATGTGTTATAAGCTCTGGATAATGCTTTTCAATCATGGCTACAAAGGATGGACATGCTGTGCTTAAATATGTTTTATTTGGATTTTTATTAAGAAAATTATCTAATTGCTTTGATAAGACCTCAGCTCCTACTGCAACCTCCCAAACTTCAGTAAAACCTAATTTTTTAAGGGCCCCAACAACTTTTTTATAGGAATAAGGATAAAAACTACTTATAAAAGAAGGAGCTAAGCAAGCAATAATTTTTTCATTTTCCTCCAAAATTTTTAATGCTTTAGATTTATTGTCTATCACTACCTTAGCATTTTGTGGGCAGCTCTTTACACATTTACCACAGGTTATGCATCTAGAATGAAGTATTTTAGCTTGTCCGTTCTTAATCTGCACAGCATTCACAGGACAATTCCTAACACAAGAATAACATTGCTTACATTTGTTTTCTGTTACACTAATAATGTCTTGAATAACCTACCACCCCTTTACATAGAATAAATACATCTGGTGAGGTATTTTGAGTTGGTTGAGTTATAGATTTTTATAACTCTTATCCCCTTATGCTTGTTTGTATTGAGGGGTTTTTAATATTTCCTTTTGGCTTAAGTAATAAATCTACAACCCATTCATATAGATATTCCAGTAAAACAGTTAATTTATGCACATCAAAAATCCTTAAAAACTCTGGATATTTTGATATGTATAAATTAAGTTTTACTATGGGAAATCTATAGATATTCCAGTAAAACAGTTAATTTATACACATCAAAAATCCTTAAAAACTCTGGATATTTTGATATGTATAAATTAAGTTTTACTATGGGAAATCTATATATAAAAATAATATGCCATACTTTTACAAGTATGACATATTATTATCCTATACCTTAAGCCATTCTATCAATTCATTATATTTATTTTCTGCATCCATATAGCCTAGTTTATAGAGGGATTCAATTTTTTTAGTATTTTTATCAAAGGTTTTTAGCTTTAAATACTTACTTGGTCTTATTATAAAAACCTTTTTTTTAGCCTCCAGTTCATTTATATAATCTATAGTTTTATGGTATACTCTGTGGCAATTAGAAATAGACTTTACTAAGTCATTATAGTCTGGATATATTTTTCTTGCCAACCCTTTCATTTTAAATGGTTTCTGTTTATGTCCATTCTCATTGGTTAAAACTATTATACTCTTATGATTTCCATCTTCCATTGCCTTTTTTATAGGTATTGGATCAGATATTGCACCATCTAATAAATTTTTTTCCTCAAATTCTACTGTTTTTGTTAAAAATGGTATACTGCTTGAAGCCTTAATAGCTGTTATGACATCATCACAATTATCTACATCTATATATACAGGTTGCCCATTGCTGCAATCGGTAGCGGTAATAACAAATTTTTTATTGGAATTTTTAATTTTTTCAAAATCAAAGGGTTCTAAAGTATTTGGTATAGTGTGGAATATAAAATCCATATCTAAAATGCTACCCTTTGTTAATAGATTTTTATAGCTTATATACTTATTCTTTTTTATATAATCTATATAAATTCTCTTGCCAAATCCTCTTTGCTTTAAAATATACGCTATAGCATTGCATGCTCCAGCAGATACAGCAATAATATATGAAAAATATAATTCTTTATCCATAAAAAAATCTAAAACGCCAGAAGTATAAACTCCTCTCATACCTCCACCTTGCAATACCAGTCCTACATCCTTCATGATATCACCCTAAGTTTTTAATGTATTCATTATAAATTTTTTCTCATATTTCATTGTTATATTCCTCTCAACCATATGTTAAATAATGGATAGCAGTTTTTTCATATTTATATACCTCGATTTTGTTGTAACTAATTGAAAAATAGGATAATATTTAGGAAGATAAAAAATTTAATTAACTAGTTTAACAAATTAGATTTAAGTATTAGTTATACATGTTAATGGGGGTAAAGTAATGGATTTTAGAAAGACTTTTATTATATTTTTAATTCTATTTATTTTATTGTTTATCAGAATTCACCTTGAGGTAAACACAATAAAAGTAGAAAGCATAACTATAAATACTAAAAAAATTCCTAAAAATAAAAAAATAAAAATAGTTCATATTTCAGACCTACACAACAAAAAGTTTTCAAATAATAATATTGCTCTATTAAAAAAGATTGAAAATCTAAGACCTGATATTATTGCTCTTACTGGTGACATTATTGATGCCAAGACTACTAACTTTCGAAATGTTTATAGTTTATTAGAGGATTTGATGAAAATTAATAAAGACATCTATTATGTTTCTGGTAATCATGAATGGAGAAATAAAAAAATCGAAGAATTTATATATGGACTAAAAAGCAAAGAAATAAAAATTATAAACAATTCTAACGAGATTTATAAATATGATAATTTCTCTGTAAATATCTGTGGCATTGATGATCCTTATACAAACCATGAAGATATTGAAAAAGCCTTCAGTAACATTGATAAGAATAATTTTACTTTGCTACTTTCCCATGCTCCAAATATTATATTTAAATCATTGGATTTACTATGTGATCTAGTATTATGCGGTCATACCCATGGTGGCCAGATACGAATTCCATTTATAGGGGGTATTATTGCACCTGGTCAGGGCTTATTCCCAAGATATGATAAAGGTCTTTTTAAAATTAAAAATGATATATTATTATATATTAACAGTGGATTAGGCACCAGTAGATTACCCATAAGATTTCTAAATAAAAGTCAAATCAGCTTTATTACCCTAACAGGAGAATAGGAGATGTAATATGTATAAAGAGAAAAGAATAGATTGTTTTAAATGTAATTATTTTTATATTACTTGGGATAAAAATAATCCAAGAGGTTGTAAATATTTTGGCTTTAAAACTAGACTTATGCCTTCAATGGCTGTCTTTAGAAGCTCTGGTAGAAAATGTAGAGCTTTTGCAGAAAAAAATAAATAACTTTAACTCGTTGTACTAGTTAAAATTTACAAATAGAAAAACCCCAGCAAATTATGTTAACCTATCATTAATAACTACTAAGAAATTAAGATAGGAGGAAAACATATGCTGGAGCTTCATAAGAAATATTCTATCAAAGAAATAGAT
>NZ_FRAG01000037.1 GCF_900142245.1 Paramaledivibacter caminithermalis DSM 15212 | reverse complement strand
TTTCCTATTAGAAGATTCTTTTATAATTTCATCACATATCTTCAATGCTTCTTCTACTATAGCTATTCCTATTTCATCAAGCATTTTCTTAGTATCTAAAATATATCTTGAAATGTCCTTATGCTCTGTAAATAGTTTTTCCATATTTTTATTGTTATCTTTAATGATTTTTGTCATAATTTCCTGTATAATATTATTCATGAGAATAGCTCCTTTCATATGTTTTGATGTGTTGCTTATACACTTCCATCTTAACATAAGAAGCTATTCTCTTTTTATTTTTTTCCTACAATAATTTTACACTAAGTCAACTCGCCAAGCTAGTTAATTAATTTTTTTGTGAAATAACTTAGGGGGTTTTAATATTTCAAGTAAATTAATCTTTTAAATTGGTTATCCTTATTTTATATTCAAGTTCATTTAATAAGTTTTCACCTATTCCCCACCCATTTATATAATAAATATTTATAGATTCCTTTTTTGCTGTCTTTTCTATTAACTTATTCATCTTATACTGGTCAATGATATTATCATGAAAATTTAAAACACTACTAATTATAATGTTTTCAACTCCTCTTCCCTTTAGTTTCTTAATAGACCTTATAATATGACTTTTTTCATCGTCAAACCTTATACGAATTATTCTATCTTTTTCGAGCCTTAATTTCTCAATTCTACGAATAACTTCATTACTAAAAACACTTTGTTTATAAGGGTTTTCTGTATTTGACATCAACAATATCACACCTGTAGAATCCATTTTTTCATTACCTGCTTTTCTAATCACCTTTTCTGTTATTTGGGTCAATAGCTTTTTGCTCTTCCAAAGAAAAGGGGTGATTTTTATTTCTATATCACTATTAGCATAGTTTTTATCAATGATATCCTTAAGTGTCCTATAATCCTCAGTTTCACTAAGCATTAATGGTACTAGAATTATTTTTTCATAATCATGACTTAGTCTATTGAGCTCTTCATTTATAAATGGTATTGTATTAGAATATGCAGAGTGCAAATCATAACCCTCTCCTAAGCGTAATCTTAAATTATCCTCAATTCTGTTACATAAATCTACATATTTACTACTCCCCATATTTTCATATGCAATTTTAAATTTAAAAACCTCAATCGGAGCATTAATCTTTTTGATTATAGATTTCTTGCTATATACATTTCTAAAAATAATTGAAAAATCAAATATAGGTGGTTCACCAGGTGAATATATTATCACAGCAGGTTTTGATAATCTTTCTTTATTTCTTTCAAATCTATTTTGGTTGTTACAGCCTTCATAACTCCTAATAACAGAATAATACAATAGGATATTGCCTAAAATATATCCTAGAATAAGCCCACAAAAAATTAGAGAAATATAATTAAATTTAAATTTAGTATATTTAAAAATATTTATAGTTATTAAAGTAAATGCTATAATAAAAAGTCTTTCCATATTTCCTTGAAAAACAAAAATCCCTATTATTAGTAAGCCTAGTATTAAGGATTTTACAAATAAAAATAATCTATTATCAATAAATATCATCTCCTTAAATCAGAGTAGTACCTACTGAAAAATCTTTATCATTTGAGAAACTTGCATAATTAACACTAATAATTTTGAAATACAATATGTAGATAGCTTTCTTGACTCTATCTACTACATTTTGCACTTCAAAATTTTTTAAAGGTATTATGCAATTTCCTCATTTATATATTTTTATTTTCTAGATAAATAAAATATGTTTATATACATATATAAAACATCATGCAGCTATTGATTTACATATATAATTGCATTATAATTTATTCTGTATGTAAATCGCTATAATTTAATTATAGAATCGAAAGGAAGAATATTTATGAAGTTAGGAATAGTGGGATTGCCTAATGTAGGGAAAAGTACCCTTTTCAATGCTATTACTAAGGCTGGTGCAGAATCTGCAAATTACCCATTTTGTACTATAGAACCAAATGTGGGTGTTGTATCAGTTCCAGATGAAAGATTAGAAGTATTACAAAAGATATACGACTCTAAGAAGATTGTTCATACAGCCATCGAGTTCTATGATATAGCAGGTCTTGTTAAAGGTGCGTCTAAGGGTGAAGGCCTAGGAAATCAGTTCCTTGGGCACATTAGAGAGGTTGCGGCTATAATCCATGTGGTAAGATGCTTTGAAGATGAAAATGTAGTTCATGTCGACGGTGAAATAGGACCTCTAAAGGATATTGAAACTATAAATCTTGAGCTTATTTTCTCAGACGAAGAGTTGATAGATAGAAGAATTACTAAGACAAGAAAGGCTCTTAAGGGCGATAAAAGCCTTCAAAGGGAACTATCAATACTTGAAAGAATTAAAGCTACTCTTGAGCAAGGAATTAGCGTAAGAGCTATGGAATTTAGTGATGAAGAATGGGCGTTTGTAAAAACTCTTCAATTACTATCTGCTAAACCAATCATATACTGTGCTAATGTATCCGAGGATGATTTAGTTGAAAATGGTGGAGAAAATAAATATGTTAAAGAAGTTAGAAATTTTGCTAAGACTGAAGGTGCTGAGGTAGTAGTAATCAGCGCCAAGATCGAGCAGGAAATAGCTGAGCTTGACGATAAAGAAAAGTATGCATTCCTAGAGGAACTAGGCCTTAAAGAATCTGGCTTAGATAAGCTAATAAGGTCAAGCTATCACCTTCTAGACCTAATCAGCTTCTTAACAGCTGGTCCACAGGAAGTAAGGGCTTGGACTATTAAAAGAGGTACTAAAGCTCCCAAGGCAGCTGGTAAAATCCATTCTGATATTGAAAGAGGATTTATACGAGCTGAAACCATTGCATATGAAGACCTTAAAGAGCATGGTACTATGTCAGCAGCTAAAGAAAAAGGACTTGTTAGACTAGAGGGTAAAGAATATGTTGTTAAGGATGGAGATGTGATATTATTTAGATTTAACGTGTAAATAAAAACGTCCACAACTTTAAAATACCAATATCTACAAACCTGTATTTATCAAGGTTTAAGGCATTAATCATCAATCAAATATCGTAATTCATATAGTAATTACTGCAATTTTACTGCAATTAGAGAAAAACACCTCTGAAATTAACATTCGGAGGTGTCTTTTATTTGAATACTACATTTAGTTTTTATACTGCTTCCTCTTTCTTATCTAAGGAAATGTGGCTGTAAATATCCAATGGCGTTGTTAAAGACAAGGAGACAGGTTTGTTGTCCTGCTCTCTTACTTTCTAAATCTTATGAATAACACTTTTAGATATTCCTGTTATCCTAGATATTTGTCTTAAAGTAACTCCTTTTACCTTTTTATTTTTCTTATTATCTCATTCCTTTTATATTTTTCTAGCTTTTATAATTCTCTTATATCCTCAATCCCCAGTTTTCTTATATACTTTCGCTTCATCATCTGTTATTCGTATTTTTTCTTTATATTATAATTATTCATTATTGTTTTCTTCTCTCTAATATTTTTTAAACCTTCCTATAAACGATTTACCGTCGTTTTTTTAGGATACATTAATTTGACTTTGAGTAGAAAAATTTTCTGTGTCACAAAATATATTATACAATTTCCTCACCATTTAAAAAATATATGCATAAATTATTTCATTTGTGCTGATTAAATTTATTTACTACTCCCTAATTTAATGAAATTTTTTTACATATTCTAACCACTCATTAAAAAATTCATCTTCTTTTTTACCTATTACTGATTCAATATCTCCTTCTGCAAGAAGTAATTTATTTATTATCTCAACATCATACTGTTTAACTAGATATTCCATCAATAAATAACCTATACTATAAATGTTATATTTCATTTCACTAATTTCCTTAAATGAATCAGGCAATTCATTAGGTATTATTTTTTGGTTAGCCTCATACAAGGCTATACTTTCTTGCAACCATTTTGGTACTTTTCTATTCTTGATTACTAAGTCAGTTATACAATGTGTAAATTCATGAACAGCAACACCATTAACTATTTGCTCATAAGTATGTACCAACCCCTTAGCATTTGGAGAAACCATTTTAAACTCCTTTTCAGAAATTTTTTTTCCAACTATATATTTAGGAGCTCGTGTTAAACCAATATTTTTATGAAATTCTTTTAATGTTGGATAAACCTTTACAGTAATTTTAGATACTTTCCTAGTCAATCCTAAATCATGTAATACTTTTTCATAGTTGTTTTTTAAACTTTGTTCAATATCATACATATAAGCATGATCTTTTTCATAACAAACAAACTTAAATTTTTCTGTTTCTTTTATATAATAATTATCTTCTAATCTATACTCATCAATGGCAGTTGAACAACTTATAACTAACATCCCAATAACAGCAATTATAATGATCCAAATTATATTTTTAAGTTTCATAATTTCTCCCTCCATCGATTATGCTGTTATACAAACCTACGCTTTAAAAGGAGTTTTTTTATAAATCTTGCAAATAGGCAATATCATCATGTATACTCAATTACTTTTTTCTACAATCTTTTGTTTAAATTCTTTTATAGCATCAAGATTTTTTCCTTTGATAATAATAATAGTATTTCTATTATTATATACATTATAGTATACTCCGTCGTGTTTATATTCTCTATAATGGATATTAAGTATAGATAAATCTAATTTTTTACCAAATTTCAAAATTCTACTATTTGAATCTATTACTTCTTTATAAAACTTTGTAGCATTTTTTTGAGATTTAAATGTAATCATTATAAAATCAACTTCATAATCATTTACATAAACCCTTTTCTCAATAATATCTTTAACTAAGCTACTATCATATTCATTCAATGTATCTAAATCTATCATTTTATAATTTAGTTCATTCTCTAAAATTTGTTTAGCACTAAAAACAGTTTTTGGAAATTTAACATCAAATAAAAATTTGTACCCTATGATTAATACAACAACAATTAAAATTATGTATCCAAGTATTTTAAGAGCTTTATTCATATTATTTATTCCCCCTTTACCTTTACATTCTAGTTTATCTTTTTTTATACGTTTAGCTAGCCAAGTATACTTTAAACTGTATATTTATATTTTGCTGGTTCTAATTTAATAATCTCATCGGATATATTTATCAATGATTCATCATGGGTTACCATAATGATGATCTTATTATCTTTAATCTCTTTTAAAATCTCCTTCAACTTATTAGTACTAAATTGATCTAAAGCTGATGTTGGCTCATCTAGTACAATTAAATCTGGTTCTTTTATTACCGCCCTTATAATTGAAATTTTTTGTTTCTCACCTCCTGAAATATTGCTGGATTTGCCATATATTTTCATTTTTTTATCTTCACCAAATCGTTTAATAATTGTTTCTCCAGATAACTTTTTCATCCATTCACTAATTGTTTTCTTTTTTAATTCTTTATTTCCCAAAATTATATTGTTTATTAGTGTATCATTAAAAAGCACAGGCTCCTGCTCAGATACTCCTATAAGTTTCCTGCGGATATTATACATATCTAACTGTTCTATACTTTTATCATTGTAAAAAACTTTCCCTTGATATTTTTCTCCTACTAATCCCAACAACAATTCAATCAAAGTACTCTTTCCTGTACCATTTTCTCCAATAATACAATATATTTTTCCTTTTTCAAACTTATAACTGAATGA
Organism: Paramaledivibacter caminithermalis DSM 15212; assembly: GCF_900142245.1. GTDB lineage: Bacteria > Bacillota > Clostridia > Peptostreptococcales > Caminicellaceae > Paramaledivibacter > Paramaledivibacter caminithermalis. The sequence continues at coordinate 30,637 of NZ_FRAG01000037.1, read as the reverse complement.
CTCAAGAATTTTAGGACCTTTTTCATAAGAAAAGTGAATATCTTTTAGTTCAATAGAGTTAATACTATCTAATTTAATTAAACCATTTTGCTCAACCTTCATTTCTAAAAGTTCATCTAAACGTTTTTGAGAAACCTTTGTTCTTTGATAATTTTTACTGAAATCTAGTGTATTTCTAATACCTTTAATGACAACAGTAAAATAGTTATTAATCATAGTAAATTCTCCTATGCTCAATTTTCCTTTTATAATTGCCATTCCTCCAAAGAAAAAAAGAACTAGACGAAATAGATTATTAATTATATTATCACAACTGCTAAAAAGACTAGATACACGGGCATGCCTTAATGCTATAGCAAATAATTTATTAAAACTAAGCTTAATCTGATTTCCTAAATAATCATGAATAGAATGGAATTTAACTTGTTTTATATTTAGCAACTGTTCATTCATTTGTCCTATAAAATGATCCTGTTCCTCTTTAAGAATATATGCAATATTAAAAAGTGAAGATTTAAAACTTAAATACAATATCAAATATAATGGAACTAATACAACAAGTGATATAGCTATAATATTATTAATTTTAAATAATACGATTACTGCTATTAAAAATGAAATCCACTTAAAACACATACCAATAACATCATTTATTAAAAATGAAATTACATTGTTTGAATCTAAATTTATTCTCTGGTTAAGATAAGTCGCATTTACTTTTTTGAAAAAGCTTAAGGGTAATTTTTTTACATGTTCTAATATATCATAATTTAAATCAAATGCTGTTTTAGCTTCAAACCTAATAGAAAGCATTTGAAATACATAAGAAAGTATGGTCTTACTTGTCCCAATAAAAAGAATAATTAGTGAAAATATATATATCAATTCCATAGTTTTCGTGTTTAATAAGTAATCTATATATCGCCCTGTAATATACGGAGAAACTAGAGTAATCCCCCATATTAGTGTGCTTAATAATATATAAAAAAACAAATCTAATTTATAGCTTAATAAATATCTAAAATATTTCCTCATCTATCCACCTACCTTTTACTACCAATAACTTCCATATTAAAAATAAATTACTCTTTATTTGACTTAAATTTCTAAATTGTGCATAATATTTTCGCATTTTTTCAATAAAAAAACATGAGCTAAACTATTTAACATTAAAAATACAACATAGTAATATATATATACTCCGAATAATGTAAGATTTAATCTAAACTGTATACTTACAAAAAATATAATAATTAAAATAGAAATTATAAAATGAACTAAAATATTAATATTCTTCTTAAAAAGTAAAATTTTCTGATGAACTAAAAGGTGAGGATTAAGTATATCAATATACAATCCAACATATCCTATAAAATACATTCCTAAAATCGATGGAATACATGCTCCTAAAAGATAAATCAATTTCAAATCAAAATAATTTATAAACGCGTATATATAAATAGGTATACTTATTGAAGCTAAAATAATTCCCGCTAATATTTTCGAGTAAAATTGTACTCTATATGGCAAAGGAATATATTTCATAAAATAAATTTCATGTCCTTCTCTTGATAAGGCAGTAGCAGCAATTTTATTAGATACAAATCCAATAAGCAAAAAAACAATAAATATAGTAACTCGATTTTCTATAGGCATCATTAGTTTCATATTTAAAATTTCATTTTTAGATTCTAATTTAAATCTAAAAACACATAAAAAAATTGAAGGTAAAACTATATTTATTAGAAAACAATTTAAAAAAAATTCAGGTGTTCTTAGAATTAGAATAATTTCTTTTAAAGTATATGTAATCCATGGAAATTTTTTAATATTATAAATTCTTATATTTTTTTTCTTTTTTACATTATCTATTTTTCTTTTTCTATTTTCATATAAACTATCTACATAGTACCTTTGCCCAATTAGTAAATATATTGAAATACATCCAAATACAACTATATTATAAATTATTATAAGTAATATTTTTCCAATAAAACTCTGGGTATTAATATGTAAAAAAGCTAAAAAATTTATATTTGAATTAATTTCTATAGTTTGATTAATACTTTCTATACTTATAAATTCATCTAAATTTACTTTCCCAGCTAAAAAAAACCCAACAATGATAAAAAATATAATATTTGATATAATTTTAACAATATCATGACGAACTGTAGTTCCTAGAAACCTCACAAAAATAATATTTAAAGTCATAATTAAACATACCGGTATAAATGGTATAGTTATAAAAAAACAAAATATAGTGATGTAGTAGAATATAGACATACTCATTATTATTCCATAATTTATAAAAAAAGGAAAAGTAAAAATAAATAATAATAGCCAAATTCTACTTACAACAAATAATAATTTAGATATTAAAATTTCTCTATAGTGAATAGGTAACGATAAAAAGAATTCTATATCCTTATTAAAATATAACACACTTCCTCCAAGGTACAATCCATTGAATAAACTTATAACAAATATACCACGAATTAACATCTTAACAATTGAGTAGAGTTTTTCCACATCGTTCAAGGTATATTTAATATTTAAAATAATATTATAAGAATATTTATATAAAACTAAAAAGCTTATACCTACCAAAATTAAAGCAATATAACTTCTGCGTGAATCTCTCTTAACAAACATCATATTGTTGATGTGCAGAATTTTTGTTATATGCCATATATTAATCATTATTATTAGTCACCTCTAAAAATATTTTTTCTAAACATGTATCACAACTAATATTATCTCTTATTTGCTCCAATTTCCCCTCTAATACAATTTTACCCTTATTAATTATCGCAATTCTATTACATAATCGCTCTACAACTTCAAGAATATGAGAAGAAAAAAGAACCAATTTGTTTTCTTTTGTATATTCCTTTATACAAGTTTTAATCTGATATGATGATTTTGGATCTAATCCCGTTAATGGTTCATCCATAACCAATATTGTAGGCTCATGAATTAATGCTCCTATAATATTTAATTTTTTTTTCATGCCATATGAATACTCTTTTATATATCTATCCAACACATAATATATTTCAAAACATTCTCCATAATATTTAATTAATTTATGACGTTTTTTGTGTTCTACACAATAAATATCAGCTATAAAATTTAGATATTCTCTTCCCCGCAAGCGCTCAAAATTAGCTATTTCATCGGAAACATATCCAATCATCGCCTTAATTTTTACAGGATTCTTTGCTAGACATTCACCCATAACCATAATATCTCCCTCAGTTACGGGTATTATACCCATAAGCATTCTTAATAACGTTGTCTTACCTGCACCATTTGGACCAATGAGCCCATAAATCTGTCCACTTTTAATTTTTAAATTTAATTCTTCAATAGCTGTACAACCATTGCTATAACGTTTTGTCACATTCTTAAATTCAATCATAACTTTCTTCCTTTCACGTTTATGTCCTTTAAAAGATTTGTTCTCATATTTTAACAAAACACTAAAACTTAATATAAATTATTCTTTTTATCTCTTTAGTCTATATTTTTTAAGCATTTTTTTTATTACAAATATAATCTAACTTTCCTTTAAAGTACTTTAATATTTGTTTTTCTATAACTCCTTTAACTTTAAAACACCCTGGTGCATCATAGGTACTATAATGATTGTAGCTAATAGCTCCACACCCACCTCCACATGCAGGAAGATATATACATCCCCTACACTCTGGGGTATTTAAAGGGTTTCTAGCCATCCAATTATAATATGTAAATGATATATCTTGAGTTTCACCTTTCTCACCTATCACCGCTATTTTATGCTCCTCTTCTCCTACTTGTTCCCAACACTTATAAAGGTCTCCCGTAGGTGCTATACTAAAGGCTGAATCACTATATAACCCACAATAAATCCATTTTTTAGCAGGTTTTAAATACATCCTAAATCCTCGTTCTTCAGCTGCCTTCCATAGTTCATCTAAAATATCTCCTAAATCTTCCTCTGAAAAACAATATCCAGAATAAGAAGAACAAGCCTTGGTTTCCCCTCTTACTATACCGAAGTCAATTCTACAAGATGTTAAGCCATATTCTTTTAATAAGTCTAATAATTCATAAACATTATCTATATTTGTTTTATCAATGTTAATTCTTATTAAAGGCTTAACTATATCATTTCTCTGACTAATCTTTTGAAGATTTTTGATAATAATATCAAAGCTTCCTTGTCCACCTTTAAACATTCTTCTATTATCATGTATTTCTTTTGTACCGTCTAATGTAATTTGAATTGTTTGACAATTATAGTTTTTAAGTATATCTATTATTTCATCATTTATAAGAGTTCCATTTGTTATAATACCACTATATAATTTTTTTCCAGTTTCTTCACAAAATTTATTAATTTCCTCTAAAAGTTTTTTTCCCGCATCAAAGTTTATCAAAGGTTCTCCTCCGAATAAATTTAAATGTATTGATTTAACTTTCCTATGTTCAGCTTGTGACTTAATAAAATCAATTACATTATTTAATGTATCTGGTGTCATGCGATTATTTTTAATTTCTCCTGCTCCTTCATAACAATAGACACACTTCAAGTTGCACTCCCATGTAAGTAGCACTGTAACATGCAATATATCACTTGTAAATTTTAATTTATTATGATAATATTCAAAGTATTTTAACTCATCAACATTGTCATCAATTAATATATTCTTTTCCTTATAAATCTTTATAGTATCTGAATCTAACTTTTCTACTTCACCTTTCTCAATTATATTCTTGACTTTTTTATCTATTATAAATGTCTCCCCATGTAACGTATTAAATAAAATAACCTTATCTTCTGTACGTTCTATTGGTATAAACAAATTATATCTTGAAAATTTCATATTCTCTCACCTTTCCTTATCTATTTTATTGTAAATATACAAGATTAAACCAAATTCGAATGCTAAATTTTTATATACTTTTCCCAAAATTTTTTAGCTATAGATAAACAACACTAACATTTAAAATAAATTTCAAAGAAAATAATGAACGCTTCTAAATTTTTTATTTGAAATTTATTAAACCTTGAAGTTGTTTATCTTTATAAGATTTACATAGTAAAACTTAATTTATACATATCAAAATATCCAGAGCTTTTAAGGATTTTTGATGTGTATAAATTAACTGTTTTACTAGAACATCTATATATAGCTTCTTGAACAACTATTTTAAACAAAAGTAAAATGCTGCATTTATCCTATAAAAAATATTTTTTGAAAAATGACTAATAAGTTGTAATACATAAAATTAATCAAATTGTTGATTTAAAACCATTGATTATAAAATATAAAATTTATCACTTCCAATTTCGCTATAGAAAAGTGCAGCACTATAATCACTTATTCGACAAGTTAATTGTATAGAAGAGTAGGTTTTTAAAACCATACTCTTCTTATTAAGTAGTCTCTTTATTTTCTAATTAATTTAATCCACATGCATTGGCAGCACACGCATTTACAAGGCAAAAACACAAAAGCTCAGTTATTTCATCGATATCTGTGTCAATCGGGTTATCTAGGTCATAAATGCTCTCTAGATATTCGCTCATAGGTAATCCCCCTTTTTTTTAGATTTTAAATACATGGTCCAAAATCAATAGCACAGCCATCAACTGGTACACAGCCATCTAACGCACATGCTTCAATAATGCATCCATCTGCAGCACAACCATTTCCTCCACAACCCTGAATACCGCAGCCATCAGCAACGCATCCAACAGCACCACATGCTTTACCGACACAAGCTTGTCCTCCACATCCAGTAATTTCAAGATTGCCATATGGATTGCCGAGATAATTTGACATAGTTCTCCCCCCTTTCATATCTGGGGTATTTCAAAAATATAAATATAACCCCTACCCCAATCATTAATTTATATGTTAAATTTTGCCACTGTTTAAAAAACAAACTTACTCCCATTATTATTAATATTAAAAATAATGGATTAAATAAGTATTAAAAAGTGGCAAAAAATTTGATCTTATATAATCTCTAAATCATTTTATTTTTCAAGGATTATTTTTCATATTTTTTAATTTTATTCAAATTTAGTAAAATTATATTGTTATATCTATAATTATGTATTTATATGTAAATTATATCATTATTTAAATTAAATACAAGTTGAACTTTTCGTCAAAGTTTTACATTTTCCCTAAAATTGCTGATTTTATAATTTTTTCTTCCAAATTTCTGTATTAATTCCTTCTATCTTTTTCTAGCTTTTGTAGGACGAAAAATCTATTTCCTTATCCCTAATTTTATATTCTATGTAATTAATAGTTCCAAAATATATAGTTTTTACATATTATATCAGTAGATTTACTTTTCAAAGAAAGGAGTTTAAGAATGAACCATGATAAATATACCATGGTTAGCGGTATAATAAAAAAATTCTATATGAACAATCAAAGAAAATCTCTACTAGTAGTAGATGAAAAAGGATTTGAATATATATTTCATATCAATCAATACACAATAATAATGACTTTTGAAAATCTTAAAATAAGTCAGGTTGTAGATATTATTTTCAATGGTATACTAACAAGAAGTCTTCCACCCCAAGGAAATGCAATAATAATTAATGCCCTAAAAGTGTAAAGAACAAAGGCGTCTGACGACGACTTTGTTCTTATTTGCAGCACTATTTATGGCAATAGGAACCGTATTCTATATAATTATTTTGTTGCTTTTTCTTCAAAATCTTCTAATGTTCTACCTTTCATATTATCATTTTTCCCAATTCCAAGGACAATACTTCCCAGCATTACAGCAAGCATCGCAAAGGCATAAAATACAAATGGTGTAACTTCCATGGCTGTCAAAGGATGAACTCCATCCTTTGTAAATCCAATAGTATAAATAATAGCTGGTGTCCAAGGTAAAGAATATACCAATGTACAGGATGTAGCATCCAATAAGTTTGCTGTTCTATATGGACTTATTCCATGTTTGCGTGATAATGGTTTTGCAAATGATCCACCTACTGCAAGGATGGCAGGTGCATTTAATCCCATTAATGCAGATAATGAAATAATCATACCTGCAATAGTAAATTCTGAACCCCTTGGAGTTTTTGCAATTTTTCCAAGTGATTTAAGAAGCTTAACATCTCCATGTCCTTCACGCATAATTGCAATAGATCCAAATAATAAAATGGCAAGTAATACAACCTGAATCATACTGTTAATACCTGTATAAATAACTCCGTCAACTGTCCTATCTAATCCAGAACCAACAACCCTAAACAATGCTTTTTTAGTAACCTCTGCACCTGGGTCGATTTGCACAAAATCCATAATTCCAGTAACCACTGCTGTAAAACCTGCTAAAACTATTCCAACCGTTGTTGCTATTATGATATCACCTGATTTAATTGCAACATAGATTGTAATTGCAACAGGGATTAACATTAATAATGCCACTGAATCATATTCAATTGCCCCAACTGGAGTACCTGAACCACTTGATGTCATTCCAAAAATAATAATTCCAATTAAAGTAATAGCCCCAGCTGTTAATGCATATTTAAGTCTTGAACGAACAACTCCAGGTACATCTACACCTTGAGACGTTGCTGAACATATGGTTGTATCAGAAACTGGCGCAAGATTATCACCAAAGGCTCCACCTGATACAATTGCTCCTGCAAGTAATGCTGGATGAGCTCCTAAAGCTACACCTGCTGGATAGAGAACACCCATACCTGCTGCGATAGTCCCAAAGCCTGTACCTGATGCTGTTGCAAATAGAGCCGATGCTAAAAATGAAATAATAATAAAAAATGTTCCACTCATTCCGAGGTTAGCAGCTAACCCTGCGATACCTGCAGCTAATCCAGATTCCCTTAAAATCCTAGAAAATACTCCTGCAAATATCCAACAAACTACTGGAATAATAGCCTCTTTGCTCGACATTCCCTTAATGATTGTCTCACTGTAGAGTTTTTTGTCTTTTGCAAAGAAAAATGCTACTATCAATGCCATAAATGCAGGAATCCATAATGCACCATTAGAAATAGAACCAAACACAAATGTTGTTAAAATTATAAGTACTAAAAAAACGATAAAAGGTACAAAGGACATCCATTCTCCACCATAAAACTCAAGTTTTTTACTATCTTTTGACATATAACTCCTCCTTTATAGTTTTTCATAATTTGAGTAAACTGCATAGTTTTGTCCTTTTAAATTCACCATTTTATTTATATGGCTTTAGGTTGCTAAATCCATATCTTTATTTGTTATGCAATTTCCTCACTTATTATTACAGCAATAGTCATGCCAATATTTAATTTTAAAAAACATTGATATTAATACTATTATTCTGAATTTTTTATATAAGAAGAAAAAAATTGCTACGCAATATATTTCCACATAGCAATTTTTTTCGTAGTTTTTTTACTTGCTAAGTAATTCTTTTACTCTATCAACGGATTCTTTAATCTCATCGGCAATATACTGGATATCAACCTCATCTAAATCTGAAAGCTTCATATCTCCTATTATATTCTTAACATACTTTGCTTTAAGCTTTTCTAGATCTAACCTCTTTGCATTAATTTGATCAAACGATGTAGGAAGTACTATTGTTTTTCCAGGAACATTTTCTTCAGGGTCTCCTCTATAAATATGGATACCATTATTTCTAGCAAATGTCAATTGTGGCATTGGATGCTTACCAGCTCCAGTATATTCTGTTTCTTGGACAACAATAATCTTATCCTCATCCATTTCTTTAGCAAGAGATATTGCTGCTGCAAGGGATACATTACCTGCGGGTCCTCTTTCTAGCCCTTCAAGCTGAGCAAGCATTTCAGTTACATAGAATACTTCACCTTGAGTTACAGTTAAATACTCATCCATATATCTTAATACCCTAGCAGCATTTCTTGGGACATCAGCCCTATCAGGCTGTGTAGCAAAGGGTATACCAAATCCTGTATGTCCAGTTGTAAATGACTTTCTGTTAAAGTCCTTATCAGATGCCATATGTAGTCCCTTTAAATCTACTGAAGCCCCTATAATTCTACAATCCTTTGCACCTGCTTTTATCAAACCTCGAGCAGTTCCAGTTAAGTTGCCACCACCTGCATGTGTTGCTATGACTGCATCAGGGTACCTCCCTTCACGCTTTTGCATCTGCTTAGCAATTTCATATCCAAGGGTTTCTACACCAGCAATACCAAATGGCGTATAAAGGGATGCATTGAAAAATCCAGTTTCTTCAAGGAGCTTTAAGAATGTGTAGAATAGTTCAGGACCCACAGTCAACTGAATAACTTCAGCTCCAAAAGCTTCACATTTTCTTGCCTTTTCAATAATCTCAGGCTGTCCTTTTTTGCTTGAGTCATATACTTCTTGAACAATAATACATTTTAGTCCACGCATTGCCGCTTGAGATGCAACAGCAGCCCCATAATTACCACTCGTTGCAGCTATAACACCTTTATAACCCAGTTTTTTAGCATGATAAACAGATATTGCTGCCCTTCTTGCTTTAAAAGAACCAGATGCATTTGCAGCTTCATCCTTTATGAATATTCTTGCACCTTTGCCTTGTGGAGAGTATTTTTTTATGAGTTTGTTTATATTATGTAACTCAAACAAAGGGGTATCGCCAACCTTTGTTTCCCTTTGAATCCTCTGCATTTCATCCATACTATAAGCAACATTATTCATCATTTCTTCATAGTCAAATGCAATTTTTCCTTTTTCAAAAATATCATAATCAATTCCAACGGCATCCTTCATGATGTCGTTTTTTCTACCCATTACACCTTGATAAGAGAAGTCCTTCATTTATTTACCTCCTATATCTTCTTTTAGCGCTAACCCTGTTTCTATAAGCTCTATAACAGGATAACCAAAGTCGTGGGCATATCTCGGTTTTATGTCCACTAATTTCCCCTCAGCAATTCTTCCTGACAAAGTATTGACCCTAACCGTTTCACCTATTTCAGCTTCATCATTGATTAATACACCACGAGTCCACATCTTCAGCGGAGTTTTCTTAGTATCTTTTGGTACTTGTGGTGCACGGGAATCTGCTGGTAGTACAACATTTTCAATTTCTACCCATGAACCTTTAATAGCTTTTTTCATTTTTTTACCTCCTTATTTTTTAATAAGTGTTTAATGCAAAAATAACGCCAACTTTATAGACGTTATTTCAAAAAATTATTTTAAATTATATTCTGTTATTTTATTAAATAATTGTCGTCTGCTTAAACCTATTTTCTTAGCAGTTTTTGATATATTATTATCGCACACTGCTAATGCCTTTCTTATATAGTTAATTTCAAAATCTTTTTTCGCTTCTTTATAAGGAATAAGTTCAAAATCATCAGTAACGTTATTGTTTTGATTATTAACTGATTTTTCCATTCTTAAAATCCCATCCCTTGAAAGAACAATCATGCGCTCAAGGATATTTTTTAATTCTCTTATATTGCCAGGATAATTATAGTTTATTAAAAACTCTTTAGTATGAGGCTCAATTCCTTTAATTCTTTTTTTAGTTTCCCTTGAAAGATTGTATATGAAGAAATCTATCATATCTTCAAGATCTTCTTTTCTCTCTCTCAAAGGAGGTATTTCAATATTTACAGTATTAATACGATAATAAAGATCTTCCCTAAACTCTTTCATTTGTATAGCCTTTTTCAAATCCTTATTAGTGGCTGAAATCAGACGAAAATTAACAGGTATCCTTTTATTAGATCCAATTCTCTCTATATACCTGCTGTCCAATACTCTTAGAAGCTTCACTTGAATACTTGGTGTGATTTCACCAATTTCATCAAGAAACATAGTTCCTCCGCTGGCTTCCTCAAACCTTCCAATTCTTTGGGTATTAGCACCCGTAAATGCTCCTTTTTCGTGACCAAAAAGTTCGTCTTCAAGTAAATTTTCAGAAATCGCCTGACAATTTGTCGGTAAAAATACTCCCTTTGACCTATTACTTTTATCATGAATTAATTTTGCAAATATTTCCTTACCTACCCCCGATTCACCAGTGATTAATACATTGCATGAAGATTCTGATAATGTTTCAATATCCCTTAAAATCTTTTGTATTCTTATATTCTTTGATTGATATAAAAATAATTTCGAATCTACATCCCTATTAACAATGGACTGTTGTACTTCATATTTAATAAGCCTTCTAGCCTTTTCTATTTCACTGAATAGTTTGTCTGGGTTACTGCTTTTTATAAAATATCCAAGTGCGCCTGCTTTCATCGCTAAGACAGCACTTTCAATGCTTCCATATCCAGTTACAATGATTACTTCTATTAACTCCTTAAAATTCTTTTTTATTTCATCAAGTAGATAAAACCCATCTTCACAGGGCATAATAACGTCTGTTATTACTATGGGAAAATACTCCTTTGACAGAATTTCAAGGGCTTCTCTTGCTGAACTTGCTTCACCTACAATAAAGCCCTTCTGCTCTAAAAGAATCCTATAAGTCTCTCTATACTCAATTTCATCATCTACAATTAGAATCTTAGTCAGTTCCATCATACCATCATCCTTTCTCCATCAAATGGCAATACTACCTCAAAAACTGTTTTTTTACCGTTAAAGCTTGAAACATTTATATCGCCATTTAATTTTTTTACTTCGTTATATACTATATATAATCCCAAACCTGTGCCTTTATCAGGATCTTTAGTAGTATAAAATGGATTGAATATATTTTCTATTTCTTCATCACTGAGACCTTTTCCTGTATCCTCAATGCGAAGAAAAACATTGTTATCCTTCTTATAAGCTATTATATCTATTGATCCATTTTCTTCTATTGCATCAATGGCATTGGATAAAAGATTGATTAATATATGCTTTAAGGATTCTTTATTAGAATTAATCATTAAATTTTCTTTGCAATCTAAATAGTATTTAATATTTCTTTTCATTAAAGTCTTACTCTCAAGCTCTAATAACTTTGATATCAGCTCATAAAGATTAAACCAATCCTTCAAACCATCGGTCAAGCGTGAAAACTCTAAAATATTTTCGATAATCTTACTTGCCCTTTCAACGGCTGAATCAATATAATTTAGTGACCTATCTATCTTTTCGTCATTGGAAATAGAACGTAATATATAGCTGTGGTTTCTTATTATGCCAAGGGGATTTCTTATTTCATGTCCCATTCCTGCCGCAAGCTGTCCAATGGCAGCCATTTTATTTTTTTGCAAAATCTGTCTTTCTGATAACTTCTCCTTTGTGATATTTTGAATTACTACTAAAATATTTTTCATTCTTCCAACTGTATTTTTCAAAGGATATGTTCTTACTATAAAATAATTATTTTGAAGGATTAATTCTTTTTCAAAAGAATTTTCTTCCTCAAGGGTTTTGGCTATCATATGGAGCAAATCATTGGAATTGAAATTACTAAGTACCTTATTATAATAATTGCCTATTAGATTTTCCTTTGATCTCCCTAAAAATGTAATCAAAGACTTATTAATATTAACAACTCTTAAATCAAGATCAAATAGTACAATGTATTCACTCATACCATCAAAGGTAATCTGTAAATCATTCTTGCTGTTAATAACCTCTCTTGTTCTTTTATCTACTTCATTTTTTAATAGGTAATTCCAGGTAATCATGGCTATAACTATTAAGGCTAAGATGCCTAAACCTACTACAAAATATCTGATTTTTTTACTGTAATCAGGTATTTGAACAATTGGTGCCGAAATTCCAAACCACTTCTGTTGTATATTTTCAAGCTGTCCAGATTCTTTAATAGCTGCAATCCCTTTGTTTAAAATAGGCAATAACTTTGGTTTTGATTTTGGAATTGCAAAAACAACTTCCTTCTCATACAACGGTTCATTCATGATATGAAGTTTTTCTCCTACCTCTTTATTCTTTAGCTGATAAAGCACCACAGGTTCATCTCCAGCAACTGCATCAACATCTCCTCTCAAAAGTAAATCAAGGGCACTTCCTACATCATCAACAAAAACTATATTTAAATCAGGGTAGTTTTGTAGTAACCATTCATTGACATAATCACCTTTTTGACAGGCAAAAGTCATTTCTTCAATAGGCTTGTCCTCGCCTCTTGTGACAACAACTGCACGCAAATTATAAATAGGATCAGAAAAAAGAAAAAACTCTGATCTCTTTTCACTCATAAACATATCACATAAGTCAGTTTCTCCATTTTTAAGGCTCTCAAGGGCATTTTCCCATAATAGTGGATGCACATCAATATTAACTCCAAGCTCTAGAGATAAGACACTCATGTAATCAATAACTACTCCTTTATATCGTCCGTCTTTTTTATTAACAAACCTTAATGGCGGTGCATTATTATCGGCACCGTAAATAAGAGTTCCTTCTTTGTTAAGCCAGTCTTTTTCTTCCTTAGTTAGGATGGTTTTATTTAATACGTAGTTCCTTCCATCGTTTATGGTAAATAAGATTATCAGCTGTAATACAAAAAAAACTATAACAGTAATATACTTCAATCTTCGTCCTATTTTCATAATCCACCTCACTTATTTTATTATATATACTACCATTTTACACGATATAAAGGAAAGAAAGGTGCACAATATGAATCTCTTAAACCTTATTTTTATGTCTTTATATATATCTAACATCCACTCCTAATTCTTTCAAACATAGCTATTAGCCATAACAACCCATCAATTATTATCAAGTCACTCACATGTCTGCTTGGCTGGACAAAAGCATCTAACGACAAGTTCTAGCTGCAAATTCCATGTTCTAAATTTTAAGGTCATTCTTTTAGGTCTAAAAAACTTAATTCTTGCTTTTAAAATTTTACTGGCGATAGTTTCAATTTTCCTTCTAGCCCTTTATTTTACTCTATTTTAGCTATGCAGTTTTTCGCAAAAAAAGTTTGAATTCCTTAACAAATATAAACACCGTGCATAGCACGGTATTAGCAGGATAAATATATATAATGCAATACTTTTTTAAACCTATTTATATTTAATTAAACACCTGTTGATCCAAACCCACCTTCTCCACGCTCTGAATTATTTAAATAATCTACTTGCTCAACTTCTACTCTAAGAACTGGTTTTATTACCATCTGAGCAATTTTCATTCCTCTTGTAACTCTAAATTCTTCTGTTCCATGATTAATAACTATAATTCCTATTTCTCCCCTATATCCTTCATCAATTGTCCCTGGAGTATTTAATAAAGTAATTCCATTTTTCAATGCCAATCCACTTCTTGGTCGTATCTGAGCCTCAGTATTTGGGGGCAATTGAATTTTAATACCTGTATGTATTAATGCCCTCTCTCCTGGTAAAATAATTATTTCATCAGTAGAGTACAAGTCCATTCCTGCATCGCCGTCGTGTGCGTATGATGGCAGTTTAGCATTATTATCAATAATTTCAACATATAATTTCATGTACATTCTCCTCTCAATGTATCTTATGATAATATTTATTAAAATAATATCTTTATTCCTCAACACTCCTGCTCTTAGTTATAATATTATTTGCTATCCTTATTCTTTTCAATATCATAACTATAGCAGATATATCAATTGATTACAACTCTAACACTAATGAAATCAGTACATGAAACTAATGTCTATAATAATATAAACTTTTAGTACAACTTTACTATATAAATATACCCTCATAAAACTTACAAACTCTATTTTTTGATAAAAAAACCCTTCACCAATGTTACTAAACAATTTCCCTTACTACATTGTAATTATCATCCCTACTTTCTTTAAACCCTTGAATAGGAGTATTGACGTCTTAATATTACCCTTGAATTTTCAATGGCTTCATTATAAGTATCACCAGTATCCAATTTTCCAGATAATACCCCTTTTAAAATATCTATAGTTAATTTCAATACATTAATCTGGAATCATTGCTTACCCAGCATGGCAGCACCTATAACCCCTGCTTCGTTCCCTAATCTTGCCAATACAATTTTCCCTATTGGCAACTCCTTATAATATTGATTTTTCTTCACATCTTCTATAACTAAATCCAATAGATATTTGCCAGCATTGGCTACTCCTCCACCCAGTGCAATTATCTGGGGATCTAAAATATTAATCAAATTAATGATACCTAAGCTAAGATATTTAACAAGTCTTTTTACAGCTTGTTGTGCAATTTCATCTCCCATTTTTGCACAATCAAAAATTAATTTTGCATTTAGTTCTTCTGAATCACAATGTATTCTTTTATATATTAATCCTTTATTTTTACTTTCTTTAAGCAACTTTTCTGTATATCTAATAATTGCAGTAGATGATGAAAAAGTCTCTAAACATCCGTTTCTTCCACAATTACAATCATAAAAATTATTACCTACCACCATATGTCCGATTTCAGAGCCAACTCCATTATATCCACTATACACCTTACCATTTAATATGATACCTCCACCAATTCCTGTTCCTAAGGTCAATAGTATACCACTCTCAGCTCCCATCATAACACCACATTCATATTCAGCTAAGGCTGCAACTGTAGCGTCATTATCAATATATATAGGAATTCCAAGCTGTTTATTAAGGGAAATTGCTAGAGGTACATTTTTCCATCCTAAATTAACACAAAATATAACATTTCCATCTTCATCAGCTAGCCCTGGTATACCTATTCCTATTGCTTCTACCTCATCCTTTAATAAACCATACTCCTTAATTAAATCCAATACCAAGTCTCTAATATCATTTATTATTTCTTTAGGATTTCGTTTCGCCTTTGTGGGAATAGATTTCTGATATTTTAAATCCCCCTTTTCATCAACAATTCCAGCAGCAATATTAGTTCCTCCTAAATCAACACCTACATACATATGCATCCCTCCAATTATTTATTCAAGCAAACTAATTATCTGAGCATTGCATAATTAATTTTTGCAAAAACTATACGCTACATATAGTTTTAAACTTCCTTCGGTAAGCTTTCCTATGAATACATATTGACCATAAAATAGTGATGATAATTCATGGATATCTTCATATTCTCCTAAGTTAATAACTCTTAACTCGTATATGCTTTATACTCTTCTCCTTTTAACCATAAAGTAAATTTCAAAAAAGAAAGTATCATGTCTTATGTTGTTCTTTAAATTTTAAAGAGCTTTAAGAGACATTTCCTATTTGCCCTATACTTTTCAAGTGACATGCCATCTTCATGTCATGGGGAACGTTTCGTTTGTCATACTTTAACCTTATTCCCATAATCCTATATCCCTTATTTTTTTATATCTGCTATTTAATAATTCATCTCTATCTAATTCTATTAAACTTGGTATTTCTGCTAACAGATATTCTTTTATATTTTTAGATATAAAATCTATATCTTTGTGGGCACCACCTAGGGGCTCTTCAATTATTTTATCTATTACATCAAGTTTTAACAAGTCCTTAGCTGTCAATTTCATAATATCTGCTGCTTTTTCAGCTAATGATACATCCTTCCAAAGAATACTTGAAAGCCCCTCTGGGGATATAACAGAATATATTGAATTTTGTAGCATGTAAACTCTATCACCGATTCCTAAAGCTAAAGCTCCTCCGCTTCCACCTTCCCCAATTACCACAATAATTATTGGAGTTTTAAGCCTGCTCATTTCCAGTAAGTTAACGGCTATAGCTTCTCCCTGCCCTCTTTCTTCCGCTCCTAATCCACAATAAGCACCTGGAGTATCAATGAACATTATTACAGGTCTTTTAAATTTCTCAGCTTGTTTCATAAGCCTAAGGGCCTTTCTATACCCCTCTGGATGGGGCATCCCAAAGTTCCTCTGAATATTTTCCTTTGTATTCTTTCCTTTCTGGTGTCCTATAACAGTAACAGGAATTCCTTCAAGGGTTCCAATACCTCCCACAATTGCACTATCATCTCCATAGAACCTATCTCCATGAAGCTCTATAAAATCAGGTATAATTAAGTTAATATATTCGAGGGTAGTTGGTCTTTCTTGTAATCTTGAAATCTTTACTATCTGCCATGGTGTTAAACTCATATATATTTCACTTTTTATTTTATCTAATTTCTTTTTAAGGATATCTATCTCATCTGATAAATCTACATTATTTGACTCTGCAAAGCTTTCCAACTCACTAATTTTCTCTTCCAGTTCAATTACTGGTTTTTCAAATTCTAGGGTACTATTCATTTATCCCACCCCCTATGGTATGGATATTTAGCAATTTATATAATATATTCTTTAAGTCTTTTCTATGAACAATTTTATCAACGAATCCTTTTTCCTTTAAAAATTCTGATCTCTGAAATCCTTCTGGAAGCTTTTGTCTTATTGTTTGTTCTATAACCCTTGGTCCTGCAAATCCTATCAAAGCATTAGGTTCTGCCAAAATAATATCTCCAAGCATTGCAAAGCTCGCTGTTACACCACCAGTAGTAGGATCAGTTAAAACTGATATATATAACAGCCCTTTATCTGCTAACTTGCTAAGTGCTGCTGAGGTTTTTGCCATTTGCATTAAGGATAATATCCCCTCTTGCATCCTAGCACCACCTGAAGCAGAAAATATTATTAGTGGTAATTCTTTATCTACTGCCCTTTCAATTGCCCGGGTAATCTTTTCTCCAACAACCGACCCCATACTTCCCATCATAAAATCTGGATTCATTACACATATAACAGCTGGTATATCATTAATCCTTCCTTCTCCCGTTATAACTGCCTCAAATTCTCCTGATTTTTTCTTTGCTCTATCTATTTTTTCATTGTATCCAGGGAAGGTTAATGGATCTAGTGTTTTCATTTCTTTATCATATTCTATAAAAGTATTACTATCTGTGATTAAATCTATCCTAACTCTTGCCTCTATTCGAAAATGATGATCACATTTAGGACAAACATTAAAATTATTTATTATTTCTTCCTTTAGAATGATCTCACCACAGCCTTTACATTTTATCCATAGCTGCTCATCTATATTTTTGCCTTCATCTATATTTATCTTATTTGAATATTGTGGGTTTACCCCAATTTCACTATTTCCTGTTTTATTTATATTTATTGTTCCATACTTTTTCTTGCGGAATAATTCCTTTATCACCTTTTTGCTCCCTTCTTAAACCTATTTATTATTTCATCATTTCCTTATTAATAAAGGAAGTATTGATTTGATTTTCTAAGAATTTCTTATTATTTAGTATTTCACTGTGAAAATCTATGTTAGTTTTAATCCCAGTTATTATCAATTCATCTAAGGCCCTTTGCAACCTACATATAGCTTCCTGACGATTTCTTCCCCATGCAATAAGCTTACCTATCATGGAATCATAGGTTGATGGGATTTTATATCCACTATATATATGGGTATCAATACGAATACCGTTTCCTCCAGGTACCAAATAATCCTTGATTGTCCCTGGTGATGGTGCAAAATTATTATTTATATCCTCTGCATTTATTCTACATTCTATTGCATGACCGTTGATTTCCACATCCTCTTGGGTAAAGCCTAGCTCTTTACCAGAAGCAATCTTTATTTGTTCCTTTATTAGATCTATTCCTGTAATCAACTCTGTTATAGGGTGCTCAACTTGAATTCTTGTATTCATTTCAATAAAATAATAATTTCCATGCTTATCAAGCAAAAACTCAACAGTTCCTGCACTCGTATAGTTAACAGCCTTTGCTGCCTTTATTGCCATTTCACCCATTTCTTTTCTCATAGAATTGCTTATTACAGTACAAGGTGCTTCTTCCAAAACCTTTTGGTTACGTCTTTGAAGTGAACAATCTCGTTCCCCTAGATGAATGACATTTCCTCGTTCATCGGCTAAAATTTGAAACTCTATATGTCTCGGTTCTTCAATATACTTTTCTATGTACATCGAATCATCATTAAAGGCTGCTGCCGACTCGGCTTTTGCCATATTGAACATGCTAATAAAATCTTCTTTTTTATAAACAAGCCTCATACCTCTTCCGCCTCCACCACTGGCTGCCTTTATCATAACTGGAAATCCAATTTCTTTGGCTATCTGCATAGCTTCATTAGCTTTATTAGTTGCATACTCAGAACCAGGAACAACAGGAACTCCAGCTTCAATCATAGTTCTTCTTGCCTCGGATTTATTACCCATTTTCCTTATATGTTCCTCCTTTGGCCCAATTAGCTTTATACCATGGATTTCACACATTAGAGCAAATTCGGTATTTTCAGATAAAAAGCCATATCCAGGATGGATGCCTTCAGCTTTGGTAATTTTAGCAGCACTTATAATATTACTTATATTTAAGTAACTCTTGGACGAAATTGTAGGACCAATGCATATTGCTTCATCTGCTAAGTGAACATGCAAGGAATCTTTATCAATTTCTGAATATACCGCAACTGTCTCAGCTCCTAGTTCCTTACATGCCCTAATTATTCTTACTGCAATTTCTCCTCTATTTGCAACAAGTATTTTCTTTAACATTATGCTCCATCACCTCCTGATTTTCATTAATGGCTGTCCATATTCTACAATATCCTCATTTTCAACCAAAATTTCTATAACCTCTCCACTCTCTTCACTTTGAATCTCATTCATTATCTTCATAGCTTCTATAATGCAAAGAGACTGATCCTTTTTTACACGATCTCCAACCTTTACAAATGGAACAGAATCTGGACTAGGGGAATCATAAAAAACTCCTACTATAGGGGATTTAACAATATATATATCTTCTGAATCTAATTCTTTATTTTCTTCCACTTCTTTACCTGTTTTTTCTATAATCTCTCGCTTATCTTCTAATTCTTGGACGCTATCATTCTTAATGATTGATTTGGAAATCTTTATTTTAAAATCATTTTCTTCTATCTCTACATTCTGTATAGATGTCTTATCAATTGTTAATATTAATTCCTTTATATCTTTTAGATTCATAAATATCCTCCTAATATATTATTACTTAATATTATTACCTGATGCTAATATGTAATACTATTATATCATACAAATTTGATTATTCATAGAATCTTTTCTAAACTTTGCATCTTAAAGGTCATACATTAATTTCTTAATAGATATATAACTATTAATTTATGTAATAGCTATAATTGAGGTAAGAAATATTTGTAAAATAAAAATTCATATGTATAGATATTCCAGTAAAACAGTTAATTTATACACATCAAAATCCTTAAAAGCTTTGAATATTTTGATATGTATAAATTAAGTTTTACTATGGGAAATCTATAGAATATGATGAAAGAACTCTTACATTATTTTATGCATATTTATAATATAATTTGTATAATTACTCTAATTATTTTATAATTTATCGCTTTATCAAAATAAATTATTATCACGATAAGTTGTTGAAATCTCTAATTTAGTGAGTTTTCAAACTTCCAATAATATGTTAAGATATTGTTACAAGAATAAATATTCAGTAATCCAATATAAAATCCAGATATACATTGAAATTTTTAATTTAAATAATCTTTTATCAATTTTTTATGGTTTTCATGATAATATTTCCAAAACCTATCTATAAATATCAAGAAGGCAATTATTCTCTATTTTCACATATATTTTATCAACATCTAAATTAACTCAAGATAAATACAATTTGTTCAAGTAATAATAAACTTATTACTTGCTTTATTCAAGTTTAATTGAAATATCAAAACAATTCTGAAGGGAGAAGAGTATATGAATAAAATTTTTATTGATGGTGAAAATTTAACTATCGAAAATATTGTTGAAGTTGCTAGAAATAATGTGGAAGTAGCATTAACTGATGAAGCCATAGAAAAAGTAAAAAAATCAAGAGCCGTTGTGGATGAGTTTGTAGAAAATGAAAAGGTTGTATATGGTATAACAACAGGCTTTGGAAAATTTAGTGATGTTGTGATTACAAAGGATGAAGCAAAAGAGCTTCAAAGAAATTTAATAATCAGTCATTCCTGTGGTGTAGGAAAACATTTTCAAGAAGAAATAGTTAGAGCAATTATGTTGCTTAGAGCTAATGCCCTTGCAAAAGGTTTTTCTGGAATTAGATTAAATACTTTAGAAACACTTATTGAGATGCTAAATAAAAAAGTCCATCCAGCTATTCCTGAAAAAGGATCTTTGGGAGCAAGTGGAGACCTAGCCCCATTGTCACATATGGTTTTAGTTATGCTGGGAGAAGGAGAAGCATACTATGAAGGTAATCTGATGCCAGGAAAAGAGGCTATGGAAAAAGCTGGTATCAAGACTGTACACCTTACTTCTAAAGAAGGTTTAGCTCTTATAAATGGTACTCAAGTTATGACAGCTATAGGAGCACTTACTGTTTATGATGCTATAAATCTGGCTAAGCTTTCTGATATATCTGCAGCATTAACAGTTGAAGCTCTAAATGGTATAACTGATGCGTTTGATGCGAGGGTACATAAAGTTAGACCTCATGTAGGACAAATGAACTCTGCTAAAAATTTACTAGCTTTACTAGATGGAAGTAAGCTAACTACAAGACAAGGTGAAATAAGAGTTCAAGATGCTTATACACTAAGATGTATACCTCAAATACATGGTGCTAGTAAAGATGCAATAAATTTTATCAAGGAAAAAGTTACAATTGAAATAAATTCAGCAACTGATAATCCACTAATATTTGCCAATGATAAAGACGCAATCTCTGGCGGCAATTTCCACGGACAGCCCATGGCATTGATTTTTGATTACTTAGGAATAGCTATAGCAGAACTAGCCAACTCATCTGAAAGAAGAATAGAAAGACTTGTAAATCCACAGCTTAGTAATATGCCAGCATTCTTAACTGAAAAAGGTGGATTACATTCAGGATTTATGATAGCACAATATTCTGCAGCCGCTTTAGTATCAGAAAATAAAGTACTTGCACACCCTGCAAGTGTAGATTCTATCCCATCATCTGCTAATCAAGAAGACCATGTAAGTATGGGAACAATTGCTTCTAGAAAAGCTAGAGATATACTATATAACACTACAAGAGTATTAGCTATTGAATGTATGGCAGCTACACAGGCTATAGACTTTAAAAATCCTGATGCTCTTGGAAAAGGTACTAAAGCTGCCTATAAGAAAATAAGAGAAGTAGTAAATAAATTAACTAATGATAGAATAATGTATTTTGATATTAACAAAAGTGCTAAACTAATCGAAAAAAATGATATAGTAGATGCCGTTGAAAAAGTTATTGGTAAATTAAACTAGGTGCATATTCAAGTAGAAAATCATTATAATAGCATAAATTGACTTGTTGTATAGGCGTTATTGAAAGCGCCTATACAACAGGTTTATAAAGGGAGCTAAAAGGAAACATAAGTGTCTACTTTCGTTTTTTTAGTTTCTCGGTCATACATCTATAGCCTTTAATAGGTGGAGCATTATTAGGAATGTCAATAAGTGATTCTATGAATAATTTAATTTCTTAAGTTTCTCAGGCAAACATCTATAGGAATTTAAGTAAAGACTTTAATTTATACATGTCCAAAATGCCCAGAAGCATTGCATATTTGTACATATATAAATTAAGTTTTACTATGTAAATCCTATATACATAGATAAATAAATTCAAAACTTAAGCTATACATTGTAAATCATGGTTTTTATTACATCGTTATCTTTTTTAAATAAAATATCTCAAAACGTGACAAACGAAACGTCCCCTCGTCATACTGTCATGTGAAAACATTCTTTAAACAATTTTTTTGTATATTGACACTTAGGTTTATTGAATATTTCTAAGGCATTACCCTCTTCAACTATGCTGCCTCTATTCATCACATAAACTTTATCAGCTATCTTTCTCGCTAAGGGTAAGTCATGGGTTATAAACAACATTGAAAAGCCCTTTTCATTTTGTAATCCCTTTAGTAATCTTAAAATATTCGCCTTTGTTGACGGGTCAAGCATAGAAGTAATCTCATCTGCAATTAATAATTTAGGCTTCATTACCAAACTTCTGGCAATAGATATCCTCTGCCTTTCACCACCACTTAGAGTATTGCATCTAATATCTAAACCTTCATTATCAAATGGCATTTGTACATCCTGTAAAGCTTTTTTTACCATGGCTTTACGTTCTTCTTCGCTTCCTATATTCAATATTTCTAAAGGCTCTTTTACAGCTTTCTCTACTGTGAAATCACCATTGATAGCTGAAAATGGATCCTGAAAAATTATTTGGATTCCATGTATTTTTCTCATGGCTTCACATCCATGTATTTCTTTTCCTTCAAAGTATATACTTCCGCTATCTGATTTTAAAAATCCAGATATTATTTTAGCCGTCGTTGTCTTCCCAGAACCTGATGCTCCAATAAGTGCAGCTACTTCACCAGCTTTTACATTGATGCTAACGTTTTTACAAGCATATATCTTACTGCCGTGAGATTTAAAGGCTTTAGATAAATCTTTGGTTTCAAGTATTGTGACTATTCCACCTTTATTGCAGGCTACCTTTCTTTCTATAGAAATATAACTGAGTCTGGGCAGCTTTTGGGTACATTCTTTACTAGCTTGAACACATCTTTGATAAAATGGACATCCATTTCCACTCTTTAAGTTTATTTTAGGAGAAATTCCCCATAGTTCTTTATAAACATTGATATCACATGAAGAATTAATAAGGCCCCTTGTATATACATGCATAGGATTATTTATTAAATCCCTTGTAAGTCCTTCTTCTAAAATATGACCAAGATATAAAACCTCCACCTTTGTAGTCAATTCTTGTATGACTGGAAGTTCATGGGATATAACAAGCATAGATATATTATTCTTTTTTTGTATTGATTTAAGCAAATTAATTATCTCCCTTTTTGATAAAACATCTAGAGATGAAGTAGGCTCATCTATTATCAAAAGCTTTGGATTACATGAAAGAGCCATTGCTATAAGCACTTTTTGTCTCATGCCTCCCGAAAGTTCATGGGCATAGCTGCTGAGCCATTTTTCTTCTAAATTTACCATACTGAAAAGTTCTTTAACTCTTTTTTTTATATCTCCTTTAGATTTCATGGTATGTTTCTTTAATACTTCTTCAATTTGCTCCCTTATGGTTAACACAGGATTAAGGACATCTAACCTATTTTGGAATACTATGGCTACTTCATTCCATCTATATCTATTTAGCTCTTTTTGCCTCAATGTATTAAACTTTATACCATCATAAATTATTTTTCCTTCTATCTTGGCATTTGTTAATAATCCCATAATAGACATGGCTATAGACGTCTTTCCACTTCCCGATTCTCCTATTATACCTATGGTTTCACCTTCGTATAATGTAAACGATACTCCCTTTACAGCTTCTTTTACCTCACTATCTAAAAAATATGATATTTTTAAATCCTTGACCTTAAGTAATTCTTTTTTCATAAGTTCCAGCTCCTACATTTTAAAATCATATTTATTTTCCAACTCTCTTCCAATTAAAGAAATGGAAACCACCAATAATACTATAGCTATAAGTGGGGAAGCTACCCACCACTTCCAGTAGGGGGTAAAATATATTCCATTAAAATCCATAGCTCGATTTAGTATAAGTCCCCAGCTTTTTGACGTTGGATCTCCTAATCCTAAAAAGGACAATGAAGCCTCAGCAACTATAGCTTTTCCTGTAGTTTTAATGAAGCATAATACAATTATTGGCAAAATCTGTGATTGAATATGGTTTAAATATATGTATTTAAAGGATGCTCCATAGCCCTTTGCAATTTTGATATAATCTTGCTCCATTATTGTTAATAGCTTAGCACGAGTAATCCTTGCTATTCTAGTCCAAGAAAAAAGGCTTAAAACTATGATTATATTTTTAATGCTTGGTCCAAAAAAAGCCCCTAAAACTATCATTGTAGGAAGCTGTGGAAGAACTATCACCATATCAGTAAATCTCATAAGTATGTAATCTATAATTCCACCCTTATATCCAGAAATTATTCCAATAAAACTCCCTATTCCACAAGCTAGAGTAGCAACTCCTAAACTAATTATCATGCTAATTCTAGCTCCATTACATATTTGTGCCCAAAGGTCTATGCCAAGGTCATCTGTTCCTAATTTATGATCTTTAGAAGGAGCTTCTAAGGATTTTCCCGATGATAAATCATGGGGATACCTTGATAATTGAGAACCAAATATACTTAATATAATAATGGCAGTTAACAATAAAAACGCAGCTTTACCTATAGGTGAAGCACTCCTAATATATATTATAATTTTTTTCATATTTATTTTAACCTCGGATCTAATTTTTTGTAGACAATATCTGCAGTTAAATTCATAATAATTACCATAACAGCCATTATCAAAAATATTCCCTGTATAAGAGGATAATCTCTAAAAAATACTGCTTCTCTCATCAATGTTCCGAGTCCTGGATACTTGAAAACATTCTCTATAAGCACAGCTCCTCCTATAGCAGTACCTAAACTCAAAAAAATCCTAGTTACTATAGGTAATATAGCATTTCTAAGTGCATGCCTCAGTATTATCCTGCTTTTATTTAATCCCTTTGCATTTGCAGTTATAATATAGTCCTTTTGTAAAATGTCAATCATACTATTTCTTGATAAAATATAAAAGTTACCTATGTTTATAAAACTAAGAGATACAGCAGGAAGAACTCCATGATGTATAATATCAGTTATATTTTCAAAAGAAGACTCATATTCTACAAAGGGCTTAAAACCTCCCGATAATGGAAAAATATCGAGATATGCTGCAAAGTAAAAAAGAAAGATAAGTGCTATTATAAAGGCTGGTACTTCTGATATTATCATAAAAACCGAATAAATTATTTTATCTATTAATCCATTTCTATTATAGGCCGATACAGCACCTAATAAAGTACCAAAAAAGCAGCTTATTATTATGGATATTATAACTATTCCTAATGTCCATGTGATTCTACTGATAATTATTTTTGAAACTTCATCATTTAGTATAATACTGTATCCTAAATTTCCTTTTAAAACATTTCTAATATAATTTACAAATTGAATACCTAAAGGTTTATTTAAACCATAATATTCTTTATATTTTTGCATTTCTTCATCTGAATACGTTACATTCATGCCACTTTCATCACTGGAAAGATAAGTAAAGGGATCCCCAGGCATAAACCTAGGGATGAAGAAATTTATAGTTATTATAAATAAAAATGTTATTACATACCCTACTGATATTTTAAAAATATTTTTAGACATTATCTTCACTTCTCTCGTACCAGATATGATAATTTACAATGTTCTGGATAATGATGATCATATGTATACATCCAACCATCATATTTTAAAGGTCTAAATACAAAATACGAACGTGTATTATATAGAGGAATCTGAGGTACTTCTTCTGCTATTAATTCTTGAAGCCTATATATTATTTCCTTTCTTTTATCCTTATCTAATTCCTTCATTTGTTTTTGAGATAACTCTATAATTTTCTCATTATAATATCCTGGTAGTGAATTTGAAGATGGGCTTCCATCCTCTTGGGTATCAGTGCCATATATTTCTCGCAAAGAATCTGGATCACTCCCCCATCCTCCATGTCCTATAAGGGCTATTTCAAATTCTTTATTTTTTACAGCAGCATCCCTTGTTTTCATATCTACACTTTTTATTTTTATTTCTATACCAATATCCTTTAGAGTCATCTTTATAAGCTCAGCTATTTTTATTTCTGCCCCCTTATTTCCTGTTAATATTTCGAAGCTATAACTCTTTCCTTTGAGGAATTTTTTTGCTTTCTCTGGCTCATAACTATACTTCTGAATATTATCATTATACCATATATGCTCTTTAGATATATATCCCATACTAGCAGCTATAGCAGCTCCCCTTGAAACTTTATCAACCATTTCCTCTCTGTCTATTCCATATGCAAATGCCTTTCTCAAATTAATATTCTTTAACTCACTTCTTTTTTCCATATTAAATATGAGCCTATAACCCCAGAATCCCTTATTGGTTTTTATCGCATACCCCTTATCCTTTTCATATCTCCCGATTATATCTGGACTTGGAGAAACAGTATCAATTTCTCCTTTTTCAAAGGCTAAAATCTCATCACTTACTGGAACCCATTCTATAGCCTTTACTCTTTGTTTTGGTCCCCAATAGTTTTCAAATGCCTCAAATTTATATGCCCCTTGTTCTCTATTGTATTCAACAAACCTATAGGGTCCACAACCAATAGCGGCCTTTTCTGAATGAAATTTTTTGGGATCCTTTACATCCTTCCAGATATGCTTAGGTAAAATTCTAGCTTTCCCTAGTCTTTCTAAGTATGTAGCGTTGGCACTGTCTACGACTATTTTCAAATTTGTTTCGTCAATTATTTCTACATTTTTAACTATATATTTACCATTTACATTCAATGAGTTCCATACAGGAGGATGCTGTTTATAATAGTCAAAGGTAAATTTTATATCTTCAGGTGTGAGTTTTTCACCATCATGCCATAATATATTATCATTCAAAGTAAATATATAATCTTTACCTTCATTTTCAATTCTCCATTCTGAAGCAATCCATGGAATTATACCATTTTCATCTTTCTCTAAAAGGCTATCAAATAGAAGATACATTTTAAAACCTCCTGGACCTCTAGAATAATGGAGATAGGGGCTGGGAAATCCCCAGTCTCCTCCAGCTAATCTAATAATTATATCATTATTGGACTCAACAGTTTCCTCAGCTATAGCCTTAGTATCATCATTTGAGTTTGAACAAGCTGAAATATTCATAATAATCAATAATGTTAATAAGATACCTAAAATCCTTCTCATTTTTATCATCTCCTAATTTTAATCTTATATAAATATATCTAACCATATATTTACCATCCTCTATTGAAATCTTCAAAGCAGTCTAAGCATACCTTTTTTCCTTCACTGATTCTAATCCTGTGTTCAGCCGCAGCTTCACCACATTTTTCGCAAATAATACTGTTAAATATTCTAGCTTTTTCTGGCAGATTAAATTTAGGCTCTTTAAATTCAAAAATCCTTTCTACATCTATGTTTAATAGGTATTGCTTTCTTTTATCTCTATCCATTTCATCATCAAATTTTTTTAGTACTATCCTTATGCCTTCACCTGTAGCTCTATTAAAAAAAGTAAATGCCTGCTTACCTCTATCTCTAAATAACAAATTTCCCTTCCCCATACTACATCCTAAGATAACTTGGATCGCATCTACGCCACAGGCATCATTTTCAGTAACACATACTATTTCCTCGTCCTTTGAAAAATCAATATTGAGCTTTTTTATAGCTGCCTCACTTGCCTTAAATCCTATAGCCAATCCAGGACATTCATGTCCATGAAATTCTATACATTTTTCCCACAGTTTTTTATCATACATTCCTTATTCCTCCTAAAACTCTATTTTTTATTTTATGCAAACAAAAATCACGAAGAATATCTAGTTTTCTAACTAGATATTGATCTTCGTGATCAATATACATAACCTATTATTTTGTTTTTATATCACTATATTACATTATTATATTAATCATGTCAAATTTTTCATTCAATAAGGAAGTTTGGCTATTGATGTTATTCTATTAATAGAATATAATGTGATAAGTGTAAACTAATTCGTTATGCTAGTTAATATGGTTCTCTATTTCATAGGATAATTTAGGAAATATTAAATTTCTATGATAGATGCTAGCTTGAAGGATTAACTTACATTAATGCAAATAATATAAATAATTTATGGGGTGTTTATATTGAATAAAAAATTGTCTTTTTTAATTGTGATAATGTTTTTTATGAGTTTGCTGGCAAATGTAGCCCATCCCGTTACACCAGAACTTGTAGTTAGTCTCAATATGTCTTCTCTTATGTATGGCATAATGTTCGCTGCTATGTCTATTGCCAGTTTTACCATGTCTCCAATTTGGGGTATGCTGTCAGATAAATACAAAACCAGAAAGCTTTTTTTATGTCTTCCTAATATAGGTTACGCCCTTGCACAGCTAGGTTTCGGTTATTCAACATCTCCTATTCTAATTATTTTATTTAGGATTATCGCAGGTGGTTGTGCATCATCATTATTTACTGTTGCTATAGCCTATATAGTTGATGAAACAAATACATATAATCGTAGTAAAGCTATATCCTACTATACTGCAATAACTGGATTTGGAATATCCCTAGGCTATCTTGTGGGAGGTTATATAGGTGCCAAAGATTACCATTATGCTTTTATTTTTCAATCCATAGGACTATTATTACATTCTGGGATAGTTTTTTTATTTTTACCCGAAAGCAATGTAGTGGTTAATAATTCGCAAAAAAAATCTAATCATTTTATTTTTCAAATAAAGGATGATTTCAAAAAAACCATGACTACTTCTTTAAGAATATTGCTTCTACTGGTTCTTTTAACTTCCTTTTCATATATAGCATATAATACAGGAATAAACTATTTTTTGAAAAAATATCTAAACCTAAATCCACTACAAATTGGATATTATATGGCACTTACGGGTATTATAGGTATAATTGCAAATGTATATCTAACTCCTAGAATATCTAAAAAGTACGGTGAAAAAAAATCATTAAAATATATTTTATTGGTCGTAGGTTCAACACTTATAGCATTATCAACCTTCGACAATTTGATGTCTATAAAGTCAATAATTGTTTTGATTATATTTATATTTTTCTTATCCATGTATAAGCCTTTACTACAAACATTGGTATCAAAGTTAAGCAAAAACGAACATGGAAAAATTATGGGACTTCAAAACTCTGCTAACTCTGTTGGTATGGTTTGCGGATCCTTATTTGCTGGAGCATTATTGGATATATTTCCCATAATGCTGTTTATAGTATCAGGATCAGTTTTTATTGTATCCTATTTGATAATTTTGCTAAAAGATAAAGAGCTTTAACCTTATCAAACCCTATAAGAAGCTTAAGTACATCAGTTTACTTGGTTTTGAATATCTTTATATTCAAGTAATATCATAAATAAAAATGCTGCCAATCTTTTTTCAGACTTGCAGCATTTTTTTATTTCTGACCTTAAATACTATCCCTTTTCCCTTAGTTTTAATAATTCATAAAGAGCCAGCTAGATATAAGCATAAGTATTAATCCAGGAAGCATTACTTGAAATCCAAGTCTATTATCGTTATAGACATATTCTCTATCTACAATCTTCTTTAAAGGTGATATATCGTAATTTATAAATAGCAAACCTAATGATACAAAAAACAGTCCCAAAAGCATTAGTAACACAAAAAGTACTCGTATCATAATTCACACTCCATATAATATTTAACGCTCTGTAAACTTAAATGAAAATTGAGGACTTCAATCCTCTGTGGTACAATGTTTTTGCTAAAAAAACTATACCTCCCAGAAAGGGTGAAGTCCTCATGCAAAAAATTGTACCAATTAAATGTACAAAATGCAATAATAAAGATTCTTTTTACCGTTATGGTAAAGATAAAGATGGTTATCAAAAATACCTTTGTCGCAAATGTAATCACCAATTTGCTCCTGATAAACCAATATCTAAAAAGGTACCTAAATACCCTCGCTGTCCCCTTTGTGGAAAGGCAACTTTTCTTCACCACGATTATGAGTA
>NZ_FRAG01000117.1 GCF_900142245.1 Paramaledivibacter caminithermalis DSM 15212 | reverse complement strand
TTCTAATGCCTAGGAACTAGATAATATCTAAAAAACAATACTAAGAACACAAAAAAAATCAAGCATTTACAAATTTCTACACAATTTTTACAAAATAGGGTACATCTCTACCTATTTTTTATTTTTGGGTAAAAAAGCATAAAAAAAGTATTGACGAACCACGTTGCTACGTGGTATAATATAATTAAGAAAGGAGGGAAGGAAATTGAGGGATAGCGACGAGTACATAAACTTAGCAACATCATTAATCAATCTAGTTACAGCAATAGTCGTATACAAAACAGCAAAAAATCAAAGGAACGTTCCTAAAAAGAAACGTCCCAAGCGAAAAAAGAAATAACCATATAGGGGAGTTGCAGCTCCCCTATACAATAAATTATATCATATTAATTGAAAATATTCATGATGGAGGGAAAATTCATGATAAAATATATAAGTTTAGCTATAAGTATTATAGCTTTAATAATAGCGATAAAGGCTTATATAGAATCAAGGAGGGATTAGGATGAAATTGAGAGAGATAAGAAAGGTTAAAGGATTGTCTGTTCCGGCACTTTATAGACTTTCAGGTGTACCAGTTCGCACTATTGAAGATATAGAAAAACGTGGGGACTGCAAGGTCTCCACTGCTAAAAAACTAGCGGCAGCCCTAGAAGTTACGCTTGATGAGTTGTGTGATTTTCAGGGCATTAAAGAAAGCTAGAGTTTTTATGATGTAAAGAATAGGTTAGCGGAGAATCTTAAAGGTTCTCCATTTTTTTATTATAGGACAATTCATGTTATTCATATACATTACCAGAGAGGGTGATTGTATATGGATAAAATAATATATACAGGACAGATTACAGAGGAAGAATTAAAAAAAGAACTAAATAAGTTATTAAATCAATTTCTTAGAGAATTAAGTGATAATAATAAAAAAGAAGTTACTGAAAGCCAGTAGGGGTAGTACCAGCGAAGCTGTAACCAGGGGCAAAGTAGATAGAAATAAGTCTGAATCAAATATATAGGGCCGTGGCTTGCATAAAACACTAAGTTTTGCTTAAGCCACGGTCCTATATGTTAAATTAACTAGCTAAGATATCTAAAGCTAACCTTTCTTCCATATTTAAATCGAATTTCCCATAAGGATTTATATGTGAATAAATGAGTGGTGTTAATGCTCTAAAATCTTCTTTTTCCATAATGTTGTACCATTTCTTTTGTGATAATACTTGTTGTATCATCAAGGTATTTATATATACTAGACAGTTTTGGAGGAGGTGTAAAGCTAAAACTGATGTCTCCTGGTCTTCAATTCGGTTCGTTGATATTTCTCCACCCTTACCATAGAAAATGAATGAATTAGCACTATTCCAATTTTCAACAGTGTTAAGACCTTCGTGAATTTCTCTTCTAAGAATTTCAGAATTGAGATACTCACATAGAAATATTGTTTTTACTACCTTACCTAATTCTAAAAAGGCTAGGTATGTTGGATGTTTTACATTGTTACGAGTAAATCTTTTCAGTATGGCTTCTGTTTCTGCTGTGCCAAGTCTTAACGCAGTTGCATACTTAACCATTTGATCATATTGCTGCCGAATTAAGTCCCAATTAATCGGTCTTGTAAGAATTGCTTTCAAATTTGGATAGGCATCTCCCATGCCGGTATCAGGACGATAAAGTTTTTGCTTATAAATAGCTTTTAATCTTGGCATGAGCTTAAGACCTAGTAGATGGCAAAAAGCAAACGCTACTTCGCTTTGACCATGTGAATCTACATAATTCTTTTGTATCTCCATATCTGTACAATGCCTTAGCAACCCTTCAATCATAGCTGAAACCTCAGACGATGAACAGGTTTTAAGCTGAGAGTAAATACATGTAGATTTCTTTTCCACATGCCAATAAATCATAACTCCACGGCCCCTATAACGAATATGCCACTCAGTCATTAGATTCTGATCCCAGGCACCGAATTTTTTAGAATCTGAAGCACAGGTCGTGGTTCCATCACCCCATATATCCTCGATACGGCAGTTAAGTATAGCATTTACTACTGAAGATATTGCGTTTCTAAGGTTATCTTTATTGATGAATTTACGCCTAATGTACAGTAAATCCTTATAATTTTCTCCATGATTACCAGCCGAAACACGTTTCAATCCTGTATTAGTACCTAATCCATAAAGTGCAAGTATAAGACGTTTTTGAATAATTGAACGATCTAACTGCTCTCTAGAAGTCATTGTCTTAAAATGATCTGTAAATGACAGTCTTAAGTCAGCTTCTTTTAATACATCAAGTAGGTTAGTCATGGGCCATAGTCGTGATACCTCGGCTTTTACTCTGAAAAGATTTTGTGGTTCAGGCTGTGGATCTAAAGGTGAAAGGGTAATCCATCCACCAGCTCTTTCAGATAATTTAACCTTTGAATTTTTAGGTAATCCGTTATTAAACATACTAAGTGCTTCATGCATGGACTCTTTTAAACTAGATATAAACTTTTCTCCATCTAGTGGATGTTTTAAAGCCTTATAATTTTCTTCTCTTCGTTGTTCAAAATCCGCTGGAAGGTCTTCATCAGGATTCCTATACCTATTAGCTCCCTTAACCCATATTTCTTTACATCTCAATTTATCACGTAAAGCTTGAAGGGCAACTATTTCATAGTTAATCCGATTAATTCTTTCTACTTCATTATCATCCTTTTCAATTACAGTTTCCTTCATCATTGGACGTACTATACCATCAATAGGAATATATTCAGAGATAGGGAAGTAATGCATACTGGTTATTGAATATCTTTTTATGATCTCCAAGGCATGAATAACGGGCCTATGTACGTCATTATTGGAGCAAAATTCTAAAGTGTTAAGTAACTCCGGTACCATTCGTCTATAATGATTGCCATAGCTTGCACGCATTACAGTATATACTTTCCTGCGGTATGCTACACCAGTGTTTTTAAATTCTTTAATCAATGCTTTGAGTGTTTGTTCGCTTACTACAGGAAATAGTACATCTTTTACAATTCCATCGGGTTTATAGTTTTGGGGTGTAAAACCTCGACCCTTGTGGTCGAGGCTGTAAGCCCCATTCATTTTAGGGGTTCGATGCCCCTAAAATGAATTAAAC
>NZ_FRAG01000016.1 GCF_900142245.1 Paramaledivibacter caminithermalis DSM 15212 | reverse complement strand
CACATGCCTCATGTAGAAGCTGTTCTTTGGGGATATATTAATAAATTAGATAAAAAGAGTGTAAAAGACTTATTTGAAGTAATTATTGATGAAACAGAAAGTATTACAATAACTATAAATATAACTGCGTTTTATTTGTATAGAGAACAAACAACTTTGAGATATATATTTTTTGATGATAATTCTATAATCGAGAGACCATTTGATAATAATAAGGAATTTCATTATCCTTATCTTTTGTATATACCACCAAATTGCAATAGTGAAACCTACTTAATAGTAAGACCAAACGATGCTAATAGGAAAGAATATTATTATAGTGATGATTTAAGAGATGCAAAAATGATGCTAAAAAAATGGGTAACTATTTCATCTAAATATGGTGTTAAGTGTCCTGTGTTAGTCCCGATTTTTCCAAGGCCTGATGAACCTGAGGTCAATGCGTTATCTGATGAAGATAAATATGAGGCTTTTTATGTAAGAAATAAGGAGTTTTATGATAAACAAGAGTCTGAAGACCACAAGTACCAATTATTAAGAATGACTGATGATGCTAGGGAGTATTTACTAGCAAGGGGGATAAATACTCCTAAGGATAAACTTGTTGTTTCTGGAGCTACAAGATGGATACTTGGTCATTTTAATCTACTTCGTTCTTTTGCAATAAATTGTCAACCTGATATCAAAATTGAGTATGTTTATGATAATCCACAATCATATTCGAAGTTTGCTATATATGTATATAATACAATGCATAAAAGAAGGTAGTGCTATTAAAGGCATTACCTTCTTTTACTTGTTTCAAAATGCTTTTTAATTATGAATTCAAAAAAAATAAAATTTAATGTTACTTTTAAAAAAAAAAAACTGTTTATATATAGTGAGAGCGAATTTTAAGTGAAATACATTTAACAGTGAATGGTGGTGTGGAGCGAAAATGAAAATAAAACTATAGATAAACAACTTCAAGGTTTAATAAATTTCAAAGAAAAAATGTAGAAGCCTGGAGTATATTTTCCTTTAGTAGAAGTAAAGGAAAAAGTGTTTGAAAAGATTGAAACATATACTGTTAAAGCAGGGGATACTCTTTGGGCTATAGCACGATATTTTAATGTTTCTGTTGACTCGTTGAGAAGGTTAAATGGTAACTTGATATATAAACCAAATATTAAGAATTACATAAGTCTGATGATAATGGAATTAATAAAAAAAATATTGTATATAAAAAGTACTTTCTTAAAAAGAGAGTGCTTTTTATATTTTGGTAAATCTGTACAGCATAACATGAATTATGCTGTATTCAGACTATATAAAAGCTTATTTAAGCCTTTTAATACGATATAATTTCTTAGTGTGATTTAAAATTAAGTTTTCAACCTATTTTTTTCGTTAATACAAGTTTCGTTGGAAATGTTTGCGATTCCCTTGGATATAAAACATTAATGCCACTATCAGAATTATCACATACCAAGTCATAATTTATTCCTGTTACCATTTTCTTTTTTATTACATATTTTCTAAAGATGTCTACAGCTTTATTTTTCAAATATGTATGTATAAACTTAGCAAGCTGCTTATTACTTTTATCCCTAAAGACCTCTATATTCATTTCTTTAATTAGTTCTAAAAAGGATATAATTAAATCAGTCAGGGATTTGAATACTGTCTATAATTCTATAAGAATTATGAGCAAGACCAATGATAGAGGTAATTTCTTTAAATGGAAAATGCGACGATAATTGCTATAATTATATATTTAATAAAAAATAATGATAAAATGGTAATAAAAGGTTGACAACAAAATGTATATTTTGTATAATTTCTATGGATATATCCTTTTGACATTTTAATTAAAAGGTAAATTGCGATTTTTTGATTCCAGATTTTTTATTTTATGTTATATTAATGAAAAATCTTGAATAGCAATAGCAAAATAGGGTATCCCTTTAAGATATTAGTAAAAATTTTATATAAATTTTAAGTAAAATCAATGGGTTGAATTAAAGATTATTCTTAAATCTTTGATAATACCCTATATAGAGATAAGCATAATTAACAAAATCTAATAAAGAAAAATAAAGACTAGAAAGATTAGCACTAAATTAATAGATTGATTTGTTGCTACAGATAAGAAGTAAGAAATTTTAATCTAAAAAGGCAGTTTAGACCTAAAAAAGGACAGACGGGTAGTGTAAACTAAGAAAAAGATTTTTTAATATACTGCAATATAACTGCCATGGCTATATTAAATGAAGCATTAACATTGACACCCTTTATAACAAAGAGTGTATATAGAGGAAGACAATTTTTAAAGGAGTAGGTCAAAGGAAATGAAAAAAAAAAAGGGTTTATTACTAAATAGTATAGCTTCTATAGCATTATTCTTTGCCAGTATGGGGGCTGGAACCTTATATATCATCAACCTAAGTTTTTTACTTCTCACTATTAGAGGAAAGGATGAAAATTATGGATTGGGTAAGGGCATCAACAAGATAAGAAGTGTATTAATAATATGTTAATAAAATACTCTTAGAAAATTTTTAGTATAATTTTATTATGCATACTAACACTATAAAAGGAGGATGTTTTATGAAAATTAAGAAATTTACTTTCATTTTAATTGTATTTTGTTTATTTTGTACATCTTCAGCTTTTGCTTTACCCAATCTAGGTGTAGACGGAGATTGTTCTATAGATTCAGTAGCTCCTTATCGTACCAAAGTTAAGCTATCAGGATATACTAAAGGCACTCCAGAAGGAACAATTGCTAAAACTGGTGTGTATTTAGATTTATATGCATCAGGAGAAAAAGTAAAAACATATATTGCTAATGAAGATTCATATAGTGTAAGCATTTCTAAGTATTATACTGGTGAAATTGGTGACATATTACAATTAAAAGCAGAGCATCTAGTTATAGGAGATAATGGAGATACTAGAAGTATGGAGACAGAAGATTATTATATGATAGATTAGGAGGCGTTAAAGAAATGAAGAAAAAAAGTATTGTATTTTTGCTAATTACAATTTTATCTATTGTTTCTATTTCAGGTTTTGCATTAAATGAAAGAAAAACGGGTTGGTCCAAAAACCATATAGTGCAGAATAAAGCACATGAAGAAGCAAATAGACAAATTGAAGCTAAAATTTTAGATGCTTGGACAGACATAGAGAATACATTTGGTATTAACATAAATAAATATTATGTTGTTGGAGAGTTAGAATCTGAAAAGTTAAGACATTATTTTGGAGAAGAAACTACATATTTAAGGTTTAATGTAATTAGGCCTATTGCTGATGAAGTTCCATTAGGATCTATTGTGCCGGTAATGTATATTAGCCATGATAAAAAAGAAATACTATATTGCTATAAAGAACCAGATGGAACAAATGTGATGAAAAAAATAAAACTTGATGAAATTGACTGGAGAAAAAAGCTTACTTCTTTAAAAGAAAAAAGAATTGACCCAAATGTACATGAAACTAAAAGAGTACAAGGAAAGCTAAAGAAAGAAATAGACAGACAAAAAATTAAAATATTAATGGAAAATGAAAAGTAGAATATGAACATTATTTAAATAAAGGATAATAGAAAAAATATTATCCTTATCTTGTTGACAAAGTCAACAAGATAACAGGCTTTTGAGAAAGCTGAAGTTCGAGGCGTGCTGAAAAGGAGAAAGAGTATATTTCAAAAGGTGGTACAGGCGTAGGCGTAAGACCATTATATTATTTGGCTAAAGAGATGATTAAGTAATTTAACCCGCTAAGCTAGTTTCTATGGCAGGGGCTTTAATATTTTCTTTTCGTTCATGTAATAAACCTGTTTTTTTATATAACTTTGAAGGGAAAAACAGGTTTATAAAAAAGTCTTTTATAAAGCTTTATAAGGTAGACTTTTTTGAAACACATAACGGAAATTATATATATAAATTTGATAGGTCTATAATTTCCTATGTGTTATAAAAATCACTCAAATAAAATATTAAAACCTTCTAAAGCATCTCAAAAACAGAAAATTTTATTTGCTAGCATAAGGAGTTAATTTATAGCAACTTATTTTTAAGGGATTATAAATATAGGAGCTTATTTAAGGGTAAATGCTTTAAATAGGCTCCTATATTTATATCTATTGTATAGAAAAATTATTTTAAAACCCACAAGGAATTTAAACAAGTATATAGAATACATAATATTAAGCTAGAACGGTTGTTTCCGTTTTTAATATTTATAACAGATGGAGAGAATGATATGGAAATAATATTAACTAAAAAGCTAGAAAGACAAAAACGGTTTACTGAAGATATATTAGCAGGGATGATAGACCTTGTAAGGGTTGTAGATAAAAATAATAGGATTATATTTATCAATAAGCCTATGGAGGATTTAATAGGAGATGTAAGAGGGGAAGTATGCTATAGAGCCCTAGGGAAGCGTTGTAAATGTGAGACATGTATAACAGAAACCACTATAAAGTATGGTAAAGTAGTTAAGAAAGAAGAAATTATAGGAAATAAAATTTTTTCTGTTGTCAGTTCACCCATACGGGATGAAAATGGGGAAATATATTGTGCAGTTGAGGTTTTTAGAGACGTTACTGAAAAAAAAGAAATGGAGAAAATTATACTTAAGCAGAATCTAAAGATGAGAAAGGATCTGGATTTTGCAAAGAAAATTCAACAAAGGATAATACCTAAAGATGGAATATATAATAATATTATAAAAATATACTCAAAATATATTCCCAGTGAAATGTTGGGAGGAGATGTTTTTGATATTATAGATATAGATGAAGAAAATATAGGCATATACATGGCTGATGTAGCAGGCCATGGGGTAACGGCATCAATGATAACCATGTTCATAAGGCAGACATTAAAAAATCTAAAAACCGATGCCCTTGATTCAGTTTATACTCTTAACTATTTAAAATCGAGATATAAAGAGCTTCATCTCGATGATAACTACTATATAACTATATTATATGGTGTATTTAATAAATCATCCTTCACAATAAAAATTGTAAATGGTGGGCATAATTGTATGCCTATAGTTTTTAGACAGGATAAGGTTGAGGAAGTATTTTTACCAGGACTACCCATATGCACTCTTTTTGATGATATAGGCTATAATGAATATAATTTGCAATTAAATAGTGGCGATAGGATACTTTTCTATACCGATGGAATAAGTGAAGCAAGAAATATCCAAAAAGAAATTTATTCTGATCGTATTTTAGAAATTTGTCTAGAAAATAAATCTTCCAGCAGCGATATATTAATTCAAAGAATTATAGATGATGCTAGGGATTTTTCTAATAATAATTTAGATGATGATGTAGCTATGATGATGATGGAAGTGCTGTAATGACCAAATATTTGTTATAAAGCATTTATAAATAAAAGAGTGTAGTTGTAAATTCAAAGCTTAAATTTATTAATATTAATTAACGACTTAGAAATCCTTTATAAAGGATTTCTAAGTATTTTTTGTTGTATAGAAACTCAAACTTTTTTTGCAAGAAATTGCATGTTTGAATTTGAGTAAATTCAAGCAACAGAGAGAAAATGCAAACTATTACCAGTGAAATTTTAAAAGTGGAAATTAAGGTTTTTAGTACCTAAAAGAATAACCTTAAAACTTGGAACATGGAACTTGTAACTTGCAACTAAAATGCGTCGTCATAGGTCTTTGCTTTATGTTATAATATAGTCTAAGATAATCCAGTGTTTTTAAGGAGTGAAAGGATTTGGCTAAAAAGAAAAAAGGACTTAATAGAACTAGATTCTTAATATTTTCAATGGTTATTGCTTCTATGTTATTTGGAGCTGTAAAGCTTGTTCATTTTGTAATACCTTCATTTGTTAATAAAGATGTGAACCTAAAAAGAATAAATACGATTAATTATTCAAATAGAAAAGATAAGGATAGAAAAATTAATATAGAGAGCTTTAATGAGCACATTTGTAAGTTTGAGGAAGGAAAATTAAGTACATATAATGAAGAAGGAGAAATGTTATGGGAAAAAAAATTGGATATCGAAGAGGCTATTATAAAGGGAAACCAGAATAATATAGTAATTGCTGATTCTTCTGGTGGTGATATTTACTATATAAATTATGAAGGAGAAATAAAAATACAAAACAATTTAGAAAAAGCAATAATAGATATGAAAATTAATGAGAGTGGACATGCTCTTGTTATGCTTGAAAAGGAGATATATGTATTTAATCCTGACGGAGAAATAATCTCGAATTTTACTATTCCTAAAGGAGAAGTTATTGATGGAGATTTATCGCCAGATAATAGTACTATAGCCCTTACAATATTAGCTGTTGAAGAAAAAAAATTCTATAGCAATATTTTATTTTATTCTCTAGAGGGAAAGGTTTTATCTGGAAAAAAATTTGACAATATAGTTATCTATAAAATATTTTTAATCAATAATGAAAATTTACTAGTTTTAGGAGATAGCAGCATATTAATGCTCACCAAAGATAATAACATTTTATGGAAGAAAAACTTCCAAGAAACAATAAATAGAGGTGTCTTAAATAATCAAGGATTACTTGTACTAAATCTTGTTGATAAAAAGAATACTATAATAGATACGAAAAACAGAAATACTATTAGCCAATTAGATTTAGAGGGTAATATTTTGAATAAAACGCCTATTGTTGGGGAAATATTGGGATTGGATATAGGTGAGGATAAGCTTGGAGTTTTTACAGATAGAACTATATATATAATAGATAAAAAGGGAAATAAGGTTTTAGAGAAAAAAATTAATGGAGATATAAAGAATATAAATTGGGTTTCTAAAAGAAATCTATTGATTGTTTATAAAGATAAGCTAGAAGTAATGGAGATGAATTATTAGATAGAACTAGGGGGTAAAACCAGTGAACTGGATGGATATATGTGTTATTATAATCATTGTTGTAAGTAGTTTAAAGGGGCTTAGCATTGGACTTATACTATCCTTCTTTAACATGGCAAGCTACATAGCAGCGGGTATTATAGCAAAAATATATTATTCTTCTTTAGCAGTATTTATAGTTGAAAATACAAATTGGTTCTATAAAATACAGAAATTTGCATTAAAAAATATGAATTTTTTAGCAGTAAGCAACTTACAAGGAGAAGAAGTATCTAAGGAGAACATATTTGAAATAATGAATTTACCAAAGGTTTTTCAAAAATTATTTATGAAAAGTGAAGTCTTTACAAATTATAGTGAAGGTGTTATAAACAATATTAATGTATATATATCGGGCTTAATAGCCAGAGTTATTATAGCACTATTAAGTATAATTGTAATTTTTATAATATCAAAGATTGCATTAAATATACTAGGAGTTGTATTAAACGGTATAGCATCACTTCCTATTATTAAACAGTTTAATGGATTAGGAGGTCTTATATTTGGATTTATAAAAGGAGTGATGGTTGTATTTATATTTGCAGCTATAATGGTTCCTATTGCATCTGTTTTTCCAAATAGCTCATTGATAAGTGCTTTAAACGATTCAAGCATTGCAAAATCCTTTTATGATCACAATATTTTATTATATATGTTAAAAAGCATTATAGGCAGTGGAGATAGTCAAATGATAAATAGTTTTTGATTAATAATGAAACCAGCTAAGTACAAGCAGTTTCTCCATTGCAATTATTTTCGTGAAATGTTATTTGATTCACAAGGTAATACCGCCTCTTATTAGATTTTATGAGAAAATACTAATTCGACAGGCTCTTAGTATTACCTTATATATTATGCAATTCTGCTAAATTTAATTTATACAATTTCCTCACTTGCTTTTTATTTTTCTGAATTTAACAAAAAATGGAAAATCATTTTTAGATTTTCCGTTAAAATATTCTTTAGTATTTTTTTAATAACTTGAATTTACTGATGGTTACATTTAAATGTAGAAGATTACATAATCTGTAGTAAAGCATGGTAAAAACTTAATATTTTCTATTTGCTAAACTACCATTGTGTTCACATTAAATTGCCCCCTGAAAAATCTGATGTAAATATATATACTAAATTATTTGCTCTTAAGAAAAGTAACTATTGTTATTGCATTTTTTTCCTCTGGTCCTCCTTTTTCACTTGGAGTAACAGATATTTTTATTATTTTTCCATCTATATTTCTAGAGAAAAATAACCTTGCCCCTAGTTGTTTTTGTTTTTCCCAACCTTTTTCTTCTAAAGCCTTAATTAGTGTCGGCATAACATTTCCTGACCATTTACCAATAAACTTCATTTTATTTTTATCTATTTGAGCATTTAAAACTTTAGGAATATGCTTTTCAACAATAGTTTCAATTGAGATTTCTAATGTGTTATTAGACTCTTTTTCAGTTTCTGTTAAATTGCTATTATACTCCATAGATGATGTATCACCTATACCATTTTCTATATTCTTCGAATTGCTACATGCCATAAGCGAAATTGTTATTAATATAATAATTAAAGACTTAGTTTTTATTTTCATTCTCATCCTCATTCTCATCCTTTGCTCTATTTCATATCATAAACAATAACTTTGTCACTATTAGGCAAATTTTTTACTACATCATATAAGCTAGCATTTTCTCGATTATATGAGTGAGCTGAATATAATATATCATCTTCATCACCAGAATCAAAATCGTAGGCGGTTACAATTACCGTATGCCAGGGATCTCCATCTTCATCACAAAATTGAATAACATCTCCTTTAAGGCAATCGTCCCAAAGAGTGTTATGAAATTCACTCCATGAATTGGTATCTGAAACATCATAGATGGTATATTCATCGCAGTTGTTTTTCCAGTAAGTCATAAAAGAATTTGTATGTCTCCAAGTTAATGATATTTCTTCTAAATCACTTTCATCGGTACTATCGCAAAACCAATTATCAGCTTTTTCCCAAGCATTACTTCTAGAACTTCGAACTTCTTCCATTCCTCCAGCTTTTAAGCATTGAGATACAAAATTAGCACAATCAGCATCCTTGAAAATAGGGTAAACGGAATCGTTATATCCTTCTGTAGAAGTTAAACCGTATTCTGAACCATTATAATCTAAAGCATATTCAACTGCATCATCCCTATCATAACTAGACGTACTAAGAGTATTTATATTATTTATGTAGCTTCTATCACTATCTATAGTAGGAGTAGATTTATTCTTATTAGATAAAATTCGTTCTCTTAATTTTAATAGTTTTTGGATATATTCAGAAGTATCATATTCATCTGTTTTGTTGTTTTTTTCATTAAGCTTTAACTTATCTTCAATATACATTTTTTCCAGTTTTCTTTTATTTATTTCTTCTAGATCTTTTATTTTAGCATTTCCAGATTGTGCATTTACAAAAACCGTACAACTAAGTAACAAGCAAAATACCATGATAATGGATAAAGTTTTTTTCATATAATACACCCCTTTAATTGATATTATTTTGTGTTTTGTATACACTTCACTAAAAGAAGAATATTAAATCTTTAACCATGCTTTACAATAAAAGTATATCATAATAAAAATTGGAAATA
This sequence comes from Paramaledivibacter caminithermalis DSM 15212, assembly GCF_900142245.1. Taxonomy (GTDB): domain Bacteria; phylum Bacillota; class Clostridia; order Peptostreptococcales; family Caminicellaceae; genus Paramaledivibacter; species Paramaledivibacter caminithermalis. Next base: position 60,160 of record NZ_FRAG01000016.1, on the reverse strand, counting down.
AATCAAATCGTGAATACAAAATATTAAATTTTCTTAATGATTATATTTAAATTCCTATAGATAAAATTTATAATAAAGGCATTATATATTGATAAATATTATAGTAATATAGAAAAAACAATGATAGAATATACAATTTAAGTATTATAATAATTATAAAAGACAAGATTAGGAGGATAATACTATGAGATTTCAAGTAGATGCAAGGGGAATGACATGTCCTAAACCAGTTATTGAGACTAAAAAGGCCATAGAGAAGGTGAATGAAGGCACTATAACTACAATAGTTGACAATGAGATAGCAAAGGAAAATGTGGCAAAATTGGCTAAAAGTTTGAGATATAATGTGGATATTCAAGAAGTAAATGGAGATTATCATGTAAATATTTACAAAGGAATGTTAGAGAATGACTTTATGCCACAAAATAAAAGTTCACTAAGCGATTTAGTAATTGCAATAACGAAAGATTGTATGGGAGAAGGATCAGAAGAGTTAGGTAAAATTCTTATGAAGGGTTATTTTTATACATTAACTGAGGCAAAACCATATCCTAAAGCAGTATTATTTTTAAATGGAGGTGTAAAGCTGACAACAGAAGGTTCTGAAGTTATTGAAAATATAAGAAAGCTTGAAGGAGAAGGAGTTGAGATTCTTTCATGTGGTACATGCTTAGACTACTTTAATCTCAAGGATAAGTTGATCGTAGGCGGAGTTACAAATATGTATACAATAGTAGAAAGAATGAATGATGCAAAAAATACCATAATACTTTAAATTTAAAGAAGGAGTAATTAGATTGGAAAAAGAATTTCATGTAATAACCTTTGAATCTACCCATTATGCAATTATGATTGAAAAGAAATTGAAGGGTAAATATAATGTTCAAACTATACCAACACCTCGAGAGATCACTGCAAGCTGTGGATTGTCAATAATGTTTCAAAACCAAGAATTAGATGAAATTATACAGGAGTTGATTAATTTAGAAGTAGATAAAAATATGTTTGATATATATAAAATAGTAAAAACAGATAAAGGAAAAAAAGCTGAACAAATAAATTGGAGGTAATAGATTTTGGGTATAAAGGAAGTATTTTCTAGTTTTATTAGTGAGCTTAAAATAACAATATCTAGTTATTTAGATCCTGAAAAAATTGCTGGGATATTAATTAAAGGTACAAAGATTATATTGATATTAGTTATAGCTAAGCTCGTTATTAAAGTTACAAATACTTTAATAGATAAATTTATTGACAGTAAAGACAGATTTAGGCTTAAAATTGATGAAAATAGGATTAGTACTGCAAAGGGAATATTAAAGAGCATAACAAGATATACAATTTATTTTATCTCATTAACTCCTATACTTGCTGAAATAGGTATAGATATAAAAGGATTAATAGCAGCAGCAGGAATAGGAGGCCTTGCCATAGGTTTTGGTGCTCAAAATCTTGTGCGAGATATTATAACAGGTTTTTTCATTTTGTTTGAGGACCAATTTGCAGTTGGAGATTATATAGAAGTAGACGGAAAATCAGGTATAGTTGAAGAGATGGCTTTAAGAATAACAAAAATAAGGGACTTTAGTGGTGACCTACACATAATTCCAAATGGAGCTATTTCAAAGGTAACAAACAGATGTAGGGGGAATATGAGGGCAAAAGTAGATATGAGTATAGCCTATGAGGAGAATATTGAAAAAGCCATAGATGTTTTAAATAAAGCTAGCGATGAAATAAAAAAAGAAAGTGACGATATTATAGAAGGTCCTATTGTTCTTGGGGTTACTAATTTTGGAGAGTCAGATGTTGTTATAACAATAATAGCCAAAGTAAAGCCTATGTCCCAATGGGCAGTTGAGAGACTAATGAGGAAACAATTTAAGGAAGCTTTCGATAGAGAAGGTATAGAAATACCTTATCCAAAGAGAGTAATTTATAATCAAACTATAGATAATAATACAAGGGTTTAAGTAAAAATTTTAATTTATACATGTATAAATTAAGTTTTACTATGTAAATTCTATACAGATAAATAAGTTGAATACTAAAGTTTTTCAAAAATATATTATGAGTGTAAGCTTTTATTTTTAGGAGGGGTATTTTATGCCGATGGATTTAAAAGTAGGAGATATTGTTGAGACGAGAAAGCAACACCCATGTGGTAATAATGAATTTGAGATAATGAGAACAGGCATGGATTTTAGAATTAAATGCTTGAAATGTAATAAACAAATTTGGATAACGAGAACAAAATTGGAAAAAAGAATAAAAAGGGTTGAAAAGAAGGAAATATAAAATATTTACAAGAATATTATAAATTATGGGGAAATAGCCCAAAAATAACTACATTGCAAAAAAGGTTTAACGCTTACAAAAAAAATTGCAAATATACACTGAAAGTGATATAATGTAATTAATCGGGCAAACCTTTTCCCAAAATTTAATTAATTTTGGAGGTGCTTTTTACAATGGCAATAAAGTATTCTGATCGTATGCAAGGTATCAAGGCTTCAGAAATTCGTGAATTATTAAAGCTTACAGTAAGACCAGAGGTTATATCCTTTGCAGGAGGATTACCTGCACCAGAAGTATTTCCAGTAGAAGAAATGAAGAAGGTATCATTGAAGGTTTTAGAAGAAAAAGGGCAGCAAGCACTTCAGTATAGTCCTACTGAAGGATTTCCACCTCTAAGGGAAAAAATTGCTCAAAGAATGAGCCGTGTAGGTATTGAGGTAACTGCAAATAATATTTTAATTACAAATGGTTCACAACAAGGACTCGACTTTAGTGGTAAAATATTTTTAAACCCAGATGATGCTGTTATTGTTGAAAGTCCAAGTTACCTAGGAGCAATAAATGCTTTTAAAGCATATCAATGCAAATTTATTGAAGTACCTACCGATGATAATGGTATGCTAATGGATGAGCTAGAGGAAGCTCTTAAAAACAATAAAAATGCAAAAATGATATATGTGATTCCTGACTTTCAAAATCCGTCAGGTAGAACATGGTCATTGGAAAGACGCAAGAAATTAGTTGAATTAGCAAATAAATATGACTTGCCTATTATAGAAGATAACCCATATGGAGAATTAAGATTTGAAGGAGAAAGAATTCCTGCAATAAAGTCTATGGATACTGAGGGTAGAGTGGTTTTTCTTGGAACATTTTCCAAAACTTTTTCTCCTGGTCTAAGAATAGGATGGGTATGTGCAAGCGATGAAATATTAAATAAGTATATTTTAGTTAAGCAGGGTGCAGATCTTCAGAGTAACTCTATGTCACAAAGAGAACTTGATGCTTTCTTAGAAATTTATGATTTAGATGAGCATATAGAAAAAATAAAAAAATTATATAGGGGTCGACGTAATCTTATGTTCAATACAATGAAGGAGTTTTTCCCACCAGAAGTAAAACATACTTATCCAGAGGGAGGTTTATTTACTTGGGTAGTATTGCCAAAGCATATTAATGCAAGAGAGCTTTTGAAAAAAGCCCTTGAAAGAAACGTTGCTTTCGTGCCAGGAGGTGCATTCTTCCCTAATGGAGGTAATGAAAATACAATGAGAATAAACTATTCAAATATGCCAGAAGAGAGAATAGTTGAGGGGATTAAAATATTAGGAGAGGTTATTAAAGAAGCATTAAATGAAAAATAGATAATGCAATAAGATTATAGATTATAAATGAATAGCTGTACCCAAGGGTACAGCTATTTATTTATACTTTTTTATCCTGAAAAATAAATTATCTCATATTAATTGTTGAATAAATATCTATTAAATGATATAATCTAAAGTTGTGAATATAAATATATTCTCTCTGCTCTGCTTGAGTAGGGCCATAAAGACCATAGGGAGGTGTAAAAAATGAGAAAGTACGAGACATTGTTTATATTAAGACCAGACCTTGAAGAAGAAAAGAGAAATGAGTTAATAGAAAAATTCAAGTCAATTATTGCAACTGATGGTGAGGTTGAAGAAGTTAATGAATGGGGATTAAAAAAGTTAGCTTATGAGATTAAGAAATTCAAGGAAGGTTATTATGTTCTAGTTAATTTCAAAGCAAATCAAGATTTGCCTAAGGAATTAGAAAGAAACTTTAGAATTTCTGACGATGTTATCAGATATATGGTTATTAGTTTAGAAGAAAAATAAGAATTCTAAATAAATTAAGGTGGGATAATATGAATAGTGTAGTTTTAATTGGAAGGCTTACTAGGGACCCTGAGCTTCGTTTTACAGCAGGGAGCGGTAGGGCAGTTGCCACCTTTACTATAGCAGTAGATAGACCATATTCTAAGAATAATGAAACAGATTTTTTTAGAGTAGTTGTTTGGGGAAAACCAGGTGAAAACTGTGCTAATTATTTAGCTAAAGGTAGACTTGTCGGAGTACAAGGTAGAATTCAAAATAATAATTATCAGACCAGTACAGGTGAAAAAAGATATACTACTGAAATAGTTGCAGATAGAGTACAATTCCTTGAATGGGGAAATAAAAGACAAGACAATAACTTCAATCCTGAGATTCCAGATTTTAACGACGGTGCAGACGGATTTCAAGCTATAGAGGACGATGATGATATTCCATTCTAGAGCAAGGAGGGAAAATTAGTGAGAAGAGGAAGAAAGAGAAAAAAGATTTGTAGTTTTTGTGCAAACAAAGTTAAGCATATAGATTATAAAAATACTAAATTTTTACAGAAATATATCACTGATAGAGGTAAAATTCTTCCAAGAAGAATAACTGGAAATTGTGCTCATCACCAAAGACAGTTAACTACAGCTATCAAAAGAGCAAGAGTAATGGCATTATTACCATTTACAGTTAGTGAATAGAATATAATGTAGAAAAAGAGAAGCTAAATTGCTTCTCTTTTTTAGTAGATAGTATCAAAATATATTTTATTCTAGATGACTAAATTAAGGATAATATTTCTATATGCAATTTTGGAACTAGATTGGAAGGTTAATATATTAAAATCTATGTATATATAGAAACTTTTTATTTAGTTTCTATTTTATGAAATCAACCATTATAACAAATATTACCATTTAAGTGTGGTATAATAATAAAAACTAGTATATGTAATGAAATTGATATAAAATATACATATCCTATTTATATTTGTTATAATGTATTAGGGAGGGAATAGAATGACCTTTGGTGATAATGGTATAGATATTACAAAAAATGTAAGAATAATAGAATGGCTTAAGAGTGAACTTTTATCTTCTTTGGCATCTTTGTTCGAACTTTTAGTTAAAGGCATTAAGGGACAGCAGGATACTATAGCTGATATCCTTGCTAATATTATTTTAGTAGCCTATGTATTGGGAAGAAGATTAGGTGTAAACTATTCTAATTTGGATATGCGTATTTATGATAAGATTAAGTTGGGAGTTTTAGAAGAGCATAAGGTTGAAAGCTGGTTTGGAGACTTATCAGCCTTAAAAAAGCACATGGATAGAAATAGTAAACAATAAACAACTCTAACCTATGATAGGGAGTGGATATATTTGAACACAAGAAACAAAATTAGTGCATTGATTGAATCAGCTCTTATAACAGCAATAGCAGTTGTTTTTACTTTAATTGGTTTATATATACCTTTTTTAACTATATTATTGATGTTTATGCCTTTGCCTTTTATTATAATTGGAGCTAAGAATGGATTCAAATATTGTATACTGTCTTTGGTAGCAGCTACTATTATAATAGGTAGCTTAACCGATCCATTAACGGCCATGTTTTTTCTTATTATTGGAGGCTTAACTTCTATTTTAATAGTATATATGATACAAAAAAAATATTCATTTACTTTAATAATATTTTTTGGAAGTATAGCTTTAACAGTATCTGTAATAATTTCTTTTGCTTTATTCACTAAGGTTATAGGACTTAATCCACTGGAAATATTAGAAAACAACTTTGCTCGAATTAGGGATATATATAAAGGATTTTCAGGGATTCCTAGTGTAGATTCTGCTCAATTAGATCAAATGCTAAAGCTTTTAGATCAAATGACAGACCTTATTTTATTGATATTTCCATCTATTATAATTATTACTTGTGTATTTACTACATATATAAATTATATTGTTTCAGGAGCTATTTTGAGAAAAATAGGGTTTGCTATAGGGAAGCCAAATAAATTATCATATTTTAAATTGCCAAGTAATTTTATAATGGGTACATTAGTAATAGTAATTTTAACTCTTGTGGCAAATAAATTTAATATTATTAAATCCGATGCACTAAATATTAATATAGGAATTCTATTTCAAGAAATTTTTACACTGCAAGGACTTGCAGTTGTCAGTTTCTTTTTGCAAAAAAATAAATTGAGAGATGTATCTAGAAGAATTATTTTAGTGCTTATTTATTTTATTCCAATTGCAAAAGGAATTTCATTTTTCCTTGGCTTTTTTGATGTAATATTCAATGTTAGAAAATTAGAAATCTAGATTTGGAGTGTAATTATGAATAATAAGAGATTTCTTAAAATCCTAATTCCTGATACCAAGATATATCTTTGGATTATTGTAGTTATGGTTATGATTATCTTTATGTATAATCTATACTTGGGAGTTTTTGGGGTAGCTTTATTAGCATATCTTATTTATCACAGTTGGAAATCTAATCATGTACGTAAAGAAAAATGGAAGAAGTATATTGAGAATTTATCTGCAGAAATAGATTCGGTTGCAAGATATTCATTACTTAACCTACCAATGCCCTTAACTATAGTTGAATTTGATGGAAGTATATCATGGTACAATTCCAAATTTATTGAAATGATGGAAGAAAAAGATATATTGGATAAAAATATAGAAGAAATCGTACCAGCAATTGATATCAATAAGCTTTTAGAAGAAAATGAAAGGATAAAAGATATAAAGATAAAGGATAAGATATATCGAGTTCGGCATAGTATAGTTAAGCTTGACAATGAGCATGAAGAGAGATATATAATAATGCTATATTGGTTAGAGAATACTAATTTTTATAATTTAAAAACTAAATATAATAATGAAAAACCTAATGTAGCATTTATACAGATAGATAATTATGATGATGTTCTCAAAGAGACTGATGAAGAATATAGACCATTAGTTATTGCAGAAATTGATCGAAGCATAAACATATGGGTATCAAGAATGAATGGATTAGTAAAAAAATATCAAAAAGATAAATATTTAGTTGTATTTGAAAATAGGTATCTTGATAATCTAGAAGCAAAAAGATTTACAATATTGGACGATATAAGAGAAATAGATTTAGGAAATAAAATTCCACCAACCTTAAGCATCGGTGTTGGAGTCAATGGTAAAAATTTAAGTCGTTTAGAAGAATTTGCTTCTTCAGCTTTAGAGCTGGCTTTAGGAAGAGGTGGAGATCAAGCTGTAGTTAGAAAAATAGATTCCTTTGAATTCTATGGAGGAAAAACTAAAGCAGTGGAAAAACGAAACAAGGTAAAGGCTAGAATTATAGCCCATGCTTTAAGGCAATTAATAGATCAGAGCGATAAAATAATAATAATGGGTCATCAGTCTCCTGATATGGATAGTTTTGGGGCTGCTATAGGAGTATATAGGGCAGCCATAAATAGAGATAAGAAAGCCTATATAGTTTTAAATAAAATAAATGCTGCTATTGAAAACGTATATAGTAAATTTAAAGATAAAGAAGAATATAACTTTATAACATGTGATGAAGCTGTGGATATATTTGGTGAAAAGGATCTGATAGTGGTGGTAGATACCCATAGACCTGGATTTACAGAATGTCCTCAACTCATTAATAAGAGCAATAGAACAGTTCTTATAGATCATCATAGAAGAGGAACAGAATTCATTGAAAATACTGTGCTTACTTATTTACAGCCATATGCATCATCTACATGTGAACTTGTTACTGAGATTCTTCAGTACATGGATACCAAGATAAACCTAGAGAAAATAGAGGCAGAGGCAATGCTAGGTGGTATAACTGTTGATACTAAGAATTTTGCTCTTAAAACAGGAGTAAGAACCTTTGAAGCAGCTTCATTACTTAGAAGGGCTGGAGCTGATACTACAGAGGTAAGGCAGCTATTCCAAGATGACATTACAACATTTATAGCAAAGGCAAATGTTGTTAGAAATGCAGAGATAGTTAAGGATGGAATTGCTATATCAGTATGTGATGAAAATATTAAGAATCCTCAATTAGTAGTTGCTCAAGGGGCAGATGAACTTTTAAATATAAGAGGAATAAATACATCCTTTGTAATTGGGACTAAGGAAGACAATATAGTTTTTATTAGTGGGAGGTCCCTTGGAGACATAAATGTTCAAAGGATTTTAGAAAAATTAGGTGGTGGAGGACATCTTACAGTAGCAGGAGCTCAGCTAAAGGATGTCACTACCCATGAAGTAAAAAACATGCTAATAAATTCAATTGAAGAATACTTGGAGGAAGGTGATAAATAATGAAGGTAATTTTATTAAAGGATATCAAAGGAACAGGAAAAAAGGGAGATGTTATAAACGTAAGTGATGGGCATGCAAGAAATTATTTAATCCCAAGAGGTCTAGCAAAGGAAGCTACCGAAGGTAATATAAAAAGTCTTAAGGCTCAAAGAGCATCTGAAAAGAAAAGAAAGGAAAAGGAATTAAAAGAGGCTAAGGAATTAGCCGAAAGAATTTCCAATATAAAACTTAAATTTAAGAGTAAGGCAGGAGAAGGAGGAAAACTGTTTGGTTCTATAACTTCTAAGGATATAGCGGCTAAATTGAAAAGTGAGTATAAAATAAATATTGATAAGAGAAAAATAGTTTTAGATGGTTCTATAAAAGAACTAGGAGCAGTATATGTTGAAGTAAAAGTATATCCAGAAGTTAGTGCAAAGATGAAGGTGGAAGTTACAGCTGAATAAAAGCTAACTAAAAAGCATCTTTAGATACCATAAAGATTTATAGACGTTTTTTTCCTAGGTAAAAATTACATTTAAAAGAAAGATTGTTGTAAAATTTACATAAAACTAGCCCTGATATGTATATCAGGGCTAGTTTTATGTACTATTTCATTGTCTAGGAACTCAAATTTTTTTGGAAGAAATTGTATAGCTAAAACACAGTAAAATAGAAAATTAAAACTATTATCAGTAAAATATTAGTGTGAATTAACTTCTTTTAAAACTTATTAGAAAAACCCTAATACTTGGAACTTGGAGCTTACAACCAAAATGCGCCGAAGACGCTTTGTTTTTTAAGATTAAAAACATTTTTTATAAGAAATTATCAATATATTATATAATTATAATAAGTGAAACTTGTCGAAAAACATAATTTATTGTAGAATTGAAGTATTATCTTCAGAGGTTTTACATACTTATTAAAGAAAGTCCTTTACAAAGGGAATCTTGAAGTTAAAGTTTTTGAACCATTAGGCGGAAATAATCCACTATTTTATGATTTTAGACTTATATGTGCTACCAATAAAGATATACAAAAAGAAGTCAAAAGATGAAGGTTTCAAAATGATTTATCCTATAGGATTAATGAATTCAATATAAAATTCCCCCCTTTAAAGGAAATAAGGATGATGCTATAAAAATTTTAGGGATCAGTAAGAAAACATTATATAATAAGATTGAAAAATACTGTATAGAGATATAGAAGCCATTCATAATTTTAAATTTATAAAAGCTATTTTGAGTAGCTTAATTGACATAAAAAAAACTACAGAGGTGAAATTTAATGCTCCATTCATTTTTTGATAATGTGTTTTTAGTTGTTGGAGCTCTTTTTATAGGTCTTAAATTGAGAGATTATACTTCTAAAAAGACAAGTATTCATAGATTTAATATTTGGATATTTTCTATTTATGCCAGCTTAACATCAATTTTAAGCATGTTCAATTCCTATATGAATGAAGAATTATTTTTTGATATAAGAAGTATACCACTTTTTTTTATTTCCTATGTATACGGTTGGAAAGCTGGTCTGATATCTTGTATTTTGCCTTCATTATTTCGTTATTACATAGGAGGAGCAATGGTTTGGCAAGGAATAATTTTGAGTATAGTTATTCCAATTATAGTAGGGGCTCTTTTTTATAAGTCTAAAGTTTTCGATAATCAATATAGATTTTTCAGCATAAAAAGTACATTGTTAGTTTATTCGGTCTATTGTATTATTAGGGCTGTGATAATATGGTTTGTTGTACCTGTTTCTAATTCTTCATGGTTAAAGAATAATATGAGTACGACAATTATATCCTTAATGATATTATGTTTTATTGTATTTGTTATAAATGATTCTAATAAAAATATGCTATTAAAGATAGAAATGGATAATAAACAAAGGAAAATTGAGGATTTAAATAGTAAGCTTCTTAATTCTAACGATACATTGATATCTCTTTTAGATGCAATGCCAGTTGGTATCGTTGTTTTTGACACAAAAGGAAATATTATTTTAAATAATGCTACTTCTGCTAATATATTAGGTACTATTGCCAATAAAATAGGTGGTAGATTTACTGATTCAAATAAAAGAGCCTATTATCTTCATAGGTTAGATGGGTCAGAAATTCCTCTAAAAGAATTACCTTATTGGCAGACCATTGAAAAAGGAAGAGTTATAAAGGATGCAGAGATACTTTTACGAAGAAAAGATAAAAAAGAGAAAATTATCTTAGTATCTAGCACCCCTATATATGATGATAAGGATAATATAGCCAATGGAGTAGTGGTATTTCAGGATATAACCCATCTTAAGATTATTGAAAATACTTTACGGCAAAGTAGAAAAATAGGAGAAGCATTTATAAATGGTATAACAGAGGTTTTAATATTAATAGATAGGGAAGGAACTATCTTTTCATTAAATGAAACGGGTTCTAGAGAGTTAGGATTAAAGGTTTCTGAAGCTATAGGCTTAAACATTTTTGATTTTATTTCACCAGAATTAAAAGAAAAGATAAAAAAGAAACTCAATGAATTTATTAAGAGTAAAAGTTATATAGCCTTTGAACAGGAACTTGGGGAAAGGTATTTTAATATTACTCTTTATCCTATTTTTAACAATTATGGTATCGCAGAAAAGTTTGTTATATTTTCTAAAGATATTACAAAGCTTAAAGAAGCAGAAGAAATTAAAAATTAATGTAACCATAGACGGCGTATGTAAAATTTACATAAAAAACTGATTAGGTATAAGCTGTAACAATAGGTGAATTTAGGTCTCTTTAATAATTATTATAAATAAAATAATAGGAGTGATGGCAAAAGATGAAAAGGAGATTTAAAGATTTTAAAATTAGAACAAAATTAGGATTAGGATTTTATTTAATAATGATTTCTTGTATATTAGTAGGAATAGTATCCTATTTAGGAATAAAGAGTATTGCAGAACATGATATTTATTTGTTACTAAATAATAATAATTTAAATAAACTTATGCTGGAAATGAGGAGAAACGAAAAAGACTTTCTTATACATGAAGTAAGGAATCCAGACTTTTTTAAGACAGGAAAAAGCAAGTATATAGATAAGTTCCAATCAAATTATGAAAAATTTATGAAAAAAATAAATTTAATAAAAAAGAATAAAGATATAATAGACAACCCCGAAAGCATAAAGAAATTTGATGAGATGGAAGTTTTGATAAAGGAATATCATAAGAGATTTTTAGAGGTTGCGGATAAGAAAAAATTAAGAGGCTTTGAAGACTATGGATTTATTGGTGAACTAAGGAGTAAGGTTCATAGATTTGAAAATATGATAGAAAATTTACCACACAATAAAGATTTAAAAATTTTAATACTGCAAGCTAGGAGAGCTGAAAAAGATTACTTCTTAAGGAAGGATACAAAATATGCTGATAAGTTAACAAAGATAATTTTGCAGCTTAGAACTGTCTTGAATAATTCTAATTATGATGATTCTGTCAAGGCGGATATAAATATTCTAATAAATACATATGTGGATAAATTTAATAAAGTGGTTTCTATTGATAAAGAAATAGGGCTTAAAAGTACTGACGGGCTTATTGGAGATTATAGAAGTACAGTACATAAAATTGAACCATTAGTTGAAGAAATAAATAAGGATATTATTCAATTAATTAATAAGGATGTAAAGAACAAGATAAGAATTATTATAACAATAATTATTATTGCTTTTTTAGTATCAATTTTTCTTATATTGCTTATTTCCAAGCTTATAACAAAACCAATCAACGAGACTAAAGATATGTTTAAGGATATTGCTAAGGGAGAAGGAGATTTAACAGGAAGATTAGAGATTAAATCAAAGGATGAGATAGGTATCCTTTCTAAATGGTTTAATGTTTTTATTGAAAAAATACACCAGCTAATAAGTCAAGTAAAGGATAGTGTGTATACTGTAACTAATTCTGCTGAAGAACTTTCGGAGTCAGTTGAAGCAATTACAGATCAAGCCCAAAACATTAATGATAGTATTCAACAGATTACTAAAGGTATGGAAGAAAGCAGTGCTTCTACAGAAAAAATAAATGTATCGATTGCTGAAGTAACTGGTGCAACAAGACAGCTTGCTGAAAAAGCTGAGGAAGGGAGTATACTTTCCAAAGAAATAGGGAATAGGGCTAAAGTAATGAAAAATAATGCTGAAAAGTCTACAGAAATGGCTGAAAGTTTAATTAAAGAAAAACAAGCAGATATTTCTAAGGCCTTTGAAAAAAGTAAAATAATTAATGAAATAGAGATAATGTCCAATACTATTTCCCAGATTGCAGAGCAAACAAATCTTTTAGCACTAAATGCAGCTATTGAAGCCGCAAGAGCAGGAGAACAAGGAAGAGGTTTTACAGTTGTAGCAGATGAGGTCAGAAAGCTAGCTGATCAGTCTACAGAAACCGTATTAAATATTAAAACAACCATTAAAGAAGTCCAAGATGCATTTAGAGATCTTACTGTTAATGCTGGAGATATATTGAAATTTATTGAAGGGAAAGTGAAAAATGATTATAAAATTTTAGTTGAAACGGGTACACAATATATGAAGGATTCCGACTTGATTAGTGTTTTGGTTGAAGATTTTGCAGCCAGTACAGAAGAGATATTGGCTTCAATGGAAGAAGTGTCCCAAGCTATTGAAATTGTATTTGAGTCAATAGAACAAGCAGCATCTAGTTCCAATGATATTGCTGTTAATATAACTGAAACAACTAAGGCTATAGATGCAGCAGCAAGGGTTGCTGAAAGACAGATGGAGTTAGCAAAGGGATTAAATAATATGGTAGGAAAATTTAAAGTTTAAAGAATATGATTGAATTAAGAATTGGTTCATTTTGAACTGATTCTTTATTAATTTAATCTATTGTATTACTCTGAAAATATATATTTTCAGAGTAGTCTATTGATAAAAAATTGGTACAGACAGATACAAGTAATGATATAATAGATATTGTAAATGGAGCTTTTTACAGCAATAGAAATATTAATGAACAAGATATTTATTTTATAAATATATATTAGGAGATTTAATCCCCTATAGAAAAGGTGATGTTTATGGAACACTTTGGAAGAATACCTCCCCATAATGTTGAAGCGGAACAATCTGTTTTAGGAGCAATGATTTTAGATAAGGAAGCAATAATCGTTGCTAGTGAAATGCTGAAGAATGAGGATTTTTATAAAGATTCCCATAAAGAAATATATGAAGCCATAATTGATTTATATAATAGAGATGAACCTGTAGACTTAGTTACACTTTCTGAAGAATTATCTAGGCGAGGAACCCTTGAAGCATTGGGAGGAGTAACTTATTTATCGGATTTATCTACATCGGGGATAATAACATCAAATGCAAAGTATTATGCTAAGATTGTAGCAGAAAAGGCTTTGCTTAGACGTTTAATAAAAGCATCTACAGAGATAGTAGAAAAGGGATATGAAGCTGAAGAAGCAGAGATGCTTCTAGACCTTGCTGAGAGAAAGATATTTGATATTTCTCAAAATGCAAATAAGGAGGGCTTTTCTCCTATAAAGGAAATTCTTCTAGAAACCTTTGATAGGATAGAAGAGCTTTATAGTAGCGAGGGAGGAATAACTGGTTTATCAACTGGATTTGTCGATCTTGATAGGAAGACCTCTGGGCTTCAAAAATCAGATCTTATTCTAATAGCAGGACGACCTGCAATGGGAAAGACAGCTTTTTCAATAAATGTATGTCAAAATGCGGCTATAAGATCAGGAGCATCGGTTGCTATATTTAGCTTAGAGATGTCAAAGGAACAGTTGGTACAGCGTATGCTAAGTGCTGAGTCACATATAGAGATTCAAAAGTTAAGAACAGGTCAACTTAGTGAAGATCAATGGCCCAAGCTTGCTAATGCCATGGGACCGTTGGCTCAAGCCAAGATATTTATAGATGATACTCCAGGTATTAATGTTATGGAGATGAGATCAAAGTGCAGAAGACTTAAGATGGAGCAAGGTTTAGATTTAATAATGATAGATTACCTTCAGCTTATGGAGTCTCATACCAAGTCCGATAGTAGACAGCAGGAGATTTCGGCTATTTCTAGAGCATTAAAGATACTTGCTAGGGAGATGGATTGCCCAGTTATTGCCTTATCGCAGCTATCACGTGCTCCAGAACTTAGGGCAGATCATAGGCCTATTCTTTCTGACCTTAGGGAATCAGGGGCCATAGAACAGGATGCCGATATAGTTATGTTTTTATATCGAGATGAATACTATCATCCCGATAGTGAAAAGAAGAGCATAGGAGAGGTTATAATAGCCAAGCAACGTAATGGTTCAACTGGAACTGTAGAGCTGGCATGGCTTGGACAATATACTAAGTTTGCAAATCTTGAAAAATTTAGAGAGTAATTTTTATGGGGTTAAGGCTTTTTAAGGTTAATATTAAGAATTGATGTTGACCTTTTTGGAAAAAATACAATATATAAGAAGGATTATTAATCAAAGTAGTCTCGATAAATTTCGTGACTGCTTTTGTTTATTCTTGAAGAAAAGCGGGTATTTATTAGTAGAAATAATCAAAAATATAGATTTCCAATAGTAAAATTTAATTTATAAATATCAAAATATCTAGAGTTTTTAAGGATTTTTGATGTGTATAAATTAATTGTTTTACTAGAATATCTATATATTGTTGGTTATGTATAAACTTATTGATGGAGGTAGATAGTATGAATTATGTAATAGTTGGTAATGGAATAGCAGGGTTATCTGCAGCAGAAGAAATAAGAAAAAATGATATGGAAGGAAAAATAATATTAATTGGGAGAGAAGAATATTTAACATATAATAGAGTAAAGCTTTCTCATTTTATCAGTAAAGAAGATTATTCTATGGATGAATTACTTGTATACGATGAAAACTGGTATAAAGAAAGAAAAATTGAAGTATTATTAAATACAAAGGTAATTAGTATTAATTCAAAAGATAAAGAAGTAATAACTGATAATAAAGGGAAAATAACATATGATAAGCTTTTAATAGCAAATGGAAGCAGTCCATTTGTTCCACCCATTACTGGAGTTGATAAGAAGGGTGTATTTGTACTAAGAACTATAAATGATTTGACTCAAATACAAAGATATGTTAAAAAATGCAGTACAATTTCTGTTATTGGAGGAGGGCTTTTAGGGCTAGAGGCAGCATGGTCATTGCATAAACTGGGAAAAAAAGTAAATATAATAGAGTTTTCACCTTATTTACTGCCTAGACAGCTTGATAAAGAACTAGGGATATATCTACAAGAACAGTTGGAAAAAGAAGGACTAAATTTTTATTTTGATGCTGTAGCACAAGAAATTCTAGGTGATAAGATTGTAAGTGGTATTAAACTAAAGGATAAAAGAATAGTTGATAGCGATTTAGTTTTAATCTCTACTGGTGTTAGGTCAAATTTAAAGATTACAGAAGGAACTAATATTAATGTGGAAAGAGGAATAGTGGTTGATAATCATATGGAAACTAATATAGAGTCCATATATGCTGCTGGAGATATAGCTCAGTATAATGATTTAGTTCTTGCATTGTGGTCAGTAGCCATGGATCAAGGTAAAGTTGCAGGAGCCAATATGTGCGGTAATAAAAAAGAATACAATATGCCAAAACCTGCTGCAACATTACTTATTGGAAACATAAAAATGTTTTCAGTTGGAAATGTAAACAATACAGAAAAAGATATTAAAATTCAAGGTGAAAATTATTTTCATAAGCTGTTTTTAGATAGTGGTAAATTAATTGGTGGAATACTTATAGGAGACATAAAGAAAATGATAGCTTTAAAAAAGGCAGTAAATGAAAATAGGGACATTAGTAATATGCTCAATAAAGATATTACACCACAAGAAATATTAAATAGTCTTTAAGGATAAACAATATTAAAACCTAATATAAATTTCATAGAAAATAACAAACGCTTTTACATTTTTTCTATGAAATGTATAATACTTTAGAGTTGGTTATTTATATAAAATTTATATAGTAAAACTTAATTTATACATGTACAAATACGCAATGCTTCTAGGCGTTTTGGACATGTATAAATTAAAGTCTTTACTTAAATTCTTATGAAATCTTTAAGTTTAGTTTTATTTTTCAAGATTGAAAATATGATCTTAAATCTTGGAGCTTAGAACTGACAAAGGCTTAAAAGCTCTTTGTCTCTTAGGGAGATGGATAATGATGATAGTGGGGGATAGTATTAAAATAAGAAAGCTTAAAAGAGAAGATGTGGATAAAATGGTATTGTGGGGAAAACATGAGGATCCTGTTTTCTTACACTATAACTTTCCAAATCTATCAAAACAAGAGAGGGATTTATGGTATAGGATTAAAGCGAAAAGTTTTAGAAGAAAATGCTTTACAATTGAAGATTTTAAAAATAATATTATAGGATATATTTCCCTTAGAGATATTAAATTTATAAAAAGAGAGAGTGAATTAGGAATAGTTTTTGATCCTAATAAATTAAACAAGGGTTATGGAACAGATGCACTCAGTAATTTTTTGGACTTTTATTTTAATGTTTTAAAGATGAGGAAATTAAATCTCAAGGTAGCAAAATTTAACAAAAGAGCCCTTCGATGTTATCAAAAATGTGGGTTTGAAATATGGAAGGAGATACTAGATGAATTTGAGGAACAGAATATTGGTTTAAAAATAATGAAAAAAATTGTAGAGAGCAATAAAGAATTCAAAATTAATAATGGGAAATTAGTTACGAATTACTATTATATGAATATAACCAAGGAAAAATACCTTTTCCACAAAGAAAGAGAAAAACTGTTGATAACTCTGTGAATAATGTGGATAACTTGAGTTTGAACTGTGAATAAATATTTCCACAAGGGTGAATATAATATGGATAACTATATACCTCCTGTTAAACTTGAAAATAAATAATAGAGATAAACAACTTCAAGGTTTAATAAATTTCAAAGAAAAATGTAGAAGCGTTTATTATTTTCTCTGAAATTTATTTTAAGTTTTACTATGTAAACCCTATATAGTTCAGATAAATGGTATAATGTATAGTAGATGTTGAAAAATGAGGAGGTAAATTAATGGCAAAAATAACTAAGGATACGGTTATTGCTGAAGTTTTAATGATGAATAGAGGAACTGCTCCTATATTCATAAAGCATGGATTACATTGTTTAGGGTGCGCAGGTGCTAACATGGAAAGTATAAATGATGCTGCTAAAGTTCACGAAGTAGATGTAGATACACTGGTTAATGATTTAAATGAATACCTTGAAAATCAAGGAGAATAATATAGTGTTTAATATAAAATAAAACCTATAGGATAGATTGTAGAGAAAAGAGTCTATTTTATAGGTTCTTTTTTATGTATTAAAATATTAATAGAAAATATTAATATTTTGATATTGTCGAAAATTAAAAAATATATAATATTCTGTAAATATTCAATAGTAACATAATATATAATTTATTAAAAGTAGAGAAAGGGAGAGATCGACTTGAAAAGTGATAAGATATTTAAAGGAGCTAAAGGTGCTCCAGCTAGATCATTACTTTACGGAATGGGATACACTAAAGAGGAAATAGACAAGCCTTTAATAGGTATTGTAAATGCACATAACGAAATTATTGCAGGGCACATACATTTGGACCAGATTGCCGAGGCAGCAAAAAAGGGAGTAGCAATGGCAGGCGGAACACCTATAGAGTTTCCAGCTATAGGGATATGTGATGGAATAGCAATGGGTCATGAGGGAATGAAGTATCCTTTAGCAAGTAGAGAATTAATTGCTGATTCAGTAGAAGCAATGGCATTAGCCCATGGATTTGACGGACTAGTTTTAATACCAAATTGTGATAAGATTATTCCTGGCATGCTGATGGCAGCTGCCAGATTAAATATTCCTTGTGTAGTTGTAAGTGGTGGACCAATGAGGGCTGGCAAATATAATGGAGAAAATATTGATTTTAGTACAATAATTGAAAAGGTAGGAACATATCAAAAAGGACAGATTTCTGATGATGAATTAGAGAATATTTCAAGAAAAGCATGTCCAGGATGCGGTTCTTGTTCAGGATTATTTACTGCAAATAGTATGAATTGTTTAACCGAAGTTTTAGGTATGGGGCTACCATACAATGGTACAGCTATGGCTCATTCTGGTGAAAGGATAAGACTGGCAAAATATGCTGGAATGAAGGTAATGGAATGTATAGAGAAGGATATAAAACCTCTTGATGTATTAACCCTAGATGCCTTTAAAAATGCTATAACTGTAGATATGGCCATGGCAGGTTCTACAAATACTGTACTACATTTACCAGCCATAGCCCATGAAGCAGGTATAGAGCTCAAGCTTGATTTATTCGATGAGATAAGTCAAAAAACACCTTATCTTACAAAACTGAGTCCAAGTGGGAAACATCATATGGAAGATCTTCATTTAGCAGGAGGAATACCAGCTTTGATGAAGGAGCTTGCTAAAAAAGGACTTATAAAAGAGGATTTAATTACTATCACAGGTCTTACTGTTGGAGAAAACATAGAAAATGCAAAGATACGCAATAGAGATGTAATAAAATCTGTGGAAGAACCTTATAGATCAACAGGAGGATTAGCAATACTTACAGGAAACCTTGCTACCGATGGATGCGTCGTTAAGGAATCCGCCGTTGCAGACGAGATGCTTAATCATAAAGGTTCAGCCAAGGTTTTTAATTCAGAGGAAGATGCTGTTAATGCCATATTCCAAGGAAAAATTGAAAAAGGTGATGTAGTTGTAATAAGATATGAAGGACCAAAGGGTGGCCCTGGGATGAGAGAAATGCTTTCTCCTACATCCGCCATAGCTGGTATGGGACTTGATAAGGATGTAGCATTGCTTACGGATGGAAGATTTTCTGGAGCAACTAGAGGAGCAGCTATAGGACATATATCTCCAGAAGCTATGGAGGGAGGTTTAATAGGTCTTATAGAAGATGGAGATATTATAGAGATAGATATTCCTAATAAGAAGCTAGAAGTAAAGTTAAGTCAAGATGAGATAGATAGGCGAAAAGAAAAACATATAAAGCCTGAACCAAAGGTTAAGAAGGGATATCTAGCTAGATATGCAAAATTAGTTACATCAGCCAATACTGGTGCAGTATTAAAATAACATACGATATATTATTTAAAGTAGATTATTGATAGCTTTTATTTTAACAGCAAAGTAAATTTTTTAATAAACTTGATATTCTTTGATAAAGGTTCAATTTCGTGGAGCATTAAAGCCAAGAACCACATATTTCAATGACTACACGAAATTGGACTTTTTTTAATAGCAAAAAATATGATATAATTGGATAATTAAATTAGATTTATATCAAAGGATGATCAAAAAATGAAAAATACTTTAATTTTTCCAGATCACAGTGAAGATATACAGAAATTTGAGTGGGGTGAGGTTATATGGATTCACGAACCAAAGCAGCCCAATCTAGAAAGAATGAGTGTTGGTTTGGTAAAATTATTTCCAAAATCTAAACACGTTAGACATTTTCATTTTGGTGAAGAACAGATATTATATACATTGCAGGGTAAAGGGATACATCGAATAAATGACGAAGAAAAAATAATTAGTCAAGGAATGATACTTCATTGTCCACCTTATACTGAACATGAAGTTACTAATATGGAAGATGTAGACCTTATCATAATGATTATATATGCTCCTGCAAAAACAATGGATTTTCAGTCAGGCATACCTGCTATAAGTAATAAGCATATATTAGATTATGTTGATATTGAACTTCTTGAAAATATACAGAAGGATTTATCTAATCTTTTACAGCTTTCTGTAAAAATTACCGATGCTAATAAATGTGACATAACAAAATTTGTGGGACTAAATTCATTTTGTGGGTTATGTCCCCATGTAGGAAATTGTGAGGAAGAACTTACTTCGGTAACTAAGAGTCCTTTTTCCAAGATAGAGGATGTTTGTATATGTAACAATAATATTATAACTCTTTGGATTCCTATATTAGTAAAAAATAGTATCATAGGGTATATAAAGTGCGGACATTTGCTTATTAATAGACCAGATAATATTCAAGAAAAGCTTTATTTAATATCCCAAAAGCATGATATAAGCTTTAAAAAGCTACAAAGTGCCTATGATAATATGCCACTGGTTCCGAAAAGCAGATTATATGCTTTAGAGGAATCTCTAATAGCAACATCTAGATATATAACTGGAATTATTGAGAACAGCATAATCCAGAGTGAATTAAAGGAGAAAAATAAGGAGATTTTAGAGAAAATACAGCACAATATTGATTTAGAAGATGCTTTAAATGAATCTAATAAGAAACTATTAAAGTATGAGATGAGTTCCAAACTTAACGTTGTTAATTACCAGCAAGATAATATAAATTATATAGATGATATTGAATATCCTTTTGAAAAAGAAGCCGATTTAGAAAACTGTGTGAGGATACTAGATGAAAATAAGAGCATAATAATTATCAAGGATATTATTAAAGATTATGAAGATAAAAATATACCTCTTACAGCAATAAAATGTGTATTTATTGAATTATTTACAGTTATATCAAGAATACTATATAAAGAAACCCATGACGCTCAAAGCATATCTAAAATAAGAAGAAAATATAAAAAAGTAATAGATAATGCTTATGATTATACTCAATTACAAATAATAGCAGTAGAGTTTATTAATGACTGCATAAAAGATTTAAAGCAAGGACTTCATAAAAATGATAAAGGTATAATTAATCGTGTTAATTTATACATTAAAGAAAATTATTATCAAGATCTTAATCTAAAATCTATTGCTGAAAAGTTTTATATAAGCCCTAATTACTTAAGTAAGATTTTTAACGAAGAGAATCAAATGTCACTCTCTGACTATATTAATAGAATTCGCATAGAAAAGGCAAAGGAGTATTTAATAAAAACAAATATGAAGATATCAATGATTGGCAAGAAGGTAGGCTGTAGTAATATAAGCTACTTTAGTTATATCTTTAAAAAGATTGAAAAATGTACACCTAAAGAATATAGATTAAAGCACAGAGATTAGGTTTAGAATATTTCTTTTATGATCACACATCCATAACAAAGAAGAGCTTAATTTGCCTGAGGTAGCGAATGTTTTATATGATATACAAAATAATATTCGCAAATTAATTGACTATTACTAGTGATTTTGATAATATTAGATATGTGCGTTCGGAGTTAACGTTTTGAAGGAAGGTGTGTGAAATGTCAACGGTAGTTATTGTTGGAGCACAATGGGGAGATGAAGGAAAAGGAAAGGTTATAGATTATTTAGCTGCTGAGGCAGATGTAGTTGTTAGAGGCCAAGGTGGAAATAATGCAGGACATACTGTAGTAGTTGGAGATAAAAAGTATGCTCTTCATTTGATCCCATCAGGAATACTTTATCCTGAAACAATAAATGTTATTGGAAATGGAGTAGTATTTGATCCAGAAGGATTCCTAAAAGAAGTGGAAAAGCTTGAAGCACAAGGAATTAGTACAAAAAATATAAAAATAAGCGATAGAGCCCATGTAATATTCCCATATCACAAGGTTATAGATGCCCTTGCTGAAGAGGCTAGAGGAGACCAGATGATTGGGACTACTAAAAAGGGTATAGGTCCATGCTATATGGATAAAGTAGAAAGATCTGGAATAAGAATATGTGATTTGATGGATAAAGAAGTGCTTATTCAGAAGGTCACTGCTCAAGTAGAGAAAAAGAATAAGATAATAGAAAAAATTTATGATCAAAAACCCTTAGATAAAGATGAAATTATTGAAAAATACTTAGCATATGCTGAAAAAATAAGATCTTATGTAGATGATACTACAGTTATAGTATATGATGAAGTAAAAAACAATAAAAAAGTTCTATTTGAAGGAGCTCAAGGAACATTACTTGATATAGATTTAGGAACTTATCCCTATGTAACAAGTTCACATCCTATTTCAGGAGGCTTTACAATAGGCAGTGGTATAGGGCCAAATATGATAGAAGAAGTTCTTGGTATAGCTAAAGCCTATACTACAAGGGTAGGTAAGGGCCCATTTGTTACTGAGGAGGATAATGAAACAGGAGATAAAATCAGAATAGCAGGAAACGAATTTGGTACGACAACAGGTAGACCAAGAAGGTGTGGATGGTTTGATTCTGTAATGGTTAAGTATTCTGCTAGAATAAATGGTATGACATGCTTAGCATTAATGCTTTTAGATGTGCTTACTGGATTTGAGAAAATTAAAATTTGTACAGCATATAAAATAGAAGATAAAATAATCAATAACTTCCCTGCATCCTTAAAGGTTCTTGAGCAATGTGAGCCTGTTTATGAGGAACTTGAAGGATGGAATGAAGATATATCAGGGGCTAAAAGCTTTGAAGAACTGCCAAAGAATGCAAAAAAATATATAGAGAGAATCGAAGAATTAGTAGGAATACCTGTAAAAATTGTTTCAATTGGACCAAAAAGAAGTCAAACAATAGTTAGGGATAATATATTCAGATAAAAGAACTACGGTCAGCAATGACCGTAGTTCTTTTATCTGATTTTTAGAGCAAAAAATAGAAAAAAGAGACATATGCAACTTATCATACATCCCTTTTTATATAATGGAGCTGGCGATGGGACTCGAACCCGCAACCTGCTGATTACAAGTCAGCTGCTCTACCAATTGAGCTACGCCAGCATATTTAAGATTGAGATTAAGTTTAAGATAATCTTTAGTCAATCCTTTAGAGTCTTTTAAAGACCACAAAGACTGACTTTAAATTCTTAATCTTAGTCTTAATCTTAAGAATTGGTGACCCCTAGGGGACTCGAACCCCTGTTACCGCCGTGAAAGGGCGGTGTCTTAACCGCTTGACCAAGGGGCCAGACTATTAAAAAGATACGTTATTAGTACCTTATATAAACAAAGCTGGTGACCCATCCGCGACTCGAACGCGGGACACCCTGATTAAAAGTCAGGTGCTCTACCGACTGAGCTAATGGGTCTTGCTCACAGTTATATATATTACAACAGAATATCTAGTATGTCAACAAAAATCTACAAAATATTTTAAGGTATAATTTGGGTAAAGAAATATTCGCCAAGGGGCGAATATTTCTTTACACTGATTTAATTTGTTTCCCATCTTAAATCTGGTCCATAGAGTTTTAGGATGGTAAATTGACCAAATATCCTTGAATAAATTCTATCGCTATACTTTTCAGCAATCTTCAAGGGAGCATTATTTGTTGAAACAATAGTTTTTTTATTATTAATAAGTCTAGTATTTATAATATTAAATAATTCTACGTTAGTAAAGGTGTTTGTAAGTTCAGTACCCAAATCATCAATAATTAAAAGATCACAATCAAATAGTAAATTATAGCTTTCTTTTATTTCAGGTGTTCTATCTTTACTAAACTTATATTCTTCTAAAATTTCTAGGATTTTAAAAGCAGTCTGATATACTACTATTTTTCCTTTATCAAGTAATGCCTTAGCTATACAATTACATAAAAATGTTTTGCCAAGACCTGTAGTACCATAGAAAAGCAGATTTTCTCCATTATCTTTATCAAAGTTATTAACAAATCCTTCAGATATGCTTAATATATTTAGCATATTTTCCCTAGGAGTTAAATCCTCATCATCAAATTTCTCATTAGGGAAAATATCAATATTAAAATTTTGAAAGTTTTCTTTATCCAAAATATAGGATATATTAGACATATTATAGGCTTCATTTATTAGTCTTTGTTTTAAACAATTGCATTTTAAGCCATTATCTAAAAAGCCAGTGTCATTACATAGACTGCAATTATAATGAATTTCTAAAAAGTTTAAAGGAACGTTATTTTCAGTTAAAAGAATTGCTTTTTCCTGTTTCAATTTATCGGTATAGGTTTTAATTTTTTCAACTTCCTTTTCATAATTTTTGGGATTATTAAGTATTGCTCTAGATAACTTTATCCCAATTTTAGCTATTTCATCGTCTATTTCTTTTACTCTGGGGATTAATTCATATACTTGAGATTTCCTATATTCTAATTCTTTTTGAGCATTATCCCTTTTTTTTTCATATTCTAATAAAATGTTTCTAATAAAGCGCTTATTCATAAAGCCACCTACTTTACTTTTTTATTCCAAGTATTTTTTCAAGTTCAGCGTTTGAATATTTTACAGCTCTTTGCTCAAAATCATTGAATTTATTCTTCTTATCAAAAATTTTACTAGAGATCTTTTTTGCTTTGGAGTTCTTTCTTTCTTGGTTTTTGATTTCTACTTCTTCAGGGGTATTAATACCGTCATTTTTCCAAGCCAATAAAATGCTGTTTATATAATTTATACTTGGATTAGAAGTTTTTTTAGAATTTTCACAGGCCTTAAGTATCATATCTAATGAAAAATTCCATTCATCAAGCCAAATATCCATAGTATCTTTTTCAGCCTTTGAGGGCTGTCTAAAGTTAAAGCCAAGGGTTTTAAATATCTTGTCATAATATATATATTTCTTATCAACACTATTTAAATGTCCTTCTAGCTTTTCTAAGTTGATTATGCCGCTATCATACCAGCTTCTTATTATACCCCCAACATATCGAATGCTCTTAACTTTTCTTTTTTCAATACTGTATTCAAATGCTTTTACTATGATATCAGTATCCATATTAAAATTATATATCCATTCAAGGACTACTAATCTCTCGTTTATTGTGAGTTGTCTTCTCATTAGTTGGTCAATTTGATAAAACATGTTTTTTATTTCAGGTGATTTATTTGCTTTTATCAAATCATCGGGTGAACAGCTGTATTCCTTTGAATTTGAAGAACTTTTAAAGTTCGAGACATTTTTAAGTTCATAATTATTATCTATATATAGTTGCCTTAAAGATAAAAATTCAACTGTAAAATCATTATTATCATTGGTATCCTTTGGGTGTTTTTTTATTATACCTGCTTTTTCCCAAAAATCCCATGCCCTTAAGACGTCAACAAGGGGTATATTTAAGTGTTTAGAAATAGTATTATTATCAACAATTATATTATCATCCCTGTCAGTTGCATACTTATATCCTAATAGATATACCTTGACATAGGTACCATCAGCCATGGGCATAAAGTCATTAATAAAAATGTTTTCAATGGGGGTTTGGCCGAAATCGATGTCGGTCGTTTTTTTTACAAAGCTCATAAAAACACCTTCCATAAATAAATAGTATTTGTAAGTAATTATACCATAATTGCTGGGTACAAAGTAATATAGGGAATAAATAACAGACCTTTTATTTATCAATATTTATACATAATGTTCATAGTTAAACATATAGTTTTTTATATAAATATATTTTATATGATACATGGGAAAGTATATTATGCCTTAAATTTTATATTTTTCTTTTATACACTGATGAGAATAATTTTAAAAATTGCATAGATAAAACAGAGTAAAATAGAGTACTAGAAGAAAAATTAAAACTATTGCTAGTGAAATTTTAGAAGCAGGAATTAAAGTTTTTTAGACCTAAAAGAATGACCTTAAAACTTGAAACATGGAATTTGGAACTTGCAACTCAAAAAACGTCCTACGGGTGCCTTTGTTCATACTTATTCTTGGATGGTGATAATCGATGGAAAAGTGCTTATTTAAAGTTTTGGCTAAATTTAGAGATGTAAAATACAGGAGGAATATAATAATTTCAATAATAATTTTAATGACTGTACTTATACCTATAAATATATTAAAAATACATAAAAATAGAATCAGAGTCTTTAATGAAGTAATACCTCAAATAGATAGTGTTAACGAATATGAAATCAATGCTGTTTTTTATGAAGAAGAAAAGATCATGGAGGGAACAGAAAAGATTACATACATTAATAAATCACCAAATAATTTAAAATCCATATATTTCCACATATATCCCAATGTCTTTAAATATAAAGAAACAGTCCCCTTTGATGAGAATGAAATTGTTGAAGCTTATAAAGACGGTTTTGAACCAGGATATATTAACATTAACTCAGTAAAATCCTCAAAGGGTAGCCTTAGCTTCTTAATCATGGGCAAGGATAATTCTATTTTAAAGGTTAATCTCCACGATGAATTAGAACCCCAAGAAAAGACTAAAATATATATAGATTTTATGATAAAGATTCCACCAGCATATGGAAGGTTTGGCTTTGGGAAAAACACAATTAATTTTGGGAATTGGTATCCTATAGCTTCAGTTGTTGATGAATCAGGCTGGAATCTTGAGCCATATCATTCAATAGGAGATCCTTTCTTCAGTGATATTTCTAATTATAGAGTTATAATGACTATGTCTTCAAATTATGTATTGGCATCTACTGGAGATTTAGTTAAGAAGGAAACCACTGGGAAAAACTACAGGTGGACCTTTGAAGCTCAAAATGTAAGAGATTTTGCTATGATAGCAAGTAAAAAATATAAAATTATTGAAGATGAGATACAAGGTATTTCTATTAGAAGCTATTATTTTGAGGATGAAGCAGCAGAGATTTCCTTAAAAGTGGCTAAGGATTCAATAGATATATTTAATAAAATCTTTGGAAGATATCCATATAAACAGTTTTCAGTAGCAGCTTCTGATTTTTATATAGGAGGAATGGAGTATCCTAAGCTTGTTTTTATAGATGAAGAAATATATAGAAGCAATAGAGAGATGCTAGAATACATCATTGTTCATGAGACGGGACATCAGTGGTGGTATGGGGTTGTAGGAAATAATGAAATTAAAGAAGCGTGGCTTGATGAAGCTTTAACCGAATATTCTACCTTACTGTACTATGAAAAAAAATATGGAGAAGAATCAAAAAATAAAATGTATAAAAATATGATATTAGCAGGATATAATTTATATAGGAACTTTGATGAAAGAAAAAATGAAATTATATTAAAAGATTTGGATCACTTCAATAGTTCCAGAGAGTACCAAGCTTTGGTATATTATAAAGGGGCTATGTTTTTACAGCATCTTAGAGAAGAATTGGGAGATGAAGCATTTTTTGATATTTTAAAAGTCTATTTTGATAAGTATAAATATGAAAATGCTACTACAGAAGATTTTAAAAAAGTGTGTGAAATGATTTGTGATAAAAATCTTAATAATATATTTGAAAAATGGCTTATGGGTGTAAATGAATAAATCATCTGAATAAACATATTCTAATATATAGATTTCCAATAGTAAAACTTAATTTATACATATCAAAATATCCAGAGCTTTTAAGGATTTTTGATGTATATAAATTAATTGTTTTACTGGAATATCTATAATAATTGTTGACGGTAAGGTTTTACTTTAGAAGATATTGTAAGTATAAAAAGAATGTGATATACTAAAATAGCAATGTTACAATAATATTACAAAATTCTGAAAAATTCCTTAAAAGGGATAAGAAGCTTAAGAGGAGAAAGATCATGATAAATCAAGAAGATTTTAATAAAGTGAAAAAAAATATTAAAAAATACCTTGATAAAATTAAAAATATAAAAGGATCTAAAATACTAATTGCTTCAGCTATTATAATTTCCATGCTATTTATAACAGTATTTTTAACTTATGATAATAAATCTAAGGACAATGGATTAACCAGTGGGATAAAGGTTGAAAGTTTTAATGTGAAAAATAATTCATCTAATAAAAAGGACTTGATGGAGCCTAAAAAGATACCAAAGGATATAGCAGGTGTAAAAAATGATGTTGATGAGATATTGAAGGTAAAGATACCAGTGTATACTTTGAATGTTAATGGAGAAGAGTTAGCTGTTTTAAAAACAAAGAGTGAAGCCCAAAAACTTCTTGATGATATTGTAAAGCCATTTATAGAGGGTGAAGAAGTAAGAATAGAAGAAGTTAGATTTAAAGAGGATGTCAAAATTACAGGAAGGCTGGGAAGCCTAGATGAATTTGAGGAAAATCGTGAATATGAGGAAGTATTACATTATATAACTAAAGGAACAAGTGAGACTAAAATACATAAGGTAGAAAAAGGTGAGAATTATTGGGCTATTGCCCAAAAATATAATATTAAGCCCGAGGATCTTATAAAGGCCAATCCAGGGGTTAAGCCGGAAACTCTTCAAATTGGACAAGAGATTAGTTTAGTGGTACCTAAGCCTTTAATAACTGTTGTTACAACAGAGATAAAAGAATATGAAGAAAATATTGCATTTGAAACTGAATATGAAGATACAAATGTTTTATATAAGGGAGAATATAGAGTAAAAAAAGCAGGAGAAAAGGGAGAAAGACAAGTCAAAGCTAGAATAGTTAAAGAGAATGGAATAGAAACGAACAGAGATATTTTAGAGGAAAATATAATTAAGAATCCTATAACCAAAGTAGTACTTAAAGGAACAAAAAATCCTCCACCCAAAATAGGCACTGGAAAATTGGCTAAACCAACAAGCAGAGGAGTATTAACTTCTCCCTTTGGAATGAGATGGGGGAGAAGACATAGTGGGATAGACATAGGAATTCCAATAGGGACTGATGTAAAGGCAGCAGATGGAGGCAAAGTTATTTTCTCAGGAACTAAGGGTGGCTATGGTAAATGTATAATAATAGATCATGGCGCTAATGTACAGACATTGTATGCCCATAATAGCAAACTATTGGTAAAAAAGGGAACCAAGGTTTTTAAGGGACAAACTATTGCTAAAAGTGGTAATACAGGAAGAAGCACAGGGCCACACCTTCATTTTGAAGTTAGAAAAAATGGTACACCTGTAAACCCAGCTAAATATGTAAAATACTAGAATACAAATGAAATTTGATTGAGTAATTCTATTGGACTGGAGTCTGTATCGTACAGAATTGAGTCCTTTTAATTTGTTATATTTATAATTAAAATATTAAGATAAATTAAGGGAATTACCTCAAATTACCAAGTTAGTTTACATAATATCATGGTATAATAGTTATGTATTCCCTCATATACATATTGATATAAGGGGGAGGGATATACATGAAAAATAGACATTATGTCTTTATATCAATTTTAATTATATTTATATTGATATCTTTAAATGTTTTTGGAATAAAAGGGAATTTATATATTTTTTTAAGAAACATACCTAAAGGTAAAGTAATGAAAATTACACAAGATTATAAAGAAGCTGAAACAAAGCATTTTATTATTAAGTATAAAACCTATGATTTACAAGTTTTAAGGCTTGTTAAAGAAGTGGCTGAAGAATATTATGATGAAATATGTCAGCAGTTTGGTTATTATCCAAAGAACAAAACTAGAGTTGTATTATATGATAATTCAGAAGAACTTTTAAAAAATGCCAATCTTGGAAAATCTAAACCTCCTATGGGAGTTTATTATGCATCTATTATTCATATTTTGTCTCCAAGATTGTGGGTTTCTTCTGATGAGGAGATGGAGTATTTATTTTCAAATGAAGGACCCATGGTTCATGAATTTACTCATCTAATTATTGATGATATTACTAAGGGAAATTATCCTTTATGGTTTACGGAGGGGTTAGCCTTATACTCTGAGTATGCTCATACTGGATATGAATGGGGAAAGGAAATCGAAGAGAAAAAAATATATTCTATTAAAGAGCTAAGTCAGGAGTTTAATAAATTAGATCAGTATTTGGCTTATACCCAGTCATTTAGAGTAGTAAAATATATGGCAGAAACCTATGGATTTGAAGATATTAAGAAAATTTTGAAGAAGTTACAAGAAGGATATACATTTAATAATGCCTTTGAAAGTGTAACAAAGGATAAAATTTCTAAATTAAATATTTAAAGGTATAGACAAGAATAACCATAAAGGATATCATAATAAGTAAGGTGCATATTGCTCAGGTTTTGCCTGGGCTATTTTTGAAAATTGATATAAAATTATAGGTGAGGAAATTGCATATGCGAATACTGTTCTTAATTTAGTTGTTTAGAATAAAATATATTTTGATGGGATAGCTTTAAGGAATTTAAAACTACATGTGGTAGATAGTTTTTATATAAGGTAATTATGCAATTTGCTCAGGTATATGGATAAAGATTTATGTTATTGACTCATTAGAATAAATATTTAATAATAAACATTAGAATGTAAGTAATTATTTTTTAGAGGTGATAAAGGGTGGACAAAAAGATACTTGTAGTGGATGATGAAAAACCGATTTCAGACATTTTAAAATTCAACCTTATTAAGGAAGGCTTTGAAGTTGATGTGGCATTCGATGGAGAAGAGGCCTTGAAGAAGGTTTATCAATTCGGGCCTGATTTGATCTTACTAGATCTAATGCTTCCAAAGCTTGATGGTTTCCAGGTTTGCAGAAAAGTAAGAGAAACTTTCAATATGCCAATATTAATGCTTACAGCTAAGGAAGAAGAAGTTGATAAAGTTTTAGGACTAGAACTTGGAGCAGATGATTATATAACTAAGCCCTTCGGTATGAGGGAGCTTATTGCAAGAGTTAAGGCTAATTTGAGGAGAATAGATGTAGATAAAAAACATAGTCAAAGCAGCAGGATAATGTCGGGAAATCTTTCTATTGATCTTGAAAAATATGAAGTGAAAAAGAGAGAAGAGATTATTGATTTAACTCTTAGAGAGTTTGAACTTTTAAAATTCCTTGCAACCCAAGAAAACCAAGTTTTTACTAGAGAACAGCTTCTTAAGGATGTATGGGGCTATGAATATTATGGAGATATAAGAACTGTTGATGTTACGGTGAGAAGATTAAGGGAAAAAATTGAAGATGATTCCAGTAATCCAAGGTATATTCTTACGAAACGAGGAGTAGGGTATTACTTCAGGAGGATTTAAGATGTTCAAAAGTATTAGATGGAAATTTATAACAGTATATTTTGCCTTGGTATTTATTGCTATGGCAATTATAGGGGTATTTATTATACAAAGTTTTCAAGCCCATCATTTGAATGTTGTGAGAAATAGATTAAACTATATGGCTGATAGTATTTTATCCAACATAGAAAAAATTCCACCTGACTCTAGTTTGAAAGAAGAGAAAGAGGCTCTACAGAGCATTGTGGAAAGATGGTCTAAGGGATCCTTTGAAGAATTATTTGTAATAGATGGTTATTTAGATATAATTGCAACTGATAATCCTTCCTTTGAAGGTATAAATGCAGTAAGTGAATTAGATGAAGATTTAATTGTAGAGGTGCTTAGCGGAAAAAAAGCAAGTTCAGAAAAAGATGATATATCACAGGAAAAAAAAACAAAGAATATAGTGTTTCCAATAAAAAGAGAAGGATCAACAGAAATAGAAGGAGTTTTATATCTTAGATCAGATTTAAAGGATATTTACGATAGTTTAGATAAATCTAAAAAGATTATGACTCAGGCAGTAATTTTAGCCTTGGGTATTACTATCATACTTGGATATCTTATAGCTAAGAGCATAACAGAACCTATTAATGATGTAACAGAAAAAGCATCCCTCATGGCTAAAGGAGATTTTAACCAGCGAGTAGAGGTAAAATCAGATGACGAGATAGGTAAGCTTG
Organism: Paramaledivibacter caminithermalis DSM 15212; assembly: GCF_900142245.1. Lineage (GTDB taxonomy): Bacteria > Bacillota > Clostridia > Peptostreptococcales > Caminicellaceae > Paramaledivibacter > Paramaledivibacter caminithermalis. The sequence continues at coordinate 28,097 of NZ_FRAG01000016.1, read as the reverse complement.
CGGAAATGTTTAATTTTTTAACTGATAAGTTAGAGATAACCCTAGGAGAGATTTCAAGTGAGAAAAGCAAGATGGAAACCATTCTAAATTATATGGCTGATGGGCTTATAGCTGTTTATAAAAATGGCAGAATAATACATGCTAATCCTAAGGCCATGGAAATGCTGGGACTCTCAAAGGAAACAATACTACAAAAGAAATATGATAAATTATTTGAGGGTTTAAATGATAAGCTTACACTTAAATATATAATGGAGAATAATGAAACTTTAATTGGTAGTGAGACTATAATAATTGATGAATCTATCTATACTGTAGATTATGCTCCTTTTAAAGATGAAAATAACCATATAGGCGGACTGGTATTAGTATTAAAGGATGTAACGAAGCAGCAAAAACTAGAAAAAATGAGAAGAGAATTTGTTGCTAATGTTTCCCATGAACTTAAAACACCTCTTACAAGTATAAAAAGTTATACGGAAACATTGTTAGACGGAATGCTTGATGATAGAACTATATCTGAACAATTTTTAAAGGTAGTGAATAGTGAAGCTGATAGAATGACAAGGCTTGTAAGGGATTTATTACAACTATCTAATTTTGATAATAATAAAACTAAATTTAATATTGTTAATAATGATTTAGTACAGCTAATAAATCAAACAGTTATAAAACTGGGTATTACTGCAAAGAATAAAAATCAAAGACTGGAGTTTGTTACGGATTGTGAAGAGTTAATAACATGCTTTGATTTTGATAGAATAGAGCAGGTTTTACTCAATATTGTCAGCAACGCTATAAAGTATACAGAAGATAATGGCAAAATTAGTATTTATCTTGAAAAGAAGGACTATGAAGCATTGATAACAGTAAAGGATACGGGGATAGGTATTCCTAAGGAAGATTTGCCGCGGATATTTGAGAGATTTTATAGGGTAGATAAGGCTCGCTCTAGAGAATTGGGAGGCACAGGACTTGGACTATCAATAGCTAAGGAAATCATAGAGGCTCATAATGGAAGCATAGAAATTAACAGTGAATTTAACAAAGGAACAGAGGTGAAGATTAGAATTCCTTTACAGAAAAGCCTGTGTAATACTATTTTAAATACAGTGTAACACCACTGTAATATAAATTGCTATATAATTAATAGTATAATGAGGAGGTATTATGCTGGGAGGCCTAGGTATGTTTAAGAAAATAATAATAGGGACGCTAGTTTTAATGGTGCTTGGGACATCTAGTATTGTGGTTTATGCTGGACCAGGCGACGATTTAGATATAGATATAACAGAAACAAATACTAAATCAATAGAGACTGACACACAACTAGAGGAAGAAGAGAAAGTGGAATCAATTCAGATTATTAGACCTACCTTCGATCCTGATGGTACAGTGGCCCTTGATGGGAAAAATAATCTTTTGATTTCTGTTAAAGTTATTGGAGAATCAAATGTTATATTAAATGTATATAAAGTATTAAATGAAACTGAGGAGCAAGAAGAATTGGTACTTGGACCAGAGGTTATTGAGCCTAATGATGAATTTGAACGTGATATTTTTAAGTCAATAAAGATTAAAGATTCTGAAAAAGGAAAATTATATCAAGGTAGATATAAAATGGTATTTGCTAAAGAAGGAGAAGAAGATCCTGTAAAAATAGTGGAATTTGATGTAAAAAAGACTGAGGGGATAGTTAATAAGAATAATCCTTTAGAATTAAAAACAAATATAGCTGATCACAAAAAAGAAGAATAGCTGGAGGGAGATTATAATGAGGATTGAAAAATTAAAATCTCTGCTGCTAGCTTCTCTTTTTATAGTGAGTTTGTTACTTACACAAAGGTTATGGTTTTATCTACCCTTTGGTGAAGTAATTTCTACAGCAAATGATATAGATACAGAAAATATAGATATAGATGTTACAGATTTATTGAGCCCCCAAAACTTTACAATAAGCTTTGGGGGTGGAACTTATACTGTGTTTTTCTCTGAGCCCTATGAAGTATGGAATATTGCTAGTACTCTTCCCAAAGATTCTGAGAATACTTATAATAAAAAGGATATATGGATTTGGGAAACGGCTAAAAATGTATTAAAGGAGCATTTAGGGGAGGGATATGAGGTACAGGAAATCGGCTATGACCAATGGATAAAAATTATGAAGTTTAAGTCACTGATTATGAATTTTGCTTGTGAAATTCCTGGAGATATTTTAATAGATGCCCTTATTGGACAAAAAAGTGACTCTAAAATCAGTGAAAGAATAGATACGATACTAATTTTAGCTGCTGAAGAAGAAAAAAATGATATATATTTTGGTAATAATGAAAAGAATGTATACTTTAAGCTTAAAAGTGGTGTGCTAGACAATAGAATTAGAATTCTTATAGAGAATATTGAAAAAGTAGGGCAGGAAAAAGGATATATAGAATATGTTACTTTGCAAAGTCGTTACAATACTCCTTCTAAAGTAAAAAGTGATGTATTGATTCCAATATTTGCTGAAGGTAGTGAGCCTATTCCATCCTATAGCGCTAAAAACCAAATAGATGTTTCAGATAAATTGGCTGTAAAAAACCAGGCCTATCAGTTTTTTGGACGAACCTTTGATTTTGTTAAGGAAATTAATGAAATAGATGGAACGGTTATATATATGTATGGCTATGGAGAAAAAAGCTTAAAATTGAATAAAAATGGAACCTTAGAATATGTTGAAAAGGTTAATAAACATAAAACAGGAAGTCATTTAGATTTTATAGATAGTTTGAAGCTTGCTGCAAAATTTGTTGAAGAAAAGGGTAAATGGCCTGTTAATATAAAAAATACTTATTTGTCTGACTATGAACTTGTTGAGAAGAATAATAAAAAGGGTTACAGGTTTAGCTTTAATTACAGATTAAAGGGATTCCCCATATTTATTCCAGATATAGGGGAAGATAAGGGGATAGAAGTGGAGATAATAGGAAATCAAATTACCTATTATAAGAGGATAGTCAAGAGTCCCCCTCAGAAGCTTAATGATGAGGAAAAGGGTATTTTTTCTATTTTTAATAATGAGGAAGATAAAGATATTCTTAATGTTTTAGAGGTCTTAATAAAAAACAAAGAAGATATTAAGGATAATTATATAAATCTTTCTCAAAAGGATAAAGATCAAGGTATTACAATAGAAGAGTTAATAAAAGATATTGGAATAGTTTACTTTTCATATAAAGATAAGCTTATACCTGTTTGGGAAATTACTATTGATAATATAGTTTATTATTTTGATTTATATACTGGCACTAGATATACCTTTACAAAAAAGAATTAGGCTTTCCTCGGCTCATGGAGTCGGGGATTTTTAAAAGAATGAGGTGTACTTATGGATTGGGTCAAGGCTAAAAATATACTTATAATTGCTCTTATAATTACAAATCTGTTTTTAGGCTATTATGTAATAAAAGACTATAAAGCCAATAATTATACTTATACTATAAGTCAAGAAAAGATAGATGATGTTAAGGAACTTCTTGAGAAGAAGAATATCATCATAAAGGCTGATATTCCAAAGGAAATATATGAGCTTCCTGAACTAACAGTTGAATATGAGACATATGATAAAGAAGAAATAGAGAGTAAAATTTATGAAGCTGATAAAAGAAACTACAGGGAGAAAGTAAAAATTTCATCAAATGATAAGCTGATTAATTATACAAAAAAGATTATTACAAATACTGATAAAGAAATTACGAAGGAAGATGCAGAGGAAATCGTTTATGAGTTTATTAAAAAGCTTGGATTTGAAAATGATGAAGCAGTATTTTGGGGAATTAAAGAAAAGGATAGAGAATATGGAATAGAATATAAACAAAAATATGAAAATGTAATTTTAAATGATGGGTATATGAAGTTTAAATTAAAAAATAATGAAGTCATTTCCTTTGAGAGAAGGTGGTTAAAGACAATAGGTACCAAGGGGATGAATAAAAGAGTTATACCAGCCACAAAGGCTTTACTATTAGCTATGGATGAGTTAAAGGAAAAGAAAGAGAATGAAGATAGTGAGGTTATAGTTACTGGTATTGACCTAGTATATTCTTTAAATATTATTGAACTGAATACATTTTTGGATGAAGAATGGTATGAAGGTAATGAAAAAACTGGATTTTTATATTGGAGAATACGTTTAGAAAATGATGATCACATAGATATAGAAGCCTATGAATAAATTTACAAAATTTTAGGTGTATTTATTGATTCTATATAGAAAGGTTGAATATTAAATGGGTTTTGAATTTTGTTCTTTAGCAAGTGGTAGTAGTGGAAATTGTCAATACGTAGGAAGTAAGGATACAAAACTATTGGTAGATGCGGGGCTTACTGGTAAATATATAATTGAAGCTTTAAACAATATAGATATAAAAGCAGGTACAATCGACGGATTGCTTATTACCCATGAACACACCGACCATATAAAGGGAGTAGGAGTTTTGATGAGGAAGTTTGATATTCCTCTATATGTTAATAAAAAAACATGGGATGCTATGAAGGGTAAAATTGGTTCTATAGAAGGAAAGGATATTAGGCTTTTTAATGACTGTGATCCCTTTTTTGTTGGAGATATCAAAGTAAATCCCTATAATATATCCCATGATGCATCCAATCCCGTGGGCTATTCATTTGTCTATGACGATTCTAAAATCAGCATTGCTACTGATTTAGGCTGTGTTACCAATGAAATAATTGATGAAATAAAGGATAGTGATTTACTTGTAATAGAGTCAAACCATGATGTGGAAATGGTGAAGTTCGGTAGATATCCTTGGTTTCTTAAAAAGAGAATACTTGGCGATAATGGACATTTATCCAATGAGACAGCAGGTAATATCATAACAGAAGTAGTAAAAAAGGGAAAGGTGAAACATGTGCTACTAGCCCATCTTAGTAAAGAAAATAATTTTCCAGAATTAGCCTATGAAACAGTTAAAAATATTGTTGAGGAAAATAAAATAAAGGTTGGACTAGATATAAATATAGATTTGACTTACAGAAATAGAGTTGGAAGACTATATAAGATACAAAAAAATATTTAAGGAAGGTATGTTCATTCTATGGGGAAGAAAATGATTTCTTTAATAATATAGAAAAAATCCATCTTATTTGTACATAACATCAGCTTATTATATAAAAAATTAGAAATAAAAATGCGCCACAAGGTGCATTTTTATTTCTAGTGGTAAGTTCTAAACTCTCACCCATGTTTTTATGTAGTCTTAGATCCTGAAAAAATCACATAAAAACTTAAAACTCGTAACTTCTAAAGGCATCTTTAGCTAGAATACTCGTCTAGCTGTTACATATCTTTTATTGTAGCTGCCAGTAGTTATATCTGAAATAATTACACTATATTTGCTTCCTGATGAAGCATGAATAAATTGTCCATTTCCAATATATATACCTACATGGGTTATATAAGTACCTTTACCGTTTCGATTAAAAAACACTAAATCTCCAGCTTGTAGATCGCTTTTACTAACCTTTTTTCCAACCTTTGCTTGCTCTCTAGATGTTCTTGGCAATTTAATACCGCATTTTTTAAATACATAAGAGGTAAATCCAGAGCAGTCAAATTTATTGGGACCATCTGCACCATATTTATATGGTACTCCTAAATATTTTTTTCCTTCTTGAACAATTTTTAAGGAAAGTCTATTAGCGGACCTTGATACGGTATTTCTTGAATCACCGCCAAAAATAACATTTACATAATCTTTATGAACCCAGCCCTCTACACCTTTAAAAGTTAGTATATTATACCATCCATCTGAAAAATTCCTTATATATACGTAGGCTTCTAAATTTAGTGTATCTAGAATTTCTGAATCAATGGATTTTTCTTTTCTTAGATTTACGTTATCGCCTATAATTATTCCTTTAGAATAATTAGGTCTTATATCTACATAATCCCTATGTATCCATCCCTTTTTTTCTTTATTTATAGCTATTTGATACCAATCATCTTGTATATGTACTATTGTTACTTCAGATTTTTGAGGTAGATTTCCTATAATATCGGAATCTGTACTAGGTTCTTTTCTAACATTTAGAGTATCAGCATTTACTATACCTTTTTTAATAAAATCCTTTTCTTCATCTACAGCGATAAGATCATTTAAAATCCATCCTTTGGTGTCGGAATCAGTTTCTATTAAATACCAGTTGCTGTCATTTGATAAAACATCAACTTCTTCGCCTATATCAAGATTAGTTAATACTTTTGAGTCAATCTTTGGTTCTTGTCTAATATTTACATTGTCTCCCAAAATAACACCTTGTGCTTGTCCTTCACCAAAGGCTGCAAATGGTGTAAAAACTATGCATCCAAGGCTTAAAGATAGGGTTATAAACGTTTTTTTATATTTCATCTTTAATATCCTCCATATTTATGACACATTGTGTAATAATTTCCTTCTATATTAATTATAGCATCTAAGAAATCCTCATTCAATTCATTATAGAAGAAATAATTTTGAATTTATTACACAGCAAGGTAATTATTGATAACTAATTATGGTATATATATAGATAGTTTATGAATACAAAATATATTTATGTATATCAGACCTTGGTTTAACTATATGTAAGTTAACTGATATAATATAGAGTATAATAATTATAAATCTATCAAGAGGTAAACCTATGGAACATAAAAAAAATAATAAGAGATACATATATACTAGGCATAATGGTATATGCTATTTTTGTGGTAAAAAATTATTATTTAGACAAGTAAGCTTAGATCATTATTTCCCTAAAAGTAAAGGAGGACCTGATGATATTTTTAATTTAGTTTGTAGCTGTAAGCGATGTAATAAATATAAAAAGAGCTTTATACCAAATGACTATAAAGAAGTAATGATGGATTTATTTAAAAAAGCAGTTAAGGATGGAAAAGTAACTACGGCAGCAATAAAAATCAATAAAAAGGATTTAAATTATCTAATAAATGAAATCTTTAAGATAGAAGAAATAGGCAAGTATACAGTTTTTCAAAGTAATACCCATAGATTTTATGTAAAGGACAATAGGATATATAAGATAGTCAAGGTAGACACAGCTAAAATAGAAGATGAGGGATGGTAATAAAATGAACATAACTATAATATCAGTAGGTAAAGTAAAAGAGAAATACTTAAAAAATGCAATAAATGAATATAGCAAAAGATTAAGTAGATATTGTAAGCTTCGATTTATAGAAGTCCCAGATGAAAAAGCCCCTGAAAACCTAAGCGATACAGAAATTGGAAATATAAAGTATAAGGAAGGGGAGGGAATACTTAGAAATATCAAAGAAGGAACTTATGTAATAGCCTTGGATATAAAGGGAAAAATGATGACTTCAAAAGAATTTGCAAAGAAGTTAAATAACCTTGGGATACAAGGGAAAAGTAATATAGCTTTCATAATAGGAGGATCCTTGGGACTATCCCAAAATGTCTTAAATAGATCAGACTTTAAACTATCCTTTTCTCCAATGACTTTTCCCCACCAGCTTATGAAGGTGATTTTACTTGAGCAGGTTTATAGGGGGTTTAGGATAAATAGGGGTGAACCGTACCATAAGTAACGGCGGTTTTTTTGTAGGATATGGTTCAAATTTTCTCATTTCCATTAATAGAGTCCATAAAAACCGCATTGAAAAAATTCAATGTGGTTTTATATTTTTTGTGTATATAAGGATTGCTAGTGATGAGATGTATCACAAGTAGATACGAATATTTTAAGGTCTTTTTTAGTTGATGAACTGAGATGTTCCAATATGTAAGCTTCTAAAAATGGCACGATGACTTTATCAACAGTTTTATACTTTAAGTGCATTTTGAATACGGCTTTGAATTTCATCTTTGTATTCTTGGCTAATTTTAGACCAATTAATATCCCAGCTCCTATAATGCTCAGCAACGTCTGGAGATACATTAAATAAAATCTCATACATAATTAAAGTTGCTGGTAAATTCTCATAAGAATCGTAATCTTCGTCATAATCTATCGCATATAATCCCCAGCATTCATAAATGAAAGGGTCAATTACCTCATAGATAAACTTAAGTGTTTCTTCTGAAACATTGATATTACTAGGTGGAGAAGAAAGTGTTGAATGCCATTACGTAATCTACCGAAATTATCAAACATTTTCTTGTTTGGCAGCTTTATACCTGTAGTTAAAAACAACCTTTCAGGTAAGTCGGACCATTGAATAGTCCTACCATTCTTAAATAGGTCTTCAATTTCAACTTGGTCTCCATTTATACTTTTAGAATGAGGAAAGCTTTCAAATATTAGCAATGGATGTTCTTCTGCAATACGAGCTTTTATCAATATTTCAGCAGCATAAGCTGCTTGAAGTACCGATAATTCATACCATGTTGAATTATCTATATTTAATATGCAGAGTGCCTTGTAGAATGAGCTAACGCACCTAAGCCTAACTTTAACATATGCTTCCATACCCCTTTTAAAGAGTTGTTCATTTATATCACCTCATTTGTTTATGCTGGCTTCTCAATACTTGATTCTTTACATGTTTTTCCATAGAATTATATCCAATCATAGGACAAACAAAGTCATATATTGAAGATTATTACAAAATAATGGTATAATAAAATTGGTTACATTTGGTATAAACCAAGAGATAAGAGTAAAGAATTACTTGTTCTATAAGAAAAAAGGAGGACTAGCAATGAGTATTAAATTATGTAGAGTATGCAATAAACCGCTACATGAATCTCAAAGATTGACTCACAATGGGATTAAGATAAAGTCTTGTCCAAAATGTTCTACTTTAAACGGTAAAGAGCATGTGTATTATGAAGAACATGTTTTTGGATTTACTGATGAACGTATAACGCACAATAATACCGATGGAATACAAAGCTATTGTGCGCCTTGCAGGTCAGATAAGTTAAATACTATCCATGGAATAATGTGCAATCAAATATAATAATATGAAAATAATCTTTTATGGAGCCAAAGTTTCTTTACTCTTAGAAAAGTATTAAAAAAATTCATCGAACGTATATTCTAATATTGACAAATAGGTTATAATATATTATAGAAACTTAGTTGTGAAAGGAAGAACAGTATGAAATATAATAAGCTTGTAGCACCAGTACTCAAATGGGTAGGTGGAAAGAGACAACTACTTCCTGAGATTAGAAAATATGTTCCTAAAAAGATTACAACATATTGTGAACCTTTCGTAGGTGGTGGAGCAGTTCTCTTTGATATTCAACCGGAGAAAGCGATTATAAATGATATAAACTCGGAACTAATTAACTTGTATGAAGTAATTAGAGATGATGTAGATTTATTAATTAATGATTTGAAGAAACACAAGAATGAGCAAGATTACTTTTACAAGGTTAGAGAGATGGATAGAGATTCTGATGTATATAATAATATGACAAAAATTGAAAGAGCCTCAAGAATACACTATCTAAATAAAACTTGTTACAATGGTTTATTTAGAGTTAATCAAGCTGGACAGTTCAATTCACCGTTTGGAAGATATAAGAATCCCAATATTATAAATGAAATTACGCTAAAAGCAGTCAGCAAATATTTTAATGATGCAAATATAACATTTAAATGCGGAGACTTCGAGAAAAGTATTAAAGGTATTAGAAAAGGTTCTTTTGTTTATTTTGACCCACCTTATGACCCTGTTTCAGATAGTTCAAATTTCACTGGATATGCAAAAGGTGGATTTGGTAGAAGTGAGCAAGTAAGATTGAAAAAATTATGTGATAAATTAAATAATAGAGGTATTAAATTTCTATTATCAAACTCTGCGACAGATTTTATAATGGATTTATATAAAGACTATAATATTGAAATTATTAAAGCAAAACGTGCTATTAACTCTAATGGGAAAAAAAGAGGAGAAGTGGATGAGGTGTTGGTGAGAAATTATGAGTAATAAACCAAAAACCAAGAATGACAAAGCTTGGGAAAAATTATTCGACAAGTATAATATTATTGAAAATGTTACTAATAATGGATTCTTTGAAATAGCGTCGGAGCAGATAAACGAATATAGGGAAGCTAGATTAATGACAAAATTTGACCATAAAAGTAACCTTCCACAGTTATTTGAGAATAATAAGCTGTCGATATTACCAATTTCTCGAGGGAATTATATTATCGCGCAATTTGAAGCATATCATAAATTTGAAAAGTCAAACCACCTAATTGAAAGGGTAAGATTTCCTGATTACATACAGAGTATAGATTATGAAAATATTACAAGTGAAGCAACTGCAATCAACACTGCATATGTATCTGGTATTTTTGCTGATTTTACTGGAGATGAAGAATTGCTTCCAACTGTTAGCGGGAGAATGAGTTCCAATGCTTTCAACTTTCAAATAAAGAATACTATTAACGGACAATTGATACCCATATCAGTTGTGAACTCTCAGATAGAAATTGATGGGGGGTATGAGGGTTTAGATTCTCTTACAATCATTGAAGCTAAAAATTCAATATCAGAAGATTTTTTAATAAGGCAATTATATTATCCATATAGATTATGGAATAACAAATTAAACAAACCTGTTAAGCCTATATTTCTTACATATTCAAATGGTATTTTTAGTCTTTATGAATATGCTTTTGAAGAGCTTGAGAATTACAATTCGCTTTCACTGATTAAACAAAAAAACTATTCTATTGAACCAGATGAAATTACTTTAGATGATGTGTTACAGGTATTTAGAGGAGTAAAGAGAGTTTCAGAACCTGATGGTATACCATTTCCACAAGCTGATAGTTTTAAGAGAGTCATTAGTTTATGCGAAATTTTATATGAGAATGATACATTATCTCGAGATGATATAACATATAGGTACGACTTTGACTCAAGACAAACTAATTACTATACTGATGCAGGTAGATATTTAGGCTTAATAGATAAAAAAAGAGAAAATGGTTCTGTAAAATATTATTTAACAGACAAAGGTAAGGCTTTATTTTCTGTGAATATTAAGACAAGAAATTTGAAGTTTGTTGAATGGATTTTGGAGCATAAGCCCTTCTATCTTACTTTTCAACGTTATTTGGATTTATTAGAAATGCCATTAAAAGAAAATATTGTAGAAATAATGAAAAATTCAAACTTATATAATATTGGGGCGGATTCTACATATTTTAGAAGAGCATCCACAATATCAGGTTGGATTAACTGGATAATGGACTTATCAAGATAAAATCTTAAGTTATAGTTTTTGAGCTCATAAGAGAAATAAAGTTAACATTTTGTATGATAATAGAAAAATGTGGGGTAGTAAGTGGTATGGATAGAAAAATTAATTGTGTTTTCTGTGGGAAAAGTTTTTATACTGATGAATATATTGAACATCTTGAAATAGCACATGCATATCATAGTCATCAATTAAAGAATTATATGAATATGCACCTTAAAGAATACTTAGAAGAAGATACCAAGAAGATATTGGAACTAAGAGAGTCAAAAGGTTTATATACCTGCAAGAATTCAAAGATAGTAAAAGATTGGAGTCCAGATGATTTTAATCTAGAAACTACTACGATATGGGGATTTCCTGATAGGGGAAAATGGGCAACACATAATGGAAAGTACAGAGGTAATTGGTCCCCCTATATTCCTAGAAACCTCATTCTAAGGTATACCGAAAAAAATGATGTAGTTCTAGACCAATTTTTAGGTAGTGGCACTACATTGATTGAAACAAAGTTATTGGGGAGGCATGGCATAGGTGTTGATATAAATAGCAGTTCGATAGAAATTGCAAAAACTAATCTTGACTTTGGGAAAAAGAGTAAATACCAACCAATGATATATAATTCAGATGCAAGAAATCTTAGTTTTATTGAAAGTTGTAGTATTGATTTAGTATGCACACATCCACCATATTCCAACATAATAAAATACAGTGAAAATTTAACAGGGGACTTGTCACGGCTTGATGTTGAGCCTTTTATTAAAGAAATTGGAAAAGTCGCAAAAGAAAGTTTTAGAGTATTAAAGAATAATAAATACTGTGCAATATTAATGGGAGATATAAGAAGAAAAAAACATATCATACCTTTGGGATTTAGAGTAATGCAAGAATTTATTAATTCAGGCTTCGTTTTGAAGGAGATTGTAATTAAAGAACAGCATAATTGTAAAACCAATAATTTTTGGTATGGTAAGAGCGTAGAATATAACTTTCTATTGATTGCACATGAATATTTATTTATATTTAGAAAACCAATTCCTGTAAAATAGACATGTATTATTTTAGTGATTAAAAGCCTATGGGAAAAATGGATTTTAGCCTAGGAGATAATAGAATTGCTTTTTAGATTAATGTTATATTTAGAAGAAAAGTTTGCGTCTATGACTATAACTATAACTATCCGTAAACTGTCTGCTAGGAGTGTTGTTAAATGATAATTAGTGAGTTAAATAATAACGATTATGATAGAATTCTTAATGATTTTTATAGTTCATTTGAAAATGGATATGTTTTTGAACGATTTTTGAAGCACTTTTTTGAAGAACTTGGTCTAGATGAAATTGAAATTACTCAACGAAGTGGTGATAATGGTATTGACCTTAAAGCCAAAAGAAAAGGTTTTGATGAGGATAATGGTTTAGATACAATTAATTATTACATTCAAGCTAAAAGATATTCTCCAACATCAACACTTCCACCAAGATTTGCTAGAGAACTAAGAGGAACATTGCCAAGTGGTTATAAAGGAATACTTATTACTACAGGTAGATTCTCAAGACGAACATTAGAAATGGCAAATGAAGATGAAAGTAGACCTATAATCTTTATTAGCGGTAAAAAGCTAATACAAATGTGTATAGATAATGGCATCGGTTTTACTTATAAACCAGTATTTAATAACTCAATGATACAGCAGTTAATTAATGAAAGTGGAAATATAGAAAGTAATACTAATAACATTGAAGATGCTGTATTCAAGAGAATAACTGTTAATGATGCAAGGGCAAGGATATTATCTATTCCATCAACAATATATGAAATGATTGATGAAAATGCAAATACGTTTGAAGTAATAATAAATGGTGAGGCAAGGCAATTGCGTATCAATCGAAATAGAAAATACTTTGGAGGTATTACAGATATTTATAGAGATTTAGGCATTATACTTGATGGTTCTTTTAATGAATCTGAATCTTATTGGGTATATGATTCAGATTTGCATAGATTAATAGTTACTATTTATCAAGTTAATTAAATTGTAAAGGACACTAAAAGACTGGGTTACGATAAATGAAAATGTAGTGAGTAAAAACAAGCATATATATAATACAACCTTTGACGGATATAAGTCTGTTGAAGGTTGTATTTTTTGTCTGAAAAGAGTTAATTTCTTGTGCTAGCAACTCTGGAAAGTACCATAGTCAATCACGACTAAAATAATATTTTAATGAAAGTATGACTATTGATAAAATAATATATTTTAAATCTAGATGAATTAAATGAATAAAAAACACACATACTATATACTGAAAAAATGAAATAAATGAGGTGATAAGCTTGTTTGATGTAGATTATGACTTGTTAGAAGAGGCTAGAAAAAATTATAAACTATTAATTAGAACTAATAGAACTAGCCAAGAAAATATAAAAAATCATGTTACTGTTAAAATATTAGAATCTTTAGGTTATGATAGTATGGATTTTGATTATGAGTCTTCGTTTTCTGGTAAAAGTAATAAAAGAGTTGATATTTCCATTAGAGTTGGAGATGATAAAATATATATTGAATTAAAGAATGGAAATAAACACTTAGATGTAGGCGATATTGAACAATTACATGATTATCTTAATAAGGACGAATGCGAATGGGGAATTTTGACAAATGGAAGAAGAATAGTGTTGATAAATTATAAAATAAATACCTTTCCTAATAGCACATATACATCAAAAAAAGAGAATAAAACAGTGTTTGATATTGATATTTTTAAATCTGAACAATTAGAATACCTAGTATTTTTGACTAAGGAAGCTATTTTTGATACAGAAGTTACAAACTACTTCAAATTAATATCTCAGTTTAAAGCAATAAAATACCCTGATGGAGGTAACAGCTGGAAAGTTTATAAGGGAACGCTTTATAATTTTTTTAGATATTACAGCTTTAAAAAGAAAGAATTCATACCATTAGAGCAAATAAGGATAAATGAATTTAAAGACTTTCTATTATATGAGAAAGAAAAAAAATCAAAAATAAATAGAAAACCAGATAAATTAAATACTTTTGCAAATAAATATTCTCATATAAGAACAATGTTTACAGAATTAAAAAGAAATAATTTATTGGGACCCCATAACTTTGAAGAACCAAGAAGTAAATTGCTTGAATTATTTATGGATAAAAAATTGGATGAAGACGAGGATATACTATCTTTGGACAATATAAAAACTATTTTAGATTATCTAGAACTCAATTCAGAAAATTCTTTGAGAGATAAACTAATATTTCTATTGTGTGTATATATGGGGTTAGAACGTTTCACATTAATAAACTTAAATAAAGACAATTTTGATTTAAAGAGAAAAGTTATAATTATTGAAGAAAAAAGAATACCTTTACCAGAAATATTATGTAATTATGTAAAGGAATTATTTAATATTAATAAGAAGAATGGGATAAAAGGGTCATATTTGTTTTATTCATACTATGATAAAAGATATAGAAGAATTACTGAAAGTAATATGAATGATATCTTTAATAAAATCAAAAATATTGATTTACTGGATAAGAAATGGACAAAGTTTTCACCTAGAACAATAAGAAAGCACTTAATCAAACAAATGTTTTATAATAAATATAGCATTGAACAGATTTCATATATTACGGGTATGAATGTAAATAGTATATCAAAAATTATTTCTCAAGAAGATATAATTTCAAATGTAAAAATAAGTAAAAGAATTATATCTAGTCATCCATTTTGTAATATAATTAATTAGGCTTATTCTGGATATTTTAGTGTAAGAAATAGAGATTTATCTAGTATTAACAAGCGAAAGTGTTATTTAATTGAACAGATAAAAATGAAGGAACAAAAAGTATAAGTATATATAATAATATTGATAATAGAACCTCCACGGATATAAGTCTGTTGGAGGTATATTTTTACCCAAAAGGAGGTAATCATCTATGTCAACAATCCAAAAAAGCACCATAAAAAAAGAAGTCCATTTTTCAGAAGATGGAAAACACAGATACCTACTAAAGAAAGAATGGAGCAAAACCAAGAAAAAAGCTATGGTAATAATGAAAAACCCTAGTGATGCAGGAAAGCTGTTATTAGACCATACAACAATGTTTGTAATCAATAACCTAGTAAAACTAGACTACGGCTCTGTTGAAATATTAAACCTTTACTCAAAAATTAATGCAAAGACCTTCGCAGAGATGGAGGAAGATGAAGAAGCCATCAAAACCAACGATACCTACATCACAAATGCAGCAGCACGTGTCGACACCATTGTTTTGGCATGGGGCAGCGGTTGCAGCACCAGCAAGAAAGCCGCAGAAAGACAGCAAACCGTCTTGAAACTTCTTGAGAAGCACAAGGAGAAGATTGTGGTCATAGAAGACCAAAGAGGACGTTCTGGCTTTCATCCGCTGTCACCACAGGTCAGACGGAGCTGGAAACTGAAAAAAGTAAATCTAGAGGACATATTAAAATCAGAAGGAGGAAATTAGCATGATAAAGGTTATATATGGAAGAGAAGTAGAGAATCTAAAGGATTTGCCACTAGAAGTAATTAAAGTAATAAAATCAATAACAAATATTCTAGACCGAGAATATGGAGATAATAGGGCACCTAATGATGATGGAGGATATGTTGTTGTAATTGAATCCAAGGAAGACTTTAAAAAGCTAAAGGAAATATATATTGATATAGATGACCTAATACCAGAATATGTTGACAAGATTACATGTAGCAAGGGTGAAGTGTGGACTAACACCCTAGTATTAATGAATAATGACTTCGGCATTTCCATATTTTGCAACGTTGAAATAGCACCAAAGGTTATACTAGATGAAATCTGTGGGGAGGAATAAGTGTGAAGAAGAATGTTATTGAAATAAAAGCCATTGGTAAGGACTACATTATAGTTCAAAAAAATGGTAAAGGCTTAGCAAAAAGGATAGTAGGAAAGATAAAGGGAAGAAAAACTAAGAATCTCCTATCTATAAATGGATTAAGATAGGAGATTTTTCTATGTTCCATACCAAAAGCCCGTTAGCCCAAAATTTTCACTCGAATAATTATTTAGAATCCTTGGATTTTCTAACTAGATTCTTGGCTCTAAGATAGGCAAGGACTTCCTGTCTGTCTTCCTCAGACCAAGAATCAAAATCCTTAAGCTCATTAATAATCTCTTGCATATAAGGATTACTAAGAACCTTATAAATATTATCATCAAATACTATATTATCAGATTCACCAAGCAAATAGCTTACAGTAGTATCAAGACCCTTGGCAATATCCTTAAGCCTATCTAAAGATGGATTACTTCTTTCATTCTCTATATCACTTAAAAAGGATATGGATATGTCAATTCTTTTAGATAAATCCTTTAATGACAAACCCCGTTCCTTCCTTAACTCTTTAATACGTTTTCCGACCATAGGAATTCCTCCTCATATTCCGTAAATAACGGATTAATTAAAGTATAACATAAAAAAATTGGAAAAATATTTCGATTTATACGGAAAATTGTGTTATCCTATATATGGTGGTAATATTTGGTCTAAACGGGCTTTAACGGTACTAAATCATAAATAATGGGGTTTGTATACACTACGGAATTTACGTAAAATAATGATGAATGGAGGTGGAATTCTATGGAAATTGGAAAGAAGATAAGGGAGGAACGTAAAAAAAGAAATTTACAGCAGCAGGAGCTTGCCAAGATGGCTGACATATCAAACACATATCTCTCTGACATAGAAGTGGGAAGAACAACTCCATCAATAAAAACCCTTATGAAAATATCAAAGGCTTTAGGGGTGGATTGCAGCATATTTTTAGATGAAGATAAGGAAAAAGGATGAAGGGAGGTGCCAAAATGTCTGTAATAATTGTTGCAATGGTTATTGGACTTGTACTGGGAATATTCACAGGACTATTAAAAGTCCTCATGAAACCTCTAATAAACCTGCTATGGAGTATAATCAAACTTCCCTTTAGGTTGACAAAAAAGATTATAACTCTACCATTTAAGGCAAAACAAAGCCAACAAATAGAACCATAAGAAAAAATAGAAAAAGAATAGGGAGGAATTTATCATGAAAAAAATATCTAAAATACTAATTTGTTTACTCATATTTATCATATCAGCCACAAGCCTTGCATTAGCAGAAGAACCTATAAAGGTATCAGTAAATGGAGAAATAATAAACTTTGACAATCCACCAGTAATAAGGAATGAAAGAACATTAGTACCAGTAAGAAAGATATTTGAAGCACTGGATGTAATAGTTAGATGGGATGATACAACTAAAACAGTATTTGCATTTAAGGAAAATACAGTTATAAGTATTCCACTAAATTCAAAGACAGCTACAATACAAACCGATGAAAACACAGTAAATAGTGTAGAGCTAGATGCACCAGCTCAGATTATTGAATCAAGAACCTATGTACCAGTAAGATTTATAGGGGAATCCCTAGGAGCAAAGGTAGACTGGAATGGAGAAACTAAAACCGTAGTTATAACAATGGAAGTAAAGAAGAATATCCAAAGGTTTGAATATGACAATGGATATTATGAAGGGGAAGTAAAAGATGGGAACTTTAATGGCTATGGTAAATATGTATGGAAAACAGGAAAAATGTATGAGGGTAACTGGGTAAATGGAGAAATACAAGGTCAAGGTAAATTCACATGGGAAAATGGAGACAGTTATGAAGGAAACTGGCTAGATGGAAAGATGCATGGACAAGGTAAATATACATGGTCTAATGGTGATGTATTTGTAGGAGAATATGTGAAGGATAAAATGTCAGAGGGAGTAGTTACTAAGGCTGATGGTCAAACAATAAACATTGATAAAACAGGAAATCCAGCTAACAACAATGAAGAAGATAATAGTGGTTATACAGAGTTCCAACAACAAGCACTAGGGGGTCCATCATATGAAGAGCTTATGAAAAATTCTACTAAATTTATAGATAAACCTTGCTATTTTAGTGGAGAAGTGATTCAAGCCATAGAAGAAGAGAATGGAAAAAGTCTATTCCTAATTGATATTAGTTCATCAAGCAATGACTTTGTAGATATGTATAACACCTATAGTGATGACCCTAACATACTAGAAAATGTAGAAACAAGGATAGTTGCAGTATTCTCTGATAATAGTGTAGACATACTTCAAGACGATATTATCAGGGCATACGGTAAGGTTATGGAAAAGTTCACATATCAAGATACCTATGGAAATACACATACAGTACCAGCAATGAAGCTATCAGAATTTGAAAGAACAAGTCTAAGGTCAGATGAAGTAATTGACATGATGTTTGACTAATTTATATACAAAACTAACTATGGAATAATGGCACAGCAGAAGGGGGATTACATCAATGGATACATTATCACTGGATACAATCAAAAACAGAATAAAACAAGAAGTAAAGCATGAAAAGATAAAAGACGTAGAAATTAATAAAAGGGGTAACGTGGTATTCAAGACCAAGTGGTTCAGATATGAATGTATACTTAAAGAAAAAAATGGAAAAGTAACCTTTAAAATGGGAGAGTATGCACATCCAGCACTAATTATAGCTGCCATTTTAGGTTTAATTATTGTCATACCTACAGTAGTAGTTTTAATAATGGCTATCATGGACTTTTCTGT
Organism: Paramaledivibacter caminithermalis DSM 15212; assembly: GCF_900142245.1. Taxonomy (GTDB): domain Bacteria; phylum Bacillota; class Clostridia; order Peptostreptococcales; family Caminicellaceae; genus Paramaledivibacter; species Paramaledivibacter caminithermalis. The sequence continues at coordinate 9,166 of NZ_FRAG01000016.1, read as the reverse complement.
GAAGAAGGATATAAAAAGACAGATAAATAATATATTAGCACAATAGGCAGGATAGGATTCAAGTAATAAAAGACTTGAATCCTTTATTTTACTTTAAAATATCTACTGGAATTGAAATAGGAGGTAGGCAGATGGAAACTGAAATAGCAGATAAATAATGTATAATTGGATTATTGTCACTAACCGTACTAAATTGAGTTAAATTAATAGATATAGTAGAGGTAAAGGAGTGATAAACAAGTGATAAGCAGGTACGAAAAATCAAAAGGAGTCCTAAATCATATATTATATTAAAAAAACTTTTAAAATCACATTTTTTTACTGTTACGTACTTAATATACAAAAATGAATACCAAGCCACAAAGTCCCCTAACCTTCTGAAATCTAAGGAGGTTAGGGGATATTTTATTAATATCGGGAGGAAAATCTATGAGTAAAAATCAGCGTAAAAGAGTGGATGTAGTAACTGTAAGGCTAGAGAAGATGGAACTGGTAAAGGAAAGCAGCTTTCTCTATGAATCCGATGGAGAAAGAAGGATAGTAAGTACTCCAAGACAAGCCTTTGATTTAGTAAAGGATATGTTCAAAGGAGCAGACAGGGAAATAATGATAGCAGCATATCTAAATACAAAGAATGAACCATTGGCAATATCTAAGATATCCATAGGAAGTCTTAACAGTGCAGTAATTCATCCAAGGGAAATATTTAAAGCAGCAATACTTGCTAACTCAGCATCCTTTATTCTTTACCACAACCATCCAAGTGGCAATGTGAATCCCAGTAAGGAAGATATAGAAATTACAAAAAGAATTAAAAAGGCAGGAGAAATAATAGGAATAGACCTAGTTGACCACTTAGTAGTATATTCTGAAGATAATAACTACCTTAGTATGCGGGAAAATCAGTATATATAAAGGGAGGAAAACCTATGTTTGAAGGTAGAAAATATATGACTAGAGGAATTAAGGAAGAAATTCCATTGGATATACAGATTATAATATGGGGCATGATAGAAGACCTTAGAAAAAAGGAAGACTTTGAAATTGATTATTTACAGGTGTTTGAGTTAAAGCCTACTGAAATAGATGGACTAGAGTTTCAGAGAATCACCCATAAACAGGAGGTAGAGCCTTACTCTAATACAGGTACATTCATAGTAAGAAAACCTGTATCTGCAAAGATATTTGTAATAAGCAGTATAGATGAAAACGGAAAAGAATACTCTACAATGATGCTATGTTATGAATACTAAAAGATAAAAGACTTAGGGCTATACTAGCTCTAAGTCATATTTTCACTCAAATAGAAATTAGGATGTACCCTTCCAGTATCTATAATTTTCAATAAGTTCATCGAGGAAGGCTGATATATTCTTAATTTTTTTTGTAGCTTTAAGCTCCTTCAAATAGTCAAGATTTTCAGTTAGAAGCATAGCAGTAAACTTACTACGATTACTATCATACTTCTCAGAATCAATCTTTCTAGGTCGTCCCCTTTTTTCTTCATAGCCAAGACTAGAGAGCTTAGATTTTAACTTATCCCTCCTAAGCTCCTCTACCTTGATAGCACGTTCGAGCTTAAGCTTTTCCATATCAGTGAGATTATCAGTATCAATAGAAGTAAGCTCTTTAATCTTTTCATTACATGATTTTAAATCCTTCTTAACCATTGTAATCCTTACTTCCTTTGGTACCGATGATTCCTTTACAGTTCTTCTTCTAATTGCCATAAAAAATACCTCCAATCTGAAAATAGAGTCCTAAGATTATAAATAGAAACTTAGTAACCAAAATGAAAATTTCCCTGAAGGGTCATAGGGAAACGGGAAAATAATATAGCCCACTTTTTGGGGTATATTCTATAGAAATAAGACCCAAAAACTGGGCTATATTCTAAAGCTCAGTATTTCCAATGAGTTACTTAGCCTTATTGAACATATTAAGAAGGGTATTGTCAATTCTATTACCACGATAAAATATGTAAGGATTAAGATAATAGTTTACCGACCGTTTAACCTTTACCTTGGCAAGTATACCCTTGTCTACCAGTGAATTTATGTACTTATCAACTGCATTATGGGCTAGGTCTAATATTTTATAGAGGTCTCTTTTCTTTAGGGGAGTTCCATTTTCGTGATATAGTAGATTATCCTCATAGCCTATATGAAAGGACAGGGTAAATATAACACCCATCTCTGCAGTGCTTAACCCAAACTCATTTCTAATATCATTTAGCTTACTATGGAATGACTTAGTAAACTTCTTTTCTGGGTCAAACTTTTCTCTTGTGTCTACTCCTACATAAATACTGGCATGTGGAACTTCATGACCTTCCTTTTCCAATCTCTCTTTTTCCCTTGCTACAGCACCAGCTAACCTTCTTTGGACAAATAAATTATCTTGCTTTTCTTCCAGCCTTGAAGCAGAGCTAGATTTATTACTATTCATCACTTTTTTCCTCCTTTTTTCACTCGAATAGATATTATTAAATTGTTAATTAGTCGACTGAAAAAAAGATTGAATTTATCATATTGATGCTCACAGTCCTACTCCGACACTTCGGGAGGAAAGAAAGTAAAACCTTGGGGGAAGAAAAAAGCTGACACAGAGCAACAGAAAGCAAAAATTCCACACCCATCCACCGTCACGGAAGGCACAGGAAAAGAAAGTTCCATTCTTCGTCTTTTGGGTGAACAGAAAAAGATTTGCAGTTTGGAAAAGCATTAATAGAAATAGGAAAAGATAAAGTAATTGAGTTTTTTAGAAGTTGGGTAGATAAGTGCTTTGACAAGATGGATAAGGAAGATAAGTTCTCAAAGAGATTATCAAAGCCAATGGCACTAATAATGACATCGGCAGAAATAGCAAAGGAAAATCTAGGGATAGAGCTAAACATTGAGAAGATACTAGAGTTTCTGATAAATAGTCAAAGATGCAATATGAGGTCTAAGGATATTGGTCTAAGGGCATATGAATATTTTCTTGAACTCTATACAATCCACAATGAGAAGTTTGTAAGTGGTAGCCAAATAAGTAAGAATAAATCAATGCCAAAGGAAATCTGGGGAAAGTATATCTATAAAAAGAATGAGGATGACGAGGTGCTAATATTACCTAGTGTGTTTAAGAAAATAATGGATGAAGGTGGATTTGAAGATACAAATGTAGTTCTTAGTAAGTGGAGAGAAAAAGGATATTTAGACTGTGATAATAATAGGTTTACGAGAAAAAGAAGCATAATGGGAAGTTCTAAGAGAGTATATGTTGTAAGAATAATTAATGATTTCTTTTCTAAGGAAGAGAATGAAGAAGCTGAGAAAGCAGAGCAGTACAAAATCAAGAAAAAAATCGTAACTAGAAAGCAAAAAATCAAAGAGTTGTTTGACAAAGAGGGTGCCTAAGCTGAGACACAGGGGAAAGATGGAAGGAGATTGGAAACGAGTGGGGAAAGTCCAACGTGTTGGAAAAACAGGCACATAGCCATTTCTCCCCACACACCCAGCCGAGTTGAGCGAGAGAGTCTTAGAGATTGGATGAAAATGTCAAGGTCACTGAAAGAAGAAAAAATAAAATATGTTTGTGATGGAGAAGCGGGGATGGTTTTGTGGAAACCAGCATTTTGAACAGCTTGCATTATCCCAACAGCATCCCCACCCAACTTTTTGGAACGGAGCGTCGGGAACGGTTACATTATATACCTATGTCTTATCAAGGGTAGTATTTTTCAAAATCAACAATAATAGAAAGGGTGGAATTGATGGCAAATATTATAACAACTAATTTAAAGATATGTGGAACTAAAGAGGATATGATTGAGTTTATACAAAAATCTAAGATAAATTATGAAAGGTGTAATTATATTGATTTAGAATTTTATAATAGACTTACCAAGAAAAACTATACTAAAGAATTTTTATATATAGAAGAGCAATACGAGGATAGATGGAAGTTAGATTATGGTAGGTTTGTTAACATATCAAAGAAAAATCCTCAATTATATTTCAGTATTGAATCTATTTGTGAAAATTGGGGAGAACCAATCCATAACATAGATTTAAAAGAAGGTAAAGAGCTTTATTATGAAGCCACTTATTGGGTACCTAGTGAAAATATTCAGTTTAAAGGTAGAACCAAACCATTTATAGATGTTATTTGGGAACATGAGAAATATTTAAGAGTAGTATAGGAGAAAACATTGAATTCAATACTTTTGTGGTTGTGCACAGTGGCAAAAGTGGCGTTGGCAGCGGAAAACTCTCTCACGGCGGTCGGTGTGGAAAAAAAGAAGGGGTAGGCTGTGTGGGGGAAAGTTTCTCAAAAACTCCCCCCCCTCTGCCACTCCAAAGCACAAAACCGAGCAAAAACAACGGAAGCACACAGTGGAGCAAGACAATCCAAGTGCCACTTTCTCGACACTGGCACGCTACTTTGTCAAGTGTGGTTTGAACGAAAAAGAAACAAGTACAAGAGATACCTAACCAATTTATAGAAATAACTGTAAATAAAAACATATATTATTACTATGTTCCTAGGAGGAATGATAATCATGTCTAAAGACTACGATGTAATCATTGATATATTATCTAACATTATCAAAAAGCATATTAATGACAAAAAATAATATAGACTAAGGAGAGTGGTGTAAATGAATCCAATTAGAGTTGCCATTTACAGTCGTGTATCAACGGCAGAACAAGCAATGGATGGCTTCTCAATAGAAGCACAAATATCCTCTGTAAGAGCTGTTTGTGAAGCTAGGGGTAAGGTAATTGCTCAGACCTATATTGATAAGGGTATCAGCGGTAAGTCCATGAAAAATAGACCAGCCCTGCTTAAAATGCTTGAAGATGCCAAGGAAGGTAAATTTGATGAAGTAGCAGTTTGGAAGCTTAGTAGACTTGCAAGAAATAATTTAGACCTCCTTAAAATAGTAGATATTCTAAATAAACATGAAGTGAATTTTACGTCAATAACCGAATCCTTCGATACATCGACTCCAGCAGGAAAACTTCAAATGAATATTCTAGGAGTTATCAGTGAATTTGAAAGAGAAACTATAGTAGAAAATGTAAAGCTAGGTATGAAACAAAGGGCTAAAGAAGGTAAATGGAACGGCGGAAGACTCTTAGGATACAAGTCAGTAAAGTTAGAAGAAGGTAAATCTAATGAGACTGGGCTTGTAATTATTCCAGAGGAAGCTGAGATAGTAAGGAAGATATTTACTTTATACTCACAGGGTAAGGGTTTAAAATCAATAGCCAATCATCTTAATAAATGTGGCTATAAGACTATTAAAGGTAATAGTTTCAGTACAGCAGCAATAAGTGTAATAATTCGGAATCCTACTTATATAGGAAAGATAAGATTTAACAAGTATATAGACTGGTCGGGGAAGAGGCGTAAGGGAAAAAATGAAGATTATATATTGGCAGACGGTCAGCATGAACCTATAATAGATAAGGAATTGTGGGACAAGGTACAGGAGCTTATACAAATGAAAAGCTTCAAGCCAAAGAGAACCTATGATGGTGAGTATCCCCTTACAGGACTGCTCAAATGTCCAGTATGTGGGGCTTCAATGGTGGCAGCAAGAACTGTAAACAAGCGTAAGAGCGGTAAAAAGTATATAATTAGATATTATTACTGTGGCGAATTTAGGAGCAAGGGAGCAACAGTTTGTAAATCCAATAGTGTAAGGGCAGATGATGCAGAAAAATATGTATTTGAAAGAATCAAAGAAGTTCTTGGAAATGATAAAGTTCTAAGAGATATAGTAAAAAGAATAAACGAATCTAAAGATAAAAATATAAAGCCATTACAGCATGAAGCCAAGGTGATTATGGATAAGCTTGATATTCTAAATGATAAACATAACAAGGTATTTGAGCTATATGAAGATGGAATCATTGATAAAGGAAAGCTTGCTGAAAGGCTAAAGAATATACAGGAGGAAATAAAGGTATGTTCTGCTAGGAAGGAGGAAATTGATAAAGAGCTGAGCATACAGAATGTTGATAAAGTCCCCTTTGAGGTAGTAAAAAATGCAATGATGGAGTTTAATGATATATTGGAAAGCTCCAATAAAGAGGATAAAAAGATATTGCTTCAAATGATGATAGATAAGATAACTATTAGGGACAGGAAAGATGTAAGCACCATGAAGATACATTTTAATAGTAATTTATTAGAAGAGTTCTCATCTGATGATGGGAACTCTTCTTTTTATGTTAATTTTAGGATTGCTATATAATAATACAGCAAAGTTTGTTCATAGATAAATAATTTATTGCATAATAAAATCATAACAGCAAAACCATTAACAAAAATTATACCACAATGGTAAAAAACAAAAACACTATTACCAAGAAATTACCATTGACAAATTAATTTACCATATGATAAAATAGAACTAACAAAAATATGGTAAACATTTCAACGCCAAGGAAGGTGATAAAAAATGAATATGGAAAAAATTATTTTGGAGTTAATGGGAAGAATTCAATTATGTGAAGAAAGATTAAGTGAAGCAGATGAAGAGATATTAAAATTAAAGAAAAAAATATTGGAAAATGATGAAAAGACACAAATCAAGTTAGAAGAAACAAAAGAAAAAATAGAGGAGAAGTCAATTTCAAGAAGTGAAATAAGAAAGCGAGTTATTGATGAGATAAAGTCAAATTTAAAATGTCCTGAATTAAGTATTAGAGTAGGTAATCGTGAAGAGGGGTCTGGAATAGTTTTATCAAGAAATAATAAGAATATTTACTATAAATTCTACTATTCTCGAACATATGGGGATATTACAGATGAAAGAGTAATATCTTGGTCTGGAGTATTACAAAAGGACTTAAAACCATATTTTAGTGGATATATTTTTGCAATTGTAAGAGAGGAAAAAATATATACGCTTATATTTTCTTATAACGAAATAATACGGCTAATAGATGAAGCAAATAGAGAGGTTGACAGCAAGGGAAAATATCATTTTAGTTTTCAGATTAATAATAAATCTATTTTTGAAATTAGGGGAACTAAAGCTATTGATGTATCGTATAGTTTAGATAATTATAAAAGCATAGCTGATGCTTTAGCTTAATTTATAAAAGAGGAGTGATTGATAAATGGTAAATAAACCTATATCACAAAGGATACTTGATGTACTTCGATTGAATGAGCTAAAAAGTGGTACTGTGCTAACCCAAGGAAAGGTATATCAAATGATTAAAGAGTCAAAAATAAACTTTGATGATGTAAAAACTAATAAATCTAGACCTAATAAGGAAAGTACTATACTAAATCATATTAGAGCTGTTTTTCAAAACCCCATATTTAGCAAACAACTCATTGATAAGTCAAAAGAACTGACAGATTTAGATAAGAATATTAAATATCAGTATATATTGAATACTGATTTAAAATCTGAGGATATAAAATAAGCTTTAAATCATAATATTAATCGATTTATTATAGAGGTAAAGATTTTTCTTTGACCTCTTATTTGTTTATAAGAAGTAAAAACCGCCGATAATTCTATTACGCTGAACCGTATCATAAGTAACGGCGGTTTTGTAGTAAGTATTATAATTATACAATCACCAAGGTTTGATCTAGTAATAAGCAAAAAAGTTCTCAATGTTGATATTGAGAACTTTTTTTCATATGTGAAACTAATTGAAAAGAATATTCGTCAAAAATATGGAATTGATGCGCGATTTTTATCTTCTCATTCGTATTAATAGTGAAGGAGGAATTACAGTGGAACTATTATTTGCCGGCAAGACGATTCAAAATGTAGTTAATAGTTATTCAGACATTCTTATCAGAATAGCTTTCCAAAATACTAAATCCTTAACTGATGCAGAAGATATTGTTCAAGAAGTATATATTAAGTTATTTAAGTATAAGGGAGATTTTAAAACAGAAGAACATTTAAAAGCATGGTTAATTAAAACAACTTATCATAGATGCAAAGATTTTTTTCGTTCTTCGTGGTTTAGGAAAGTTGTTCCCATACATGAGGACATGGAATTTTTTGCACCTGAAGAACAAAAAGTTATGGAAGAGATTTTTCAACTTAAACTAGATGATAGAACAGTTATATATCTTTATTACTATGAGGGATATTCTATAAAAGAAATAGCATATATGTTAGGAAAAAATGAAAATACTATTAGTTCAAAATTACAGAGAGCTAGAAAAAAATTAAAACATATTATTGAAGAAGGGGTGAATGATGATGAATGAAAAATATAAAAATGCAATTAGCACAATTCAAGCATCTGATAAATTTAAGAAAGAAACCCTTCAGAAATTAAACAAAATAAAAGGTAAAAGGAGGTATAAAGTAGAAATGACAAAGAAAATATTAATAGGTTTTGCTGCAAGTTTAGTATTGGTAATAGGTATTATGAGTTTGAATATGTATCAATCATCAAATAATGCTGATTTAGCTAAAATAGACTTAACAGAGCGTATTGTAGTTGATCCAAATGCTCCAAGTGGAGATGCAGTGGTTAATATTGAGGGTATTATAGTTGAAGTAAGTGATGACGGTTTGAGTTTCAAATTAGACAATGGCAAATGGGTTAAAATTACCGATGAAACAATAATAGGTATTTCTGGACCTACTGCTGCACCTAAAGAAGAACAGTTTTTCGAACCAACATTTCGTGTGGGTAACTCTATAGCTGGATTTACATTAGATGAGAATGCAAATGAAATTATTGCATATGCTATATATACTAATTGGAACTGGGAAGACCCTATTAGAAAATAGTCTTTATAAAGAATTCTTAATGTCTATATTAAGAACTCTTTTGTATAGGTCGAATTTATTAAAACAATAATATGAACTAAATTTAGGAGAGTGAAAATTTAGATGTTAAAAGGCTTTAAAGTCAAGTTACTTATTACTGGTGTATTTTTTTTAATACTAATGCTTTTTATTTTACACATTCCAAGAGTGAAGCCTGTGGTTCAAAAGGAGATAAATCAAATAAGAATAATGTCTTATAACCTGCGTTATTCAGCTAGCGATTATGATATGTTTAAAAAGCGAAAATGGAAATTAATGTAAGCGTAAAATAGTCCCCACCTTGGATTAAGGATGAGGACTATGATATTATTTATTAGGGCCAACTCTACATATATCAGGAATGTTATCTGA
>NZ_FRAG01000063.1 GCF_900142245.1 Paramaledivibacter caminithermalis DSM 15212 | reverse complement strand
CACACCAATCGCAATAGAAGAAGGATTAAGATTTGCTATTCGTGAAGGTGGTAGAACAGTAGGAGCAGGTGCTGTTGCTAAGATTATAGAGTAATAGTCTTATTGCGAATTATTCTAATGCAAATCCCATTGAAATAAAAGGGTTTGATTTCTGAGATTTGAAAGGTTTAAGATGCATATAGGGCTAGGATTGATCCTAGCCCTATTGAAGTTAAAAAGCTTAATACAAAATAAAAAAATGCATATACTAAATATAATGCATATATGAATTGATATTCGGTTTACTTTCTCAAGGGTTCTATTTATAGAAATCGTCATAAATATTTTGCGTTTTAATTTTTTATAAAATCTTGTAACATTAGATTTTGTTTAATAAAATATAGACTTTAAAATAGGATTGATATAGTTGGAAGATTTGAGAAAGCGAATTGAAAGTATCATAGGAATTTAAGTAAAGACTTTAATTTAATATATATCCTAAACGCCCAGAAATCTTGGGTATTTGTACTTGCTTAGGAACTAAAATATTTTGCAAAAAATTTCATAGCTAAAGCAGAGCAAAATAGAGTACTAGAAGGGAAATTAAAACTATTACCAGTAAAATATTGGTGCAAATTGTTTTCTTTTAAAACTTATTAGAAAGACCCTAATACCTGGAACCTGGAACTCAAAATGCACCCTAAGGGTGCCTTTGTCCATGTATAAATTAAGTTTTGCTATGAAAATCCTATAATATATAGCTTGAAACTTGTTGATATGTAATTTCAAAGGTTTCTTTTAAAAAAGTCATTGTTAGAATTAATGGTAGAATAATTATTATGATATAGGATCTGAGAAATAGCATTGCTGCATGTACAAAATCATAATTGCACATCTGTAGAAATAAGTGTTAAAACTATATTGACATCTATTTAAAATTGTGATAGTTTTAATAGGTGAAATTATAATGGTGAAATTTGTGTATTATTTTAAAGAGGGTTCTCCTTTTTTATAGAAGAGGCTGTTTTAGGAGGTGTAGAAATGAGGGTTAAAATTACATTGGCATGTACAGAATGTAAGCAAAGAAATTATAATACTACAAAGAATAAGAAAAATGATCCAGACAGGATCGAACTGAAAAAATATTGTAAATTCTGCAAAAGTCATACTGTGCATAAAGAAACTAAGTAATTTTATTTTAAGGTTGTTTAAAAAATAACTTCAAGCATGATATTTGGGAATTCGCTTCACCATAACCTTAAAAACAAATATTTGTAAGGGTGTGAAAGTATATGGCTGCACAAACTAAGAAAAAGGGAGCTAGAAAATACTTTAAAAGTGTTAAATCCGAGCTTAAAAAAGTTAGTTGGCCAAACAGGAAAGAATTACAATCGTACACAATGGTGGTTCTTGTGACATGTGGACTTGCAGCTTTAGGTATATGGTTGACAGACTCAATTTTTGGTCAGGTAATCAAGCTATTGATAAAATAGCAATCTATAGCAAGGGAGGGAAAGGGTTTTAATTGCAATTCATTATAACCCTCTAGAACATGTCTGAAAAAGAAGCTAAATGGTATGTTGCTCATACCTACTCTGGTCATGAAAAAAAGGTAAAGGCGAATATTGAAAAAATAGTTGAAAACCGGGGCATGGAAGATGTGATACATGAAGTAGTTGTTCCGACAGAAGAAAAGGTAGAAGTTAAGGATGGGAAGAAGAAAGTTAAACAAAAAAAGATTTTTCCAGGTTATGTTATCGTTAAGATGATAATGAATGATGAATCATGGTATGTGGTTAGAAACACTAGGGGAGTGACTGGTTTTGTTGGACCTGCCTCTAAACCTGTACCTTTGACTGATGAAGAAGTACGTTGGATGGGGATTGAAGATAAAACACCATCCATAGATATTGAAGTTGGTGAGGCGGTTAAAGTTACTTCTGGTCCCTTTGAAAACTTTATTGGTGAAGTTAAGGGGATTAATAATGAAAAGCAGACATTAAGGGTTTCTATATCAATGTTTGGTAGAGAGACACCAGTAGAACTAGAGTTCACTCAAGTAGAAAAACTGTAAAAAAATCTTGCAACATTTTGTTTTGCAGAGTTGAAGCCAATCTAAAGCAAGAAAAAATAGGTAAAATTTGACTTTTAAGTAGTTGTTTTTGGGAAAATGCTTAAAAATTTAGGGTTTATATCCTGGATTTTTATTATAGATTTAGTGTAAATTAAGGAGGTGTAATCATGGCAAAAAAGGTTACAGGTATAATTAAGCTTCAGATTCCTGCAGGAAAGGCTACCCCAGCACCACCAGTAGGTCCTGCTTTAGGACAACATGGTGTTAATATAATGCAATTCTGTAAAGAATTTAATGCTAAGACTGCAGATAAAGCGGGCTTGATAATACCAGTTATAATAACTGTATATCAGGATAGATCATTTAGCTTTATTTTAAAGACTCCTCCTGCAGCAGTTTTACTTAAAAAGGCAGCAGGAATACCAAAGGCTTCAGGTGAACCTAATAAAAATAAAGTTGCTACAGTATCGATTGATAAGGTGAAAGAGATTGCTGAAATGAAGATGCCTGATTTAAACGCAGCGAGTTTAGAGGCAGCTATGAGCATGATTAAAGGTACTGCAAGAAGTATGGGTATTGTTGTAGAAGAATAAGCATATAAATGTGGGAGGTAGAACACACCGTTACTACCACTGAGGAGGTTTTAATTATGGCAAAAAGAGGGAAAAAATATCAAGAAAGTGCAAAATTAATAGATAGAACAAAATTGTATGATGCAGAAGAAGCTATAGAATTATTATCTCAAGTTTCAAAGGCGAAATTTGATGAAACTGTTGAACTTCATATAAGACTTGGAGTAGATGGAAGACATGCAGATCAGCAAGTAAGAGGTGCTATAGTATTACCCCATGGAACTGGTAAATCTAAGAAAGTATTAGTGTTCGCTAAGGGAGATAAAGTAGCTGAAGCAGAAGCAGCAGGAGCTGATTATGTTGGCGGCGATGAATTGGCCTCAAAAATTCAAAAAGAAAATTGGTTTGATTTTGAAGCTGTTGTAGCTACTCCTGACATGATGGGTATAGTAGGTAGACTAGGTAGGATTTTAGGACCGAAAGGATTAATGCCGAATCCGAAATCAGGTACAGTTACTTTTGATGTTGGAAAAGCAGTAAAAGAAATAAAAGCAGGTAAGGTTGAGTACAGATTAGATAAAACTAATATAATACATGTTCCAATTGGTAAAGTATCATTTGGAAAAGAAAAATTGGCTGAAAATTTCAATACTTTAATGGAAGCTATTATCAAAGCTAAACCTGCAGCTGCTAAGGGTACCTATCTTAAAAGTGTTACAATAGCAAGCACTATGGGACCTGGTATCAAAATTAATGCAGCAAAAATTAGTTAATAATAATTATGATAATGTATTGACATATAAACTGAATGATGATAAAATTTTCGTTATTACGTTGAATTGAATATAAACCGTAGACAGTAGGTGCTAACCTTAAGCTTAAAATTTCCTACCGAGGTAATTAATGATAAATTTGATTATAAAACCTCTCTATGTCTACGTAAGAGAGGTTTTTCTATGGACGTGGGAAAGGGCACCAGAAGCTTTAAAAAAGGAGGTGGAGATTGATGTCAAAGGCTATAGAAACGAAAAAGGCTGTTGTTAATGAAATCAGAGAAAAGATTGCAAGTTCTCAATCAGCTGTTTTGGTTGACTATAGAGGATTAACTGTAGAAGAAACAACAGAATTAAGAAAGAGATTTAGAGAAGCTGGTGTAGAGTATAAAGTTTACAAAAACTCATTAATGAGATTTGCCTTTAAAGAAGAGGGCTTAGAAGAATTTAACCAGCATCTTAAGGGACCAAATGCAATTGCATTTGGTATTGAAGATCCAGTAGCACCTGCAAAGATATCTAAAGATTTTGCCAAGGACCATAAAAACTTGGAGATAAAAGCGGGTGTAGTGGATGGTAAAGTTATTGATTTAGATGGTGTAATTGGCTTAGCAGACTTACCACCAAGAGAGGTATTAATTGCACAGGTTCTTGGAGGTTTGAATGGTCCTATTTCAGGATTTGCTAATGTCCTTCAAGGAAATATCAGAAACCTTGTTTATGCATTAAATGCAATTAAAGAAAAAAATGAACAATAAGTAATAAAATAATAATAAAAACGTGTATGGAGGGAAAATAAAATGGCAAGCGAAAAAGTTTTAAATTTAATTGAAGAGGTAAAAAACCTTACTGTATTAGAATTATCTGAGTTAGTTAAGGCATTGGAAGAAGAATTTGGAGTAAGTGCACAAGCACCTGTAGCTATGGCTGCTATGCCAGTAGCTGGAGGAGCTGGAGCAGAAGCTGCTGAAGAAAAAACTGAATTTGATGTAATTTTAGCTAGTGCTGGCGCTAAGAAGATTGGTGTTATAAAAGTTGTAAGAGAGATTACTGGATTAGGATTAAAGGATGCGAAAGCTTTAGTTGATGGAGCGCCAAAGCCAGTTAAAGAAGGAGCTTCTAAAGAAGAAGCTGAAGAGATAAAAGCTAAATTAGAAGAAGCAGGAGCATCTGTTGAACTTAAATAATTAGTTTATGTTCAGTAACAAAAAGGCACTCTAGATTTTCTAGAGTACCTTTTTGTTTTAACTTTATATAGGTTAAGTTTCTGAAAATAGGTTTAAATAATGGCTCATTAAAAAAATATTAAGAAATGAAAAAAAATCTTGACAACATTTGACTTGTGTGCTAATATTGTAAAATGCTATGAGTATGTCTATTACAAAAAATGTATAGAAAAATATAGAATGGATACAATATATAGGTGATATTTAACTTTATGAGCTTTTATTTAAACCTAGTTTTTATTGTGGATGATTTCAATAATTGAAATCAATCTGAAATTAAAAGGTCAGATGCTCTTAAGTTTTTTATAAGTTGTGAGCAGTGCTTTAAGATATCTTAAAGACTAAGCTTTGTTTAGTAAATTTATGGATAGTCAGCCTTCGAATTAGGAGTATTTTTCAGTAAAAATATTTTAATATATAGAACGCACAAAAGATTTTTCAGTTTAAATTTTGTGTGCTTCTATTACATTAATGTTTATCGCGAAAATTTAATTCGTTTCATGTAAAATCATTTTCGCGATTTATATAGTAATCTGACTATCTATATAAAATGGAAATTATATTATGTTTTATGAGTATGATTTCCTATGTGTTATATAAAAGGTTTTAAAATAAACCTTTTTATTTTACTATAAGGGGTGAATAGTAAATGCCACATCCTGTTAAGGTCGGTGTAACAACAAGAATGAGTTTTTCTAAAATCGATGAAGTTATTGAAATGCCTAACCTCATCGAAATACAGAAAAAATCATATGAATGGTTCTTAAAAGAAGGATTGATGGAAGCTTTTATGGATATTTCTCCCATACAAGATTATACTGGGAACTTAATATTAGAGTTTGTAAACTATTCTTTAGATGGAGAGCCTAAGTATGATGTGGAAGAGTGTAAAGAGAGAGATGTTACATACGCAGTTCCACTTAAAGTCAAAGTAAGGTTTATAAACAAAGAAACGGGAGAAGTAAAAGAACAGGAAGTATTCATGGGAGATTTTCCTCTTATGACTGAAAAAGGAACATTCATTATTAATGGAGCCGAGAGAGTTATCGTTAGTCAGCTGGTTAGATCTCCAGGACCGTACTATGCTGTTGAAATTGATAAAACTGGGAAAAAATTATTTTCAACAACTGTAATTCCCAATAGAGGAGCATGGTTAGAATACGAAACTGATTCAAATAATATTATTTCTGTTAGAATTGACAGAACAAGAAAACTTCCATTTACAGTTTTTACAAGAGCCCTTGGGTTTGGAACTGACCAAGAGATTATTAATCTTTTTGGTGAAGATGAAAGATTAATTAAAACCTTGGAAAAAGATAATACTGGGTCTCAAGAAGAAGGTCTTATTGAAGTATATAAAAAGCTTAGACCTGGCGAACCACCAACTGTTGAAAGTGCTAACAATTTAATTAACTCTTTATTTTTTGATGCGAAAAGATATGATTTAGCCAAGGTTGGAAGATATAAATTCAATAAAAAGCTATCCTTATCCAATAGACTGACAGGTTTGATAGTAGCTCAAAATGTTATTGATCAAAGCACAGGAGAAATACTGGCTAAAGAAGGACAAAAGATTGATAAAAAGACTGCTTTGGATATTGAAAATGCTGGTATAAAACATGTAAATGTCATTGGTGAAGATGAAAAAACAGTAAAAATTATTGGTAATAACTTTGTTGATATTAAAGCCCACATTGACTTTAATATTGATGATTTGGGTATAAATGAAAAAGTTCATTATCCAGTGCTAAGAGAAATTTTAGACACCTTTACTTCTGAAGATGATATAAAGGAAGCTATAAGGGATAGGATAAGGGAATTAATTCCTAAACATATAATTAAAGATGATATAATTGCAACCATGAGTTATATATTAAACTTAGCCCATGGAGTGGGAGAAGTAGATGATATTGATCACCTAGGCAATAGAAGATTACGTTCTGTTGGTGAACTTTTGCAAAATCAATTTAGAATAGGGCTATCGAGAATGGAAAGAGTTGTAAAAGAAAGAATGACCATTCAAGATATGGAAGCAATAACTCCTCAAGCTTTAATTAATATTAGACCTGTTGCAGCTGCTATAAAAGAATTTTTTGGAAGCAGCCAGTTGTCACAATTTATGGATCAAACAAATCCTCTTTCGGAGTTGACTCATAAGAGAAGACTTTCAGCTTTAGGACCAGGAGGTTTGTCTAGGGAAAGAGCTGGGTTTGAAGTAAGGGATGTTCATCATTCACATTATGGAAGGATGTGTCCGATAGAAACGCCAGAAGGTCCTAATATAGGGCTTATTAACTCCCTGAGTTCATATGCGAGAGTTAATGAATATGGTTTTATTGAGGCACCGTATAGGAGAGTGGATAAAGAAAGAGGAGTAGTAACTAATGAAATAGAATATCTAACGGCTGATGTTGAAGAAAAATATATAATTGCTCAAGCCAATGAGCCTTTAGATGCCGAGGGTAGATTTTTAAATAAAAGGGTTATAGCTAGAACTATAAAGGGTGATATGGATGTGGTACCTAGTTCAGAGGTTGACTATATGGATGTTTCACCTAAGCAGTTAGTTTCAATTGCTACAGCTATGATTCCTTTCCTTGAAAACGATGACGCTAATAGAGCCTTGATGGGTTCAAATATGCAGCGTCAGGCTGTACCACTTATAGAAACAGAATCCCCTATAATTGGAACAGGGATGGAATATGTTGCAGCAAGGGATTCAGGAGTAGTAGGTATTGCTAAAAACGATGGCGTTGTTGAAAGAGTTTCTTCTGATGAAGTAGTTATCAAGAGAGACTCAGATGGAAGAAAAGACAGATACAAGCTTTTGAAATTTAAACGTTCAAATCAGGGAACGTGTATAAATCAAAGACCTCTTGTTGATAAGGGACAACATGTTAAAGCTGGAGATATAATATATGATGGTCCATCCACCGATAAAGGGGAAATAGCACTTGGTAAAAATATTTTAGTAGGATTTATGACTTGGGAAGGATACAATTATGAGGATGCTATTCTTTTAAGTGAAGAATTAGTAAAAAATGATACTCTTACTTCCATTCATATAGAGGAGTATGAATCTGAAGCAAGGGATACAAAGCTTGGACCTGAAGAGATAACTAGAGATATACCTAATGTTGGAGAAGACGCACTAAAGAACTTGGATGACAGAGGCATTATAAGAATTGGAGCTGAGGTAACATCCCAAGATATATTGGTAGGTAAGGTTACACCAAAGGGTGAAACAGAACTAACTGCTGAAGAAAGACTTTTAAGGGCGATTTTTGGTGAAAAGGCTAGAGAAGTAAGGGATA
This sequence comes from Paramaledivibacter caminithermalis DSM 15212, assembly GCF_900142245.1. Taxonomy (GTDB): domain Bacteria; phylum Bacillota; class Clostridia; order Peptostreptococcales; family Caminicellaceae; genus Paramaledivibacter; species Paramaledivibacter caminithermalis. The sequence continues at coordinate 8,381 of NZ_FRAG01000063.1, read as the reverse complement.
CATCCCTTAGGGTACCCCATGGAGAGTCTGGTATTATTGTGGATGTTAAAGTATTTACTCGTGAAAATGGTGATGAATTACCACCAGGTGTTAATATACTTGTAAGAGTCTACATTGCTAAAAAAAGAAAAATTAATGTAGGAGATAAGATGGCAGGTAGACATGGTAATAAAGGTGTTATTTCAAGAATATTACCTGTTGAAGACATGCCTTTCTTAGAAGATGGGACTCCATTGCAAGTGGTCCTTAATCCACTTGGTGTACCGTCTCGTATGAATATAGGTCAGGTATTGGAAGTTCATCTTGGTTTAGCAGCTAAAAAGCTAGGATGGAAAGTGGCAACTCCAGTATTCGATGGTGCAAATGAATACGATATTATGGATTTGTTGGAAGAATGTGGTTATCCTAGAGATGGAAAGCTTAAATTATATGATGGAAGAACAGGAGAAGCCTTTGATAATCCTGTAACAGTTGGATACATGTATATGTTAAAGCTTCATCACCTTGTAGATGATAAACTGCATGCTAGAAGTACAGGACCATACTCTCTTGTTACACAACAGCCCCTTGGAGGAAAAGCTCAATTTGGTGGACAGAGGTTTGGTGAGATGGAGGTTTGGGCTCTTTATGCATATGGTGCTGCCCATACTCTAAAAGAGATAATGACTGTAAAATCTGATGATGTAGTGGGTCGTGTAAAAACCTATGAAGCAATAGTTAAGGGAGAGAATATCCCAGAACCAGGTATGCCAGAATCATTTAAGGTATTAATTAAAGAACTTCAAAGCTTATGTCTCGATGTAAAGGTTATAACAGAAGATAAAAACGAGATAGAGATAAAAGAAAGTGACGAAGATGAATTAAGTGAATTAGATTCAATCATGGATAGTGATGGGAAAATGTATGACGAAAATTCATCCTCTGATGACTATAATGATGAACATGATGAAGACGATGAGTATGATGATGAATAAAAATTGTAGATATTTAGTCACTTATTATTGAGTTGGATTTTTCTTGGAGATATGAAAGCTTAAGAAAGTTATTTTAAGTACATTCTAATACAGAAGGGAGAGAAACTCCTTGATAGAACTTAATAACTTTGATTCAATTAAGATTGGGTTAGCTTCACCTGAAAAAATTAGACAATGGTCAAAGGGAGAAGTGAAAAAACCTGAAACAATTAACTATCGTACATTAAAGCCTGAAAAAGAAGGTCTATTTTGTGAAAAAATATTTGGACCCACAAAGGATTGGGAGTGCCATTGTGGGAAATATAAAAGAGTTAGATACAAAGGTGTAATATGCGATAGATGTGGTGTCGAAGTAACTAAATCAAAGGTTAGACGTGAAAGAATGGGACATATTGAACTTGCTGCACCAGTATCCCATATTTGGTATTTTAAAGGTATACCAAGCAGAATGGGAATATTGCTTGATATGTCACCTAGATCTTTAGAAAAAGTATTATACTTTGCATCATATATCGTAATCGACCCAGCCAATACCCCTCTTGCTTTTAAACAATTATTAACCGAGAAAGAATATAGAGAATATAGAGAAAAATATGGCAACGCTTTTAGAGCGGGAATGGGTGCAGAATCCATAAAAGAAATATTACAGAAAATAGACCTAGAAAAACTATCAAAGGAACTTAAGTTAAAGTTAAAAGAGAGTTCGGGACAAAAAAGAGTTAGAACTATTAGAAGATTAGAAGTTGTAGAAGCCTTTAGAACATCTGGGAACAAACCAGAATGGATGATTTTAGATGTTATTCCAGTGATACCACCTGATTTGCGACCAATGGTACAGCTTGATGGGGGTAGATTTGCAACCTCAGATTTAAATGATTTATACAGAAGAGTTATTAATAGAAACAATAGATTAAATAGACTTTTAGAATTAGGGGCACCAGATATCATAGTTAGAAATGAAAAGAGGATGCTTCAAGAAGCCGTTGATGCATTAATCGATAATGGAAGAAGAGGTAGACCTGTAACTGGTCCTGGAAATCGTCCACTCAAGTCTCTTTCAGATATGTTAAAGGGTAAGCAGGGAAGATTCCGTCAAAACTTATTAGGTAAACGTGTAGATTATTCTGGACGTTCTGTTATAGTAGTAGGACCTGAACTTAAGTTTTATCAGTGTGGACTTCCGAAGAAAATGGCATTAGAATTATTTAAACCCTTTGTAATGAAAAAACTAGTTCACGATGGATATGTTCATAATATTAAGAGTGCTAAAAGAATGGTTGAAAGAATTAAACCAGAGGTATGGGGCGTTTTAGAGGAAGTTATAAAAGAACACCCAGTTCTATTAAATCGTGCTCCAACCCTTCATAGATTAGGTATACAAGCCTTTGAACCAATATTGGTTGAGGGTAAAGCAATTAAGCTTCATCCGTTAGTTTGTACAGCCTATAACGCAGACTTTGATGGAGACCAAATGGCTGTTCACGTACCACTAACAGTTGAGGCTCAGGCGGAAGCAAGATTTCTTATGCTTTCTATAAATAATATTTTGGCGCCTAAGGATGGTTCTCCTATTACGACTCCTACTCAGGATATGGTTTTAGGAAGTTATTACCTTACTATAAAAGTAGATGGTGAACCTGGTGAAGGTATGATATTTGGAAGCTTTGAAGAAATGCTTATGGCATATGAAAATAAAGTTGTTGGTCTTCATGCTACGGTAAAGGTGAGGATTAAGAAGGATGCTGATACCCCAGCTACATTAGTAGAAAGTACTGTAGGTAGATTCATATTTAATGAACATATTCCTCAAGACTTGGGTTTTGTTAATAGGAGCGATAATCCCTACGGTTTAGAGATAGATACTTTAGTTGATAAAAAGTTTCTCGGTAAAATTATCGATAGATGCTTTAGGAAACACGGTAACACTGTAACTGCAATGATGCTGGACCATATTAAATCCCTTGGATTCAAGTTTTCAACCCGTGGAGCAATTACTATAAGCGTATCAGATATGAAAATACCTAAAGAAAAAGAAAGGCTTATATCAGAAGCGGAAGAAAAAGTAGATAGATACAAGAAGGCTTATAGAAGAGGTCTTATTTCTGATGAAGAAAGATACGAAAATGTAATTAAGACTTGGCAGGAGACTACAGCAAAGGTCACAGATGCTTTGATGGAAAACTTAGGAGAATTAAATAATGTTTTTATAATGGCTCACTCTGGTGCAAGGGGAAGTAAAAACCAAATAAGACAGCTTGCTGGCATGCGTGGACTTATGGCTAATGCTACAGGACATACTGTTGAGATCCCTATCACCTCTAATTTCCGTGAAGGGTTATCTATCTTAGAGTATTTTATATCAACGACAGGAGCTAGAAAAGGTCTTGCTGATACGGCTCTTAGAACTGCCGATTCAGGATATTTGACCAGAAGACTTGTTGATGTAAGCCAGGATGTTATAATCAGTCAAGATGACTGTGGTACTAACGAAGGTATAATAGTTTCTACATTTAAAGATGGCAAAGAGATAATAGAACCATTATATGACAGAATAGCAGGAAGATATGCTTTAGAAGATATTGTTTGCCCTAAAACTGGTGAAATACTGGTTAAGGCTGAAGAAATGATCACTGAAGATGATGCTGAGAAAATAGTTGATGCAGGTATTGAAGAAGTTAAAATTAGAACAGTGCTTAATTGTAAAGCTGAGCATGGTGTATGTGGAAAATGCTATGGTAAAAACCTTGCTACGGGTAAAGCTGTAAATGTTGGAGAGGCAGTAGGTATAATTGCTGCACAATCAATCGGTGAACCAGGAACTCAGCTTACCATGAGAACCTTCCATACTGGTGGAGTTGCAGGTGGAGATATTACCCAAGGTCTTCCAAGGGTTGAAGAATTATTTGAAGCTAGAAAGCCTAAAGGACTTGCCATCATTTCTGAAATAGGTGGGAAAGTATCAATTAAGGATACTGCTAAGAAACGTGAAGTTACTGTAACCTCAGATGATGGAGAGACAAAGACATACCAAATAGCTTATGGTTCAAGGATAAAGGTAAAGGAAGGTCAATATATTAAACCAGGAGATGGAATAACTGAAGGCTCAGTTAATCCTCATGATATATTAAGAATTAAAGGGACTCAAGGGGTTGAAGAATATATAACCAAAGAAGTTCAAAGGGTATATAGGATGCAGGGTGTTGATATAAATGATAAGCATATAGAAATAATAGTAAGACAAATGTTATCTAGAGTAAAAATTGAAGATTCTGGTGATACAGACCTATTACCTGGTGGACTTGTAAATATAAATGAATTAGAAAAAGAAAATAAGAGAGTAGAGCTTGAGGGAGGAAAGCCTGCTACAGCTAAGAGAATTCTTTTAGGTATAACAAAGGCATCTCTTGCTACTGAATCTTTCTTATCTGCAGCGTCATTCCAAGAAACTACTCGTGTTTTAACAGAGGCAGCAATAAAAGGAAAAGAAGATAAGCTTCTTGGGCTAAAAGAAAATGTAATTATTGGAAAACTTATACCAGCGGGTACTGGAATGAAAAAATACAGGAATATTGCTATACTAGATAACAATGCCAAAGATTCTCTTGATGAGAATATAACATTATAAATTTATTGACATAGCTAGGCATTGGTGCTAAAATGTTATAGTGTGCAATTTAAGTATAGTTGACTTTTAATACTATAAGAGGGTTATGCACTAAAATGTGTATAATCCTTTGAAAGTAAAAAAGGAGGATGCTATATGCACTTTATGGAATTAAAGAAAAAGAACAAGCTTAAAGTAGGAACTAAACAATCCTTAAGAGCTATAAACGATGGTAAGGCTGAAACTCTTTTTATAGCAAAGGACTGTGAACAGCATGTTATAAGAAATGTTGTTGAAGTCGCTAAGGAAAAAAATATACAGATTGTTTATGTAGATTCCATGAAAAAGCTTGGGGAAGCATGTGGTATTGACGTCGGTGCTGCAACAGCAGTTATTATAAAATAATTAAGGTTAAATGATAACCTGATTAATGAATTGGAAGGAGGTGTAGGGATGCCAACTATAAACCAACTGGTACGTAAAAGTAGACAGCAAACTGAGAAAAAATCAACTGCTCCTGCTTTGCAAAGAGGTTTTAACTCTCTAAAAAGAGTGCCTACAAAAACTAGTGCGCCACAAAAAAGAGGTGTTTGTACTTCTGTAAAAACTGTAACGCCTAAAAAGCCTAACTCAGCTCTTAGAAAGGTTGCTAGAGTAAGACTTACTAATGGTATAGAAGTTACTGCTTATATACCGGGTATAGGTCATAACTTACAAGAACATAGTGTTGTACTTATAAGAGGTGGTAGAGTTAAAGATTTACCTGGTGTTAGATATCATATAGTAAGAGGTACTCTTGATACTGCAGGAACAGAGAACAGGATGCAAGGAAGATCAAAGTACGGTACTAAGAGACCTAAGAAGAAATAGTCAACAATAATGCCGGTTATAATAGAAATAATCTCCTCCTCTTAGCAGGAGGGGTTTTATATAATGAAAGCAATAGAGCACAAACGGCAATCTAGTTGTCGAGTACCGATGAATGGAAAAATTTTTGGGAGGGAAGAAAAGTGCCAAGAAAAGGTAATGTGCCAAAAAGAGAAGTGTTACCAGATCCTATGTATGGAAGTAAAGTGGTAACTAAATTAATTAATAATGTAATGTTAGATGGTAAAAAAGGTATAGCTCAAAGAATAGTATATGATGCCTTTGAGCAAATAAAGGAAAAAACAGGAAAAGATCCACTTGAAGTATTTGAAGAGGCTATGAACAATATTATGCCAGTTTTAGAAGTTAAAGCTAGACGTGTTGGTGGAGCTAATTATCAAGTGCCAGTGGAGGTTAGACCTTCTAGAAGACAGACATTAGGACTAAGATGGTTGGTTTCTTACTCTCGAAAAAGAGGGGAAAGAACAATGACTGAAAAATTAGCTAAAGAAATAATGGATGCTGCAAATAATACTGGTGCTGCTGTTAAGAAGAAAGAAGATACTCATAAAATGGCAGAAGCAAATAAGGCCTTTGCTCATTATAGATGGTAAAACATAAAAAATATATAGAAATTAACATAGTCTTAAAACATATTTGTTATGATTGATTAGATGTTTATTAATTCCTATAGCGTTTTGACAGAAAGGAGGAACAAAAGTGTCAAGAGCCTTTTCTTTAGAAAAAACCAGAAATATTGGTATTATGGCACATATTGACGCTGGCAAAACAACAACTACAGAAAGAATATTATTTTATACGGGTAGAGTTCATAAGATTGGGGAAACCCATGAAGGTGCTGCCACTATGGACTGGATGGAGCAGGAGCAAGAAAGAGGTATAACAATCACTTCTGCGGCTACTACTGCTCAATGGCTTGGTCATAGGGTAAATATTATAGATACACCTGGACACGTGGACTTCACTGTGGAGGTTGAAAGATCTCTGAGGGTTTTAGATGGTTCTGTAGCTGTGTTTTGTGCCAAAGGTGGTGTTGAGCCACAGTCTGAAACTGTTTGGAGACAGGCAGATAAATATGGTGTACCGAGGATTGCGTTTGTAAACAAAATGGATATAACAGGTGCCGACTACTATAACGCAGTTGAAATGATGAGAGATAGATTAAAAGCAAATGCAGTACCGATTCAATTACCAATAGGTGCAGAAAGTGAATTTGTTGGTATAGTAGATCTTGTAGATATGAAGGCTAGAATTTATAAAGATGACTTAGGACAAGAGATTGAAGTTGCAGATATTCCAGAAGAATTAGTTGAAAAAGCAGAAGAGTATAGAATAGCTATGGTTGAAGCGGTGGCGGAAAATGATGAAGAATTAATGATGAAGTATCTTGAAGGTGAAGAACTTACTGAAGAAGAAATAAGAAATGGAATAAGAAAAGGAACTATTGAAAATAAAATTGTTCCTGTTTTGTGTGGTTCAGCTTACAAAAACAAGGGTGTACAATTATTACTTGATGCAATAGTTGCGTATATGCCTTCACCATTAGATATTCCACCTATAAAGGGTGTATTGGCAGATACAGGGGAAGAAGCTGTAAGAAAAGCTGATGATAATGAACCGTTTTCTGCATTGGCCTTTAAAATCATGGTTGATCCATATGTTGGAAAGCTTGCATTCTTTAGAGTTTATTCTGGAACACTAGATGCAGGTTCATATGTTTATAATTCTACAAAGGGTAAAAAAGAAAGAATTGGACGTATTCTTCAAATGCATGCCAATAAAAGAGAAGAAATTTCAAAGGTTTATGCAGGAGATATAGCAGCTGCGGTTGGATTGAAGTTTACTACTACTGGTGATACCCTTTGTGATCAAGATAATCAAATACTGCTTGAATCCATGGAATTTCCAGAGCCAGTTATTAGAGTAGCAATTGAACCAAAGACAAGAGCAGGTCAAGAAAAAATGGGTATAGCTTTAGCGAAGCTTGCTGAAGAAGATCCAACATTTAAGACCTATACTGATGAAGAGACTGGTCAGGTAATTATAGCTGGTATGGGTGAACTTCATCTTGAAATTATAGTTGATAGGCTGCTTCGAGAATTTAAGGTTGAAGCTAACATAGGTAAACCACAGGTTGCATATAGAGAAACTATAACTAAAGCTACAGATGTTGAAGCGAAATTCGCAAGACAATCAGGTGGTAGAGGACAATATGGTCATGTTAAGATTAGAGTTACTCCACAAGAACCTGGTGCTGGATACGAGTTTGTTAATTCAATCGTTGGTGGAGTTGTTCCTAGAGAATATATACCAGCGGTAGATAATGGTATTAGGGAAGCTATGGAAAATGGTATTTTAGCTGGTTATGAAGTGGTGGATGTTAAAGTTGAACTTTACGATGGTTCTTACCATGAGGTTGACTCTTCTGAAATGGCGTTTAAAATTGCTGGTTCTATGGCATTTAAAGATGCTATGAAGAAGGGCGATGCAGTACTTCTTGAACCATATATGAAGGTTGAAGTAGTTGTTCCTGAAGAATACTTAGGAGATGTAATGGGAGACCTTAATTCAAGAAGAGGTAAGCTAGAAGGTATGGAAGCAAGAGCAGGAGCTCAAGTGATAAGAGCCCACGTACCCCTTGCTGAAATGTTTGGATATGCGACAGACCTTCGTTCTAAATCTCAAGGTCGTGGTAACTATACTATGCAGTTTAGTCATTATGAACAAGTTCCAAACAGCATAGCTGAGAAAATTATTGAAGGCAAATAAATGTATATTAATATTTAAAATATAAAATATTAAAACTATATATGTTTAATTAAGGAGGAAAAAAGAGATGGCAAAAGCAAAATTTGAAAGAACTAAACCCCATGTAAACATAGGAACAATAGGACACGTAGACCATGGTAAGACAA
>NZ_FRAG01000024.1 GCF_900142245.1 Paramaledivibacter caminithermalis DSM 15212 | reverse complement strand
CTACCTTTATTGGATTATCTGGTTTAAATGTCCCATCTTCATATCCATTTATCGTTTCTAAGGCTATTAGCTTATCTATGTAGCCCTTAGCCCAGTGCTTTGTAAGGTCTGTAAATTCCTTTATTTTCCCTACTTCATTTTGTGATACCTCCCCCTTTTCTGCAAATACAAAGGCTGTACTTGCTGCTATTAGGGTTATAGTGATTAGCATTGATATTATTTTTTTCATAAAAAATCTTCCTTTCCTAAACTTTTTTTGGTTTTATTATTTATATAAAGCTTATATACTAATAAATATAATACATTTTTTGTAAAAATTGTGTAGGAATTTGTAAATGCTTGATTTTTTTTGTGTTCTTAGCATTGTTTTTTAGATATTACCTAGTTGCTAGGCATTAGAACACAAAAAAGAGTCAAAGGGAACCGTCACCTTTGACTCTGGTCACCTTTGACTCTTTTTTCTATAGACAATTTTGCCATTTACTATTGTCATAATAACATTAAAATCATTATCGATTATAGTTAGGTCAGCTTTCTTATTTATCTTTATACTTCCATATTCATCATCAATCCCTAGTATTTTAGCAGGTACTAATGAAGCCATATGAACAGCCTCCAATGGGCTTACTCCTACCTTTTCAATCATATTTTTAACAGCATTTATTATCTTTAAGGTGCTTCCCGCTAGTGAACCATTACTGAGTCGTGGAATCCCATCCTTTACAGCAACTTCCAATTCCCCTAGCTTATATTCTCCATCTGATAATCCTCCAGCCATCATGCAATCACTGATTAAACAAATCTTATCAGTTCCTTTGCATTTAACCAATATCTTAATTGACTCAGGATGTACATGAATCAAATCGGCTATAAGCTCAGCATATATATCATCTATTCCTAAAACTGCTCCCAAGACTCCTGGCTCTCTATGGTGAAGCCCCCTCATGCCATTATATACATGGACAGCAATACTAGCTCCATTTTCTATTGCTAATTTAGTTTCATGAAAGGTTGCATTAGTATGACCTAGCGAAACCTTTATTCCCTTTGCAGTAAGGGTTTTGATTAATTCAGGAGCATCTTCCTTTTCAGGTGCAATTGTAATGACTTTAATGCTACCATCTGCCTCATGTAATAGCTCATCTATATCTTTAACATCCAATCTTCTAATAAACTGGGCTGGATGAGCACCTTTCTTCTTCTCCGTTATAAATGGTCCTTCAATATAGGAACCAATTATAGCAGCTCCTTCTACATTCCTTTTCATTATCTCTCTAATATTTCTAACAGCATTAATTATTTTCGCCCAATCAGCCGTCACAGTTGTAGGCAAAAACCTGGTTACTCCATTCTTAGCAAGGTATTTAGATATTTCATTTACCGCCTCATAGTTTGAATCCATAGTATCATAACCATTTGCACCATGAATATGTAAATCTATTAATCCTGGTATTATTTTATATCCTGTTAAATCTATTATCTCTGTTCCTTCTTCATCTAAATGAGTGCCTATATCTTCTATAAGATTATTATTGATTGCTAAGCAACCATTCATTAGCACTTCATTCTCGCAATAAATTTCTGATGCTTTTATTAAATATGGCATTTTTTATCCCCCTTTAATAGTATATATTCCTATTTTTACATTATATCATCTAACTTGAGCATATTAAAATATTTAGAAATTTTTTATAATAGTTTTGATTCTTCTTTCATTAAAATATCAACAATTTTTTCATTAAATTCACTGCCTTTTATTTTAAGGGCATACAATGCTGCTCCAGTTACTGGTAGCAGTTTAGGTGTAACAATTTTAATATTCTTTTGAGTTTCTAAAATATATTTTTTAAATGGATTTAATATGAATTCCCCTGATCTAAATACTCCACCTGAATAGGATATTAATAATTCATCATTATCATCAAAATCTAATTGCTTTATTATGGAAAATACAATTAAGCTAAGTTCATAAGCTGCTTCTTCGAATGCTTTGATTGCATATTTATCACCTGCCTTAGCAGCCATAAATATAAGTTTAGCTAACTCTGCTATCTTGCCCCTATTCATGCCATATTTATTTAAAACCAACGATATTAAATCAAAATCCCTGTCTATGGCTAATTCTTGACGTACAATTTCATATAATGGAGTTTTTTCTAGCCTCCCATCTGACTCTTTTCCAAATATCTCTATAGCCTTTTTACCTAGCCAATATGCGGAACCCTCATCTCCGCAAAAATGTCCCCATCCACTTGACCTTGCAACTTTGCCATATTTATCTACACCTACTCCTATTGCTCCTGTACCAGCTACTATATTGATACCAGGTTTACATGCCAATGATCCAGCCCATGCTGCTTCTACATCGTTTCCGCACTTAAAATAATCTGACTTAAATATATCCTCAATCTTATTTTCCATATTCTTTGCATCTTCTATTATTTCTCCATATCCAGGTATTCCAAGGAAGGAAAAATCAATATCCTTTATATCTATTTGAATTTTATTACAAATTTCATTTATTCCTTGTTCTAACGTTTTACTAAAACCATCCATACCAACTTGCTTGTAATGGCAGGTCCCCTTCGTTATACAGCCTAGAATTTTCCCTTCGTCATTAATAAGCATAAAAGCAGTCTTTGTCCCTCCACCATCTACTCCTAAATATATCATTCAATCATCTCCAAACTAAAACTGCATTCAAATTTGAAATAATTCTATAGGTGTACCCTAATAAGCTCTAATGAATATAAGTAATCCATAAAAAACACCGCTAATTAGTGATTGTGTAGTAGAGACTTTTTTGATAAACAATAATCTCCAACTACACAATCTTTTAAAAAAATATATTAAGGGGGATTCAATTTGTTATTTTTATATTACAGAAAGGGAATATAAAAATTTCCTCCATAGAAATTAACATAACAGTTTTTCTTAATAATCATAAAATTTATACTATTGCTTAGTTGTTAAATTGTTTATAAAATTCCTCTAAGCTTATTGTTCTGTTATTTACCCTTGATTCTTCAGCTGCAAATGCCATAACATGACTTTCAACAGATATATCTGCTGAAGTAAGAGCCTTTCCACTTCCCTCTTTTATGAGAGAAATAAAATCCCTCATTATTCCATGGTCGCCGCCACCGTGACCACCTGTTATTACTTCAGGATTAATTATTGTTCTTTCATTGGAATCGAATTTATGGACCTCTATCTCATTTTTACTGTCGATTGCCCTAATTTCACCTTCAGTTCCCATTATTTTTATACTTCTATGTACTTTATTTGTAAATGCACTAAGATTAAAGGTAGCAGTTATCCCATCCTCAAATTCTATTATGGTTACTTGGTGGTCGCATACATCATTATCACATTTGAATACACATTTTCCATATGGCCCTTCTTCTAAAGCCTTTGTAACTGCTTCCTTTGTTTGTATCTCAGTAATAACTGTTGTAGGCCATGAGCCTATATGCTTATAGTAAAGCCTTTTAGCCGAATAAGGACAGGTCTCTTCTATTTGACAATATAAGCATCTATCTCCTGCCTTTTCTGGTGCTCTTTCTGGTCTGAAATATGACAGATTGCCAAAGGAAGATATCTTAGTACATCTTTTCCCAGCCAACCAAAGTAATATATCCATATCATGACAGCTTTTAGCAAGAATTATTGGACTCGACTGTATAGAATTTCTCCAATTTCCTCTTACAAAGCTATGTGCCATGTGAAAATAACCTATATTCTCATTATGCTGAATTGACATTACGTCACCTATAGTTCCATCCTCAATAATCTTTTTGATAGTACTAAAAAAAGGTGTGTATCTAAGAACATGGCATATCATAAAGGTTTTATCAGATTTTTTTGCAATTTTGCCCAGTTCTATACATTCCTTTAAATCATTAGACATAGGCTTTTCTAAAAGAACATGATATCCTTTCTCCAAAGCCTTTTTAGAAGGCTCAAAATGCATATCATCCTGGGTAGCAATAATCACTCCATCACAAAATTTATCTTTTTCTAACAATGGTTCCCATGATTCAAATTGAAGTTCTGGTTTTATATTATGTTTATTAGCAAATTCTTGTCTCTTTATTCCATTTGGTTCAGCTACTGCAACAAATTCAATATTCTCTGGATACTGGATTGCAAATTCTCCATATCTATCCTTACCTCTGTCTCCAGCACCAATAAGTGCGATTTTTACTTTAGACATAATAATTGCCCCCTTTTGAATAAATATATTATGAAATTATTTTTCTCTCGAATTGAATTCCTACCCCTTAGAACCTGTAAATGCTAATCCTTGTATAAATTGCTTCTGGAATATAATGAAAACTACAATCATTGGCCATATAGCTAAAACTGCCCCTGCCATCATCACAGGATAGTTAGTGAAATGCTGTCCAGATAATGATGCTATTCCAGCAGATAAGGTCATTTTATTTATATTAGTGTTTACAATAAGTGGCCACATCAATTGGTTCCAACTATCTAAGATACAAGTTATTGCTAAAGCTATAATACCAGGTCTTACCAAAGGTAGCATTATATTTTTAAAGATATGAAAGTGATTACATCCATCTAATATAGCAGCTTCTTCAATCTCCTTTGGAATCTGCATAAAAAACTGCCTCATCAAAAAAGTTCCAAAGGAACTAAATAACCCAGGAATAATTAATGCCCTAATTGTATTTAAAAGCTTTAGCTTTGCCATAATCATAAATTGAGGTAATAAAAAAGATTGTCCAGGAATCATAAGTACAGATAGCAATCCTATAAATATGTATTTTTTCCCTGGAAATTCTATTCTGGCAAAAGCATATCCTGCCATTGAGCAAAGAATAATTTGCCCCAAGGTTCTAACAACAGTATAAACTATGGTATTATAATAAAACTTTAAAAATGGTAAAGTCTTTTGTACTTCACTATAGTTTTTCCATTGAGGTACTTCTGGCAATATTTTAGGAGGAACCAAAGTTGATTCGCCAACGGTTTTTAGCGATGTGAGAACCATCCATACAAAGGGAGTTATTGTAACAACCACTCCTATTAAAAGAACTATATGGACTAATAATTTTTGATTAAAAAACTTATTTTGTTTTTTATTATTTAAAATCATTAACTAAACCCCCATCTATTCATAATGAACCCATTTTTTTTGAAGTCTAAGCTGTATTATTGTTACAATCATAATTATTATAAATATAAGTACTGCAATGGCTGCTGCATATCCTTTTTCATACCATTCAAATGCATACTTATAGAATAAATACACTATAGTTCTAGTCTTATCCATTGCTACACTGCTTTTACCTATCATTAAATAAATCAAATCAAAGGTTTGAAATGCCTTTATTAATGCCATAATTGAAATAAAAAAAATTGTTGGAGATAAAAGAGGTATAGTTATTTTGAAAAACTGTTGAATAGGAGTTGCACCATCAATAGAAGCTGCCTCATAATAACTTTGTGGTATCCCCTGTAATCCAGCTAAAAGAATAACCATATTAAAGCCAATACTCATCCATACAGATACTACTACTATTGCAGGCAGTGCAAACCTAGGATCCGCTATCCATGCGGGACCATTAATACCAATTTTAGCTAGAAGAGAATTAACAAGACCAAATTGACCATTGTAAAGCCATTTCCAAACCATAGCAATAGCTGCAGGCATTGTTACTGCTGGTAAAAAAAACAATGTTCTATATATACCTATGCCTTTAATCTTTGAGTTTAAAAGGGCAGCTACAACTATTGCAACTATTATTGTACAGGGTACAGAAAAAATAGTATATTTAAGGGTATTTATTAATGTTTGCCTAACCTCTGGATCAAATATTAGTCTTTTATAGTTATCGATTCCAATCCACGACCATTTTCCAAAAGCACCCATATCAGTGAAACTATAAAATAGATTTTGAAAAAACGCTCCTACATAAAATATAGTGATACCTAAAACCGTTGGTAATATTAAAATATACGCCCATTTTATATCATTTTTACGCCTATTTGATATTTTTTTCTTGGATTTGCTATTCTTTATATTGACAGCTTGTGAGTCCATTTATAACCTCCTCTTATAATGAATATATTTATATCCATTACTATAAGTCGCATATTATCTAAATAAAAAATAAATTTGTTATCATTTTTGTTAGTATAATTATTCAGCTTTGTTTTAAAACAAAGCTGAATAATTATATATTTCTTATTTATCTTGCTTAAGGGCTTTAGTCATTTCATCATAAATAATTTTACAACCTTCTTCAACAGATATTTGCTCATTCCACATTTCTATATAAGTATCCCATTCTACTTCAAACCATTTTGTGTTTACAGTTGATGGATACATAGTAGCATAATCAAGGGTATCTATAAATGCTTGAAGATTTATATTTGGATATGAATTTTTCCAAATATCTAAAGCTTCTGTGTGAGCTGGAATAACAACCCCAGACTTTGCCCAAATCTCATTGGCTTCTTTGCTAGCTAGGTATTTTACTAATTCCCAAGCTTCTTCAGGGTGCTTTGTTCCTGAATATATAACATTTGAAAGCCCATGAATAACTGCCCCACGATTACCTTTAATCTTAGGCATCACAACTAAATCAACATTGTCTTTTATCATCTCGTTTTTCATAAATTCTGGAACATTCCATGAAGCAGCATAAATCATAGCCACTTTTTCAGATTGGAACATAGATATAGGACTAGTATCATCCATTTCAGGCACTGTAGGTGATACACCTTCTTTTATTAAATCTATCCAAACCTTTATCCCTTCAGCATTTCCTGCAGTATCATATCCTGATTTAGTCCTATCATCTGAAATTATATATCCTCCACATGCAGGTATTGTATTATATGCACCTTCTTGAGTATCTGCCCTAGCTGCAATACCATACACTCCTTTATCAGTATTTGTCAGTTTTTTTGCTGCTTCCTTCATATCTTCCCAAGTCCACTCATTTGTAGGATAATCTACTCCTGCTTCATCAAATAACCTTTTATTATACCAAAGTGCAGTAACATCCCAGTCCTTTGGAATTCCATAAAGATTATCTTTATAGGAGTATAAATCTATCAGCCCTTGAGGATATTTGCTTAAATCAATATTTTCTGATTTTACTTTTTCTGTGATTGGCATCAATATCCCATTTGCAGCATATTTCATAAACCGAGGACCATTCATCCAAAATACATCAGGAACTTCTCCGCCTTGTGCTGCTGTTTCAAGCTTAGTAAAATACTGCTTATAAGGTGTAAGCTGAACATCAACCTTAATATTTGGATGAGTTTCTTCAAATTTCTTTACTATTTCTTGCATAACTGGTTCTTGGTTTTTGTCCCAAAGGGCAAATGTCAGTGTTACAGGCTCATTGCCCTGTTTTTGACCTTGATCACTTTGACCACTAGTCGCCTTATCTCCACACCCAACCAACATAGTAGTCATTAAAGCTACACATAAGATAATAGATAATATTTTTTTCATATACAACTCCCCTTTATTTTTTTATTTATAACCTTTTTCAAGGTTTATCGCTAAAGATTCTTTATAAATCCCAATGTCAATTCATCATCTACAAATATTTCTTCTCCATAATTTAATTGTCTATTTTTATAGTGTATTCCCAATTTATCTGGCATGTAGCCTCTTTTAATATATAAAGCTTGAGCTACCCCATAATCGGAGGTAAGTCCTACCCTTAGACCTACAAGCTCTGATCTGCACTTTACTATTTTCTCTGCTTCATTTATTAGCATTGTTCCAATACGATTTTTTCTGTATTTTATTAAAACATTTAAGTCCTTTATTTCAGGTATATTTCTTTCTTTAAAGGCTGGATAGATTGAATCCCATTTTATAGTTACATATCCAGCAAATTTTTTACAATATTCTGCGATAATTACGACTCTTTTACCTTTTTCTTGCTCCTCAAAGTAATTTTCATATTGCTCTTTAGGCTTGTTCCATCCTTGCTTGGCAAAGGACTGAGATATAATTTCACAGTCTTTTCTTTGCAGCCTTCTAATTGTAATATTTTTCACTTAAATTCACTCCAAGCAAGTTAATATATTGATATAAATTTAAAATTTGTAATAAAATAGTAACATTATCTACAGCTTACATGTTAACGCTTTCCAAATCCTTATAATATTTATTTATGTATATACAACCCTAATCCTATTATATTGTCATATAATTCGTAGCTTTTTATGAATTGCGATCTTCCTGAATAAACTGTTTTAATGATTTATAATTTCTTCAATTTCTATCTTATTCATTAAGTCTTCTACTACATCTTTTGATACCTTCCCTGTTTCATGTTCCATTGCATTTGCGGTACCTACTGCTGAAGCAAATTTTATCATTTTTTTAAAGCTATATCCTTTTTCTAAAGCTACTGCAAAGCCTGCAACCATAGAATCCCCTGATCCAACAGGATTTACCACCTCAACCTTAGGTAATAATGTTTTGTATATTCTATCTTTATTGAAAACTATACAACCTTCTCCACCTAAAGATATCACCACCACTTCTATGCCCTTTTGCACTAGTTTTATTCCACTATTCAATATGTCTTTTTCTGACTTTATTTCTACATTTGTTAATTCTATTAACTCATCTTTATTAGGTTTTATAAGATAGGGTAAAGCTTTTATCCCTTCCTTCAGAGCCTTGCCACTTGTATCCAATAGAAATTTTACATTATTATTTTTAGCCCTTGATATTAATTCTCTATATACACTAGATGGAACATTTTGTGGTATGCTTCCAGAAGCACATATTATAGTTGTTCTTTTAATCATTTCATCGTATTTTTTTAAAAATCTCTCAGTTTCCTCTTGTGATATACTGGGACCTGCTTCTAATATTTCTGTTTGACTCAAATCATTTGATAAAATTGCTATACAACTCCTAGTTTCCCCTTTTATCTTCACGAATTCATTTGTTATTCCTAAATTCATCAGCTTTTCCTCAATGATATCTCCATTTTTTCCACCTATAAGACCTGATACAGCAACTGGTTCTCCTAAAAGCTTTACTACCTTGGCCACATTTAATCCTTTCCCACCTGCTGTTTCTGACATTTCCTTTACACGAAATACCCCATTTTTTTTAAAATTCTCTATTATATATCTTTTATCTAAGGATGGGTTTAAAGTTATAGTTGCAATCAATCAAAATGCCTCCTTTAGGAAACCTTTCCTTCGCTTTTGCACATCTTAATCTTTTCCATAACAACTTCCTTCATTGGTAACATACCTGCACTAAGATACTTTCTTGGATCACTAGCATCAGGATTTTTTTGAAAAAATTTCTTAACTCCATCAGCAAATGGAATTTTCAGTTCAGTAGCTATATTGACTTTACATATGCCAAGCTCTATTGACTTTCCTATACTTTCAACGGGTACACCAGAGGCTCCATGCAATACCAATGGTATACTTACCTTTTCTTTTATTTGTGATAATCTATCAAAGTCTAGCTTAGGCTCTGATTTATATAATCCATGGGCTGTTCCTATTGCAACTGCCAACGAATCAATATTTGTTCTTTCCGCAAACTCTAATGCCATAGTCGGATTTGTAAATACAGAATCTTTCTCTTCGACTACTAAATCATCCTCCTGTCCAACTAATCTTCCAAGTTCTGCTTCAACAGTTACCCCTAAATTTTTTGCATATTCTACTATTTCCTTGGTTTTTTTTATATTTTCTTCAAAAGGGTCATGTGAAGCATCTATCATGGCTGATGAAAAGCCTAAATCTATGTATTTTTTTATAAGCTTTATATCATTAAAATGATCTAAATGCAAAGCTATAGGAATCGAATGTTTTAAGGCAGCCACCCTTGCAATAGCAATTAAATATTCTGCTCCTGCATATTCAACTGTACTAGGTGTAACCGCAAGTATAACTGGTGATTTTAGTTCCTGTGCAGCTTCTACAACTATCCTTATGGTTTCTAGGTTATGTATATTAAATGCAGGTACTGCGTATTTTCTTTTTTGAGCATCTAAAAGCATTTCCTTAGTCGATACAATAGTCATATATAATGCCTCCCTATTTCTACAGTACTTTAACTGCATCTTTTATATGATATGGATATATAACTACGCCCTTTACTACTCTGTTAACAACTCCGTCTGGACTTGGATTATCGGGAGATATACCAAGCTTAATTGATTTTAAAAACGCAAATATTTGAGCAATTAATATATAATTAAAGACTAAAAATACATCATCTCTATATTCTTTTTTATCTTCATGGATCGATATGAAATAATCAACTAAATTTTCTACTTTTTCATCTTTATATGAAGAAATAGCCATAATCTTTGTATTTCCACCATCTGTCTTCATTTCTTGTAATAAATCCACTTCATATTGCCTTGTATATTTATCATTTGATAGATAGGAAACTACTAATGTATTATCATTAATTATTGATTTTGGTCCATGTCTAAAGCCTAGAGATGAATTATGATCTGAAACAATCTTTCCCCTCGTCAATTCTAAAATCTTAAGTGCAGCTTCCCTTGCCAATCCCTTTAAAGATGATGACCCTAAGTATACAATCCTGTCAAAGTCTACACTTTGAATATTCATAATTTCATTAATTCTATTTTTTAATAGATTTTCTCCTATATTGGCAATATTAATAATATCTTCTTCTATATCTTCTAGTTCATCAAGATTAAATATTAATAATGAAGATAAAATCATAGTAGTAAAACTTCCTGTCATTGCAAATCCCTGGTCATTTGAATCCTCAGGCATTAAGATAAGCAAGTTTTTATCACTTTCCAAAGCTTTTTTTGCTAAACTACCTTCAGGATTACAGGTTAAAAATATCTGATATAAGTTATCAACCAAGTTTTCCGCCAACTCTACTGCTGCTACGCTTTCTGGACTATTACCAGATCTAGCACAGGATACTAGTAAAGTAGGTACATCAGAATGTAAATAGTTCTCGGGATTACTTACAATATCTGTTGTTGGTATAGCTTCTACCCTATTGAGTAATTTTCTATCAAGATAGGGGGTTACACACTCACCCACAAAGGCAGAGGTTCCTGCTCCTGTAAATATTATTCTTAAATTATCTTCTTGAAAAATTTCATCTAAATATTTCTTAATTTGTTCCTTTTTATTAGTTATTATCTCAAGTGTCTCTTTCCATAACCTAGGTTGCTGTCTTATTTCCTTTGCCGTTATATGAGCCTTTATTTTTTTAAGATATGCTTCATCAAATCCAAAGATTGATTTCATATATATGCTTCACTCCTTTATTAAAATCAACAAGGTGAGTTGTCGTGATGTTGTCATGTTGTTATTACCAGTTTTGCTAAATCAAATTATTTTTTATAATATATCAAATCACCAGAAAGGTACGTACCACTTAAACTAAGTATACTTCTTTTTCTATCCTCTGTCAATATTATTTTTCTAAAACAACACGATATTTGAATCTGTCTCCCCTAGCAATACCTACTGTATATTCAATAATCTTATCTCCTTCATAAGTAATTCTTTCAATCATCATACTGGGAGACCCTGGTTGATTTTTAAGAAGAACCGCTTCATCCTCTCGTGTTGAAACAGGTTGAAAACTCTCTTCTGCCTTTGTAAAAACTGTATTATATCTTTTAGTAAAAATATCATACATAGCTTCTTCTTCTAAATCATTTCTTGATATACCTTCAAATCTGTTATAGGGAATATAGCTTGTTTCAAGCATTATAGGCTTTCCATCAGCTAGTCTTAGTCTAGTGAATTTATATATTTTTTCACCTATTCCTATTTCCATTTTAACTGCTATTTTTTCATCACTTTGTATTATTTCAAAATCTAAAACCTTAGATGATGGAATTTTTCCTATTTTTTTCATTTCTTCTGTAAAACTGTAAAACTTCAGTAAATCTTGCTTAAATCTTTCTGGAGAGACAAAAGTCCCCTTACCATGCTGCTTATATATATATCCTTCCTTCTCAAGCTCTCTAATAGTCTGTCTTACTGTAGCTCTACTAATATCATAAATTTCACATAATTCCCTTTCTGATGGTAATTTATCATTTTCTTTATACTTACCACTTTCAATATCTTCAATAATAATGTCCATTAATTGATAGTATAATGGGACTCTATCTCCTTTTTTAATCTTTGACATATGGCACCTCATTTTTATATAGGTCTTTATATTTTACTACTTATAATGTGGTACGTACCTCTTTAAATCTATAATAATCCATATCCCTTAAATTGTCAATAAAATTATTCAATATATGAATATTTCTATAAAAAGATGCTACTTCTAATTTTAAGTTCCTTATATTGAATAATATTTATATGTAATACATACAAGCCAAAAAGAATATAATGTTAAGAATCACAATTTAAAGCTTAGATTACTTTTCTGAATTAAGGGGTTGATTAAATGTCTTTAGAAAGTCAAATCAGTAACTTAGTAGCTGCCATAAAAGAAACTAATGAATTTAAGGAATTTAAGAAAGCAAAAGTAAGTATAAATGAATATGAGGATTTAAGCGAAGAAATAGAATCGTTTCAAGAAAAACAAATGAAGCTTTATAATATGAATATTCAAGATGAAAAGGCAAAGGCTTTATCATTAGAGCTGAATAGAAGCTTTATGAAACTCTCTCGAATCCCTGAGGTACATAAATTACTTAATTCTGGAAAAGCATTCAATGATATGATGTTCAAGGTGTACAAAACTATAGGGGATTTATTAGACTCAGAATTTAAAAAGTGATATTCTTTCCACAGGGAACATAGTCGTCTTTGACGCCTCTTGGGTTGCAAGTTCCATGTTCCAAGTTGCAAGTACTAGGGTCTTTCTAGTAAGTTTTAAAAGAAAACAATTTGCATCAATATTTTACTGGTAATATTTTTAATTTTTCTTCTAGCACTCTATTTTACTCTGTTTCAGCTACGCAATTTTTTGTGGAAAAAGTTTAAATTCCTATGTAAAAGCAAAAGGTCTCTATCCTTTTTAAGATAGAAACCTTTTTAATATTTTTTCTTAGTATTTTTAATTATCTCATAGGATACATTGGATTCATTGCTCCCATTACATTCATGGGGCCAATTGGATTCATTGTTCCCATAGGCTCCATGGTATTCATAGGATACATTTCATTCATTTGATCTACAGGTTCCATTGGTACCATGGGAAACATACCATTCATTGGATGCATTAATCCCATTGGTTGCATACAAGCCATGGCATTCATATAAGCCATGGCATTCATAACTGCCATTGTACATATTGAAGCCATTGTGCACATTGCCTCCATAGGCATCATCATTGGCTGCATAGGCATTGACTGCATGGGCATCATTTGATTCATTTCTTCCATAGGCATCATTTCACTATAATCATTATTATAGTTACAGCACTTTTCCATTCATAAATCACCTCTTAATATATTTTAATTCTTTATAGATTACACGTTCAATATTATAATATGTATAAAGTATATTAATGTGAAAATAATTTAAAAATATATGTAGAAATCAAAAAGAATGGTGATATTAATATGAGGAAGAAATCTTTCAATTTTATCATTATCATTTTATTGGGAATTACTGTTATTTTAAATACCCCCTTATGGTTTCCCCTAAGGAGCTATTTAGTTATGTTTTTTTACAGCAAGGTCCATGAAAAAGAAAGTATATTAAATAAATATAATATAATCTTTGATATTCCTGGAGGATTAAGTACAAAAAGTAAAGATTGGTATCCCTTCGTTATGATTTTTAATGATAATGCTGGTTTTTCAAAATACATAGGTAAAAATCTTTCCCTTACTATTCTATACAACTTTGGTCACTTCAAATTTAAAGATGGCTCCTCCTCCTATTACGACCCAAATTCCAAGTATTACAGCAGTTTTTATGGAGGCTACTTAGTTAAAAATAACTCAAGTGATAAGTCTGCCTTTGGCTTTTATAATGACGGTACTGTTAATCTAGAGGAGATATCATCAGTACCTAAATATGACCAAGAAAGGTTGGTGTTAAGCAGCTTAGGCTGTCCAAAGGAAAAAATGAGGTTTGATGTCTCCATTGACAGCATTGAGTATAATGTCAATTACATTACCCATAATAATTGGATCAAAATAGATTCCACAATTATAACAAACAGTCCTATTCACAAATCTACTAAAAATCATACTGCATATATTCAATATGGAAAACCTATAGATAAGTATTATGCTGGTGAGGATTTTCCTACCATTATATTGAAAGGAAGAACTTATGTAAAATATTTTAAAGAATATAACATTTCAATCTTTTTATACGTACTTGCCCCCGATATCACTACTATAGAAGAATGTGATAAAAATCTTTTATCGAAAACAATACTTAGTAAAGGCACCTTTGGTGCCCCATCTTGTAGACAAAGTCTACAAGATGGCAGGCTTTGAAAAAAGTTCAAGTTCAAAGCACACCAAAATCGAATAGCGGAGCTTGCTAAGACGGCAAGTGAGCAAAGGAGATTTTGGCAGTAACGCAGAAATTGGGCTTTTGTCAACAGCCTGAGGCACCTTTAGTGCCCCTACTTATTGAACATTATACATACCTTTACTCTGCATATAATTAAAAATATCTTCACCATGCTGCTGTTCTTCTTTTTGTATATGGTTGAGAATCTGTCTTAAATTTGTGTCTCTACATTCAAATATAGTGGTATTGTAGGTACTTGATACATATTTTTCAGTCATTAATAAATCCTTGCATAGATCCGCATCTTTTTGGCTACATGAAGATTCGCTAGTAAAGGATTGCATAACATTCTGACTAGCACTTTGTTGGTTTTGCTGTCCTTGTTCTTGGGTTATATTAGGAAGCTGACCGTTTAATATTTGATTTAGAGTATTATAATGCTCCTGTTCTTTATTCGCATGATTTAAGAACATTTGTTTTAAAGCTGGATCATTGGCTTCTTCTGCATATTTAGTATATTTTTTTACACATGCATCCTCATGACTTTTTTGATCTTCCAACAACATTCTTTCTTTTTGGCTTAAATTTATCATGAATAAATCACCTCCAACAACTATTTTTTCCATGGTTTTGGGATTTATTCATGGCTATACCAAAATTTCTATAACCTTTTATACTTTACCTATATTTATTTGTTTCATGAGCCAAATGATAAGATTATTTAGACAAATACTTGAAAATTTAGTATCATAAATATAGATATTCCAGTAAAACAATTAATTTATACACATCAAAAATCCCTAAAAACTCTGGATATTTTGATGTGTATAAATTAAGTTTTACTTTTGGAAATCTATATAGATATTCCAGTAAAACAGTTAATTTATACACATCAAAAATCCCTAAAAACTCTGGATATTTTGATGTGTATAAATTAAGTTTTACTTTTGGAAATCTATATATAAGAAACTATAATGGAAAGAAGGATTGGCATGAAAATAGCTGTATTAGACGCTCAAGGTGCAGGATTAGGCAAAACTATAATTAAAAAAATAAAAAAAGAAATTGATTCTGATATTTACTTAATTGCACTTGGTACTAACCCTGTAGCTACATCTAACATGATAAAGGCTGGTGCAAATACTGGAATAACAGGAGAAAAGGATATATGTAGTTTTTGTGAAACCAATAATCCAGACTGTATTATAGGTCCCATAGGAATAATTTGTAGTGGTGGAATCAAAGGTGAAATCACTTCATCAATATCGCAAGCAGTATTTAAATTAGAATGTACAAAATACATAAT
Source organism: Paramaledivibacter caminithermalis DSM 15212 (assembly GCF_900142245.1). Taxonomy (GTDB): domain Bacteria; phylum Bacillota; class Clostridia; order Peptostreptococcales; family Caminicellaceae; genus Paramaledivibacter; species Paramaledivibacter caminithermalis. The sequence continues at coordinate 35,838 of NZ_FRAG01000024.1, read as the reverse complement.
TCCAATGCAAAAACACGGGATTTATATACCTGGAACAACAAAGCTTAAAATAAAGGATATTATCGACGAAATTATTTCCAGTATCAAAGAAAATATTGAAAAATCTCCAATATAATAACCTAGTTCACAAGTATTTTCTATAAATGTCGTAAGCTTCACCATCAAATTTATGACTTTAAATCCTATATGAAATTTTTTTCAATATACAACAATTTAACTTCATTGTTTTTCTTTATCCACTCAATAAATATATGTCAGTTCCAATATCACATCTGAATTAAGCTTATACATATCCCACAAGTAACAGCCATAGTAAATCTGAATTTTCCCCCATCACTTTTATCTTTGAAATCTGTGTAGGGTAAGATTGACGAGGTAATAAAAGAATTCTTTAGATATATATATAATTCTTTAAATCTTTCCATGGCATTTTTTCTAATAATGATTAATAATAATGCAATAAAACCTCCACAAAGAAAACTATAAAGAATAGTATAAAGTACAAACTTTCCTCCCATTATGGCTCCAATGGCACTGAAAAGTTTTATATCACCTGCTCCCAACATTCTTAATATAAATAAAATATTTAATAGGAAAATTGGAATAATAACACCTTTTAATGAGAAAAATAATCCACCGATACCGTCTAAATATAAATTAGTTATTATTCCTATTATGATAAATGGATAAACTATAATATTTTTTATTTTATAAGTTTCTATATCGCTCATTAAAGATAATATAATAAGTATTACTATCTCTAGATATTTTACTATGATAATATTCACCTCTCCTCTTCATCTAATAAAACTGTCTCTTGAATTTCTTTATCTAAAATAAATCTATCTAGTAATACAGTTGATTGGGTCGCTTGTCTTTGCAAAGGAAATTGTAAAGATTTATTATTATATAAAGGATATACTTCCTTTTTATTGGCTTCATTAAATGATTTAATAATCCATATTATTGTAATAATTATTCCATTAATCCCAATAAAAGTTAAAAAAATTCCTTTTAAAAGCATGTTTCCTCCCTAATCTCATTTCTATAAAAACCTTTTTATCTCAATAATACCTATATATGTAACATATGTAAAAAACAATAATAGAAATATCATCAAAGCTATTTTTAATTTTTTGATTACTAATCTTTTATTATAATATAAATTAATTTTATCTAGATTTATCAAGTCCTCAATAAGCTCCTGTGCCGATTGATATCTTTGTTCTGGATCTATTTCCGTACATTTTGCTACTATATATTCTATACCCTTTGATAGATTTTCATTAAGCTCTGTTATTGGTTTAATTGTGAATGGAGGCTCATTGGGACTTTTTCCTGTAAGCAGATGATATAATGTCACTCCAAGACTGTATATGTCTGTTCTAACATCAGTTTGTGCACTTCCATATTGTTCAGGAGCAGCGTATCCTCTTGTCCCAATATAGGCTGTATCATTTTCTACATTTGTTTTATATTCCCTTGCAATTCCAAAATCCACTAATTTTATTTTACCCTCACTAGTTAATATTATATTGGAAGGCTTCATATCTCTATATATAATTGGATTAGGCTTTAGATTATGTAGGTAAATTAGAACTTTACATATCTCAATTGCCCAACTAATAACTATCCTTTCTGGTATTCTACCGCATCTTAGTAATTTTTTATCTAAAGTAATACCTTCAATATAATCTTCAATAATATAAATACTGTTTTTGTCTTCTATAATGTCAAATATTCTTGGTAGAGCTGGATGATTCAATTTTTTTAATATATTAGGCTCTACAAACAAATCTATACCTACACTAGGAACCTTATTAATCTCTTTTATAGCCCAAAGAGTATCGAGTTTTATATTTTTGGCTAGATAAACTGTACTCATTCCTCCCGTACCAATGACTTTTAATATTTCATATCTACCATCAAAAAGTTCTTTTTTAATCATTTTCTGTCCCCCAGATTAATATATAGACGTATAACTATAAACATTTAAAATAAACCTTTAAGATTACAAATCTATAATTTCCCTTAGTCTTTTAAATAAATTGGTTTTTTCCTCGTCTTTCCTGTGGTATATAAGTATTGCAGAAGCATTATCTACAGCTCCTCTTTCTTTTACTTTTTCTATAAGTTTATCGATTATTTTCTGTGGATTCTCATATTTTTTTTCATATTTTATTACTGCTTTCAATATCTCATCCTTCTTTAAAAGATTATAAAACCCATCACTACATAATAGAAATATGTCCTTTTCTAATACTTGTCCTTTTTTTGAGAATATATCTAATGTTTCTTTTATACCTATGCATTGAAGCAAAACATTTTTTCGGGGGTGATTTACTGCCTCTTGTATATTCATTTTTCCTTGTCTAATCTGCTGAGCTACCCATGAATGATCCTTCGTTAATTTAATCATATCTTCATTAATTTTATATATCCTACTATCTCCTATGTGTTTAATTATATACTGATCTCTATATATAAATAGCATTGAAAGTGTCGTACCAACTCTCTTATTTATGGATCTACTAAATTCCATTACTTTGTTATTGATCTTAAAAATAAGATCATTCAATTTCTTATCAATTATATTCAGATTCAATTTTTTTCTCTCATTAAGGATTAAGGATAACTCTTTATCCCACCAGCTTCTAAATTCTGCTATAACAATATCGCCTGCTTTATCACCAGCCGAAAGTCCACCCATTCCATCAGCTACTACAAAAAGACCAAACTCTCCAAATTTTTCCTCTCCTATTTCTATAAGTATTCTATCTTGGTTTGTCTTCTTTACATATCCAATGTCGCTCAATGCACCAATAGAAAAACTTCGTTTTCTCATATCATTCTTTCTACTCCCCACTCTTTTATTTATTGAAGTTAAAGCTTAAATATATATTCAACATCTGCAAATTTTATATTGTCATTATTCTTAATTCTATATTCCCTATTACTATCAATTCTATCTCCATTTATAAATGTCCCATTTTTAGAGTTCATATCTCTAATAAAATATTCTCCTTCTTTATACAAAATTTCGCAATGGATTCTACCTACAGCATTATCCTCTATTAAGTGATCCACATAATTTGGAAGTCTTCCAATAATAAAATTAGATTTAGTAATAGTAATTTTATCTATAATTCCATTGTCTATTCTTTGCATGTATGGAAATTCTCCTTTTGCTTCCTCTAAGATTACTGTGTCATTAGTTTCAATAGGTATGTCATCGGAAATTAGAGGTATTGATTTATGCTCTTTATCAATATCCTTACATTGATTTATATTATAAATTTCTCTCTTAGACATGTTTATGATTTCATCTTCTTTTAGTGAATTCATCTGAATATTAGTCATATTTTCAACACTTCGGGCTTTTGTTAGTTTTTCCCATTGTGTATCCTTGCTAAAAATCGAATATTTTTTATCTTTATTTTGTGTCTTAATCTCCTCTAGATTTCCCTTCTTAAATAGTTTTTTTAAAAGTAAAGCATCAATTGCAGCTATGATTATAGTAATTCCTCCATAGGCACTTATATCTTCTCCAACAAACGCTTTGATTGAATCCATACTAAATATTAGAATGAATATAATTAGAACTTGCACTAACCCTACTATGATTAAAAATCTTAATCTATATGATTTTCTAACTGTTCTTTGACCTGTCTCTTCTTTATTGTGTTTTCTATCTTCTAACATACTTAATCCTTTATAAGCTGTAGGCTCTTTTATAAACCTTTCTTCATATCTATTTTTCGTATTTTGATCATTATTTTCACTAATCGCATTACTTTCAAATTTTAACCTTGTATTCTCACATTGGTTTACTGTCGATTTTTTATTTATTGTAATTTCACTGTTTCTCAAATCCATAAGAAGCCCATTAAAATGGGCAATATTAAAGGGATCATTCTTTAGGTAATTTAAAATTTTCTGCATATAATTTCCTATTGAGTTTTCATCTATCTTAGCTAAAGAAATGATTAAGTTAACTAGAAAGCTTTTGAAATTATCATTAACATCAATATCAAAATCTATAGGTATATACATAATTCCTATATCAAGGGTACTAGGATTTATATATATATATTCTTCATTAATTAAAAAGCTTCTATCATATAAAAAATATTCTCCACTATCTATAATAGTTTTAGTAATACTCGTCAATATATCAATAAACTCATTCTTACTTAGTTCTTTTCTTTGTAAGAACTCCGATAATCTTACTTTAGATGTAATGTTATAATATAGTTTCCTATCATTGTTTTTGTATCTAGCATGAAATTTTAATATACCTGGACATGGATTATTGGCTATCATTTCAATTTGATACTGTAGAATTTTTTCCTTGGATTTTATGCTTAATACTAAATAGCTTGCTGTAGAATCATTCTCATAATCAAAATTAAATCTTTCTTTGATGATATCAACCATACAATAATCCCCTTTTTTATTCTTAAAATTTATCAATTAAATACCATCATAAATATTGTTGCTGCAAATATATATGGGGCAAAGGGTAGAAGAGTCTTTCTATCAGCCTTTTTAAATATTAAAAGATAAAGACCTATTAATCCGCTTAGTATTGTTGCCACAATTAATATTCCTAGAGTCATATGCAAGCCTAGAAATATGCCAATACAAGCAAACAGCTTTGCATCTCCCATTCCAATTGAACCCCTTGTTATAAATGAAATTATGGCTATCAATCCTCCACAAATCGTGCATCCAAGTAATGCACTTATAATTGAAATATGATTATTTAAAAACACCATTATAGTTCCTAATATAATTCCTGAGATAACTAAATTATTAGGAATGATTTTCATTTTAATATCCATTATAGAAATAGTTAACAAGATAGACATCAATATAATATTTGAAAAAAATAAAGATGAAAAACCATATTTTCTATAAATAAGGAAGTAAATTATGAATAAAAAAACATCAATAAACAACGTAATTTTTTGTTTAAGAAACAGGTCTGTAACCCGTTTTAAAAAATTGTCATTCTTATTAGGATATAAATATAATTTTATAATAATTGACATAATTAATGTCATAGTAATCATTATTAGATATAGCATATTATTAACTCCTATCATAAATAATCCTTAAGAACATGGAGGTTTACAGATTTTGCATGGTTTGTACTTTTTAACCGCCTCCTCCAGTTCCATTTCTATAATATCTTTAAATAAATACGTACATCCTTCTTTATGATATTTTCCATCGCAACTTTTATTAGATTTATACACTCTATACTTACCTTTGCTTTCCACTGGTGGTTTACATTTCGTACATGGATCAAGACCTAGCTTTTTTGCATCCTTTAAATCTAAAGCTTCAATTTCTTTAAATATATGATAACAGCCAAATCTATGATAGCTTGAACCTTTTACTGAGACATATACCCTCTTATCTTTTTTTTGTGATTCATTGTCTTCATCATCTAAATTTACCAGCGCTGCACTATCATCTCCTGCCATCCAAGCTCTTACGGTGGCTCTTTGGGTTATAGGAATATAGCTAATTAGCTTTATAGGCAAAGGAATATTTACTTTGTATTTAACTATTACATCAATATCTTGATTATTATTAAAATAAGAGGACTGGCTAAAATCTAATTTCTCTATATGTAAGCTTTTTAATTTTTCATCTGTCAAGCCATATTTTTTTATATATTTCCTTATCATCATATTGCCGATCTCAGTTTTACCCTTATCAAGCCCCTCTTTAGCCATTAATGATAGCAAGCTTATTATTTCACCCTTTGGGTCACTTGCTACATCTTTAATAACATCTCCATAGATATCCTTTGTGATGTCTTTTACTTGCCAAACACAATTTTTTAATTCTTCATAACAGTCAAATATATTATTAATATGCTCCTGAGTTTTTTTCTTTTTTTCTTCCAGTTCACTATTTAAGGTGTCATCTATATCATGTACTCCACTTATATAATACAAGTAGCTTAACGAAGCCATCTCATTTGCTGATTCTGTGATCCCATGTTGAATTATCTCATGGGTATATACAATTCTTGTCAAAAATCCAATAGTTAAAATGGCACATATAAATATAGGTAAAACTATTGCTGCTTCCACAGTTAAAGAACCCTTTTGCTTTTTCATGGAAAAAATCATACTATCTCCTCTAATACCCTTGATATATAACTACTTTAAACTTATGTCTATTTTTTCCTGTTTTAAATTCCTTAGGTATAAAACTCTGAGTTAAAAACAGGTACTTTATTGAAACTACTGCTTCAATCCTTATATATGTATTAAATTGGCTAAGTCTTAGTTCGCCATTTCCTGTAGTTTTTTGCATGTTTAGCTGAATAAGATCCTGAACCCTTTTTATGGTTTTATCTTTATCCTGAACTAATAGAAAAAATCTCAGATAATCCTGATAAGAAGTATTTATTGGATTTGTTTTGTCCGAAGAATCTTCTTCATCATTATAATTACTTGCTTGGGAAATGTCATCCTTTTTAATATCTTCTTTAAAGCCAGTTTGCCAATTTTCTTCCGTTTTGTATAGGGGAATTTCCCTTCCTTCCTTTAATTCATCTAAGTCATAAATAGCTTCTCCCATAGACCAGCCTAAAAGTATTAAACTTCTTATAATCGGTATACCTGCCCCTCCAGTAAACAATCCTGCTACAGCTGTCGCTGTTAGTTCAGCAGTCTTTATTTTGTCTTTGCATGTAAATACATAGATAGAGTTTAACCCAAATCTAGTTAAAAGTATTTTTGAATCCATCAAGGTTTGGTTAATTTTTTCTGATTTGCTTCCATTTAAAATATATTCAACTTCAGATGTATTAAAATATGTATCTATTTCACTTTTTTTAATGTTTCTTAAATTAACCTCCTCATCAATATCTGTTACAGCATTTTTGAATGTTCCCATAATATATTCATTTATATATATTTTATCTCTAATATTTACAAGGTGTATTTTTTCTGTAATCTCCTTAAGAAAAGAAAAGGCTGATTCACTGAATCCTAATTTTTCTTCTTCATGGAATTCAATACCTTTGATTTTCTCATTATCTTCAATCCTGTCATTATTTTTATTAAATAGAAAATCTATACCAATCTTTATGCCTTCTTCATTTGCTTGTGATTCAACAACTGAAGGCAACATAGAATATTCCTCAGCTTTAATTACAACTCCCTTTTGCGGCTTTTCTTCACCATTAATTTTCTTGTTCCCCAAGTCCTGATTCTTATTGCGATTATCATATTTCTTATAATCTTTATTTCTATTCTTAATTATATAATCATATTCAATAGCATTATTATAGGATTTTATCCTATTCATAACATCCTTTTTTACTGATTCAATATAAGAAACTTGGTATTTAGCTTTACTTGGAGATATTTTCTTGATTAGTCCTAGTATGGATGTTTTTGAATCCATTTCACCCTTTAAACATTCTTTATTCTTAATTAATTCATTTTTTATTTTCTTTAGGTCATTATGTTGACTGTCACCTTCAATATAAAAAATCTGTTTCTCATATTCTGATACTTCCTTCATCAGATGATTAAAATAATCCTCTTTCATATTTTCTTTGTTTTTATTTAAGTACGCTTTGTACTCATTCAATTTTTTCAGTAAATCTTTGCTTTTTTCAATAAGCTCATCAAGTTTCGTTAAAGCAGTTTTATTAACAGCATAATAGCTATTTGTCTCAGTAATCATTTCATTATAAATCTTATCAATTCTCTCTTTAGTCTTCTTTATTTTTTTTTCTATTTTTTCTCTCTCTTCTATTTTTTCTCTTTCAAGCTTTTTTAATCTCTCTTTTAAGGTATTATACTTTTTTACCTCATCAATATATCTATCAAACAATATATCATAATCTCCCTCATTAAGCTTTCTAACAAAATAATCTAAAGTCTTCTGTTTGTACCAAAAATAAAATATACGTTTCTCATATTTACCATAAATATTCTTGTATATCTCCCTTTGAATATTATCTATTGATTTTAATTTCTTCTCAAAATCAATTTTTCTTTCACAAGTTTCTACAGCAAATTCTGATTTTTTTAATAACTCCACCTTGTGTAAAAAATCTTGAGTAATTTCCTTTGGTGCCCTATATTTCATATACTCAAGAATTTGCTGTATTAAAACAGGATTTTCAGTTAAATTAAATATTGGCTGTACCTCTATATCTTCAATTTTATAATCAAATAAATCTACATAGTCTCCAATCTTGTTTTTATTAAGATATTCCTTATCAATCATTAAATTCTTGCTTAAATAATCTTTAATAATTCCTTTAAGCCTTTTTTCATCATTTTCATCAAGGGCAAATAAACCATACTGATCCTTTAATGGTGTATAATACCCTGCAAGGGCAGAACGGACGGATATTTCTACTGCTCTTTGAATTTGGGGCTTAGCCGTATTTATTCTGACTACATCTACTATTACTCCAGCTAAAGTCACCATAATCAGCAATATGATACTTAAAAATACAGTTATTGCTCCAGCTTGCCCCTTTCTTATCAAGTAAATATCCCCCTTAATCCTGAAAAAATCTTTCTATATTATTCTTAATTTTGCCCATAGTCTCCTTAAATTTATTTATATATTTTGAAGTGAATTCATGCTCATTTAATGTATCCCCTATAAAATCAATATTTCTAATAAAATCCACTGGTTCATTTATGACTGCCTTGGAATAAACATTTATATTATATTTATCATTAATTCCAAAAATCTTTAAACTATCCCCTAAAGGTATTTTATAGCTGTCTTTGATTTTAATATTTAATTCTTTGTATACAATATAATCCTTAATCCAAATATCTATTTTATCCTTTGAATTTATAATATCATTAGTATCTATTTTAGAAATCTCACCTTCTAAAATATTATTCTGCTTAAGCTTGTTCAGAAGATATATTTTCATTTTTTTAATTTTTTCTTTTTTATAGCTCATGTACAAGCCTTCTTTAAGTAATTCCTTTGACTCCTTCAGCTTTCCAGTCTTTAATCTAAATTCATAAGTATCGATTTCCATTCTGGAAACATTGTTCCAGCATGCTGCTCCTCTTTCAGCCACATGATTAGCAGTAGATTGTAGATGTGCATATTGATATAACAAAATACATATGTGTATAACCACTAGAATTGCTAAAAATATTATTGGAAAAATCAACGAAGCTTCAACAGTTAAACTTCCTTTATTACTAATTACCCTCCAATATGCCCTTTTCATAAAACTCCATTCCTTTAGATAAAAGCATTTAATGCCTCTATATTATTCAACACTTGTCTCTTTTATTGTATCTGGGTCAATCTCATTTCCTTTGATGTTTCCAAGTATATCTGCTACAAATTTTACTATGTGCTTTTTAAACAATAATGCTAGTCCAACTAATACAGCAATCAATAATACTATTTCAACAGTCCCCAGTCCATCCTCTTCTTTCAAAAAATCCTTAAACATCTTCATTATCTTTCCCCCTCTTTTAACTCTTATTTACATTCCTTTAAGCTGTAAAACTGCTGGAGTCAATACAATTATTAAAATAGCTATAAACATAATCATCATTGGGAAAACCAGCTTTGAACTTGCTTCTTCTCCAAGTTTTTTGGCTTCATTTTTTCTCATCTCCCAGCACTCACTTCCTTGAACTCTTAATATAGTAACTAGCTGAGCATTTCCCTTCCTTAAATTTTGAAGAATAACTGAAATGAACTTAGATATTTCTGGCGTTCTACATCTCCTTGCAAAATCTTCATATGCCTCAGTTTGGGATTTACCTCCCTTAATATCCAGCCAAACCCTATGTAATTCATCATATAATGGTCTATCCCCTTCATTATCTATAACGATTTTTTCCCAAGCTCTTTGAATAGTCATTCCTGCATCAACTAAAAAAGTTAATTTATTTATAAAATCTGGAAAATCAATTCGTATTCTTCTGTATCTTTTTCTTAGCTTTTCATTTAACTCTCTATCAGTCCCATAGGAAACAGCTCCAAGTATCGCAATACTTATAAATATAAAGCCAAAGTTGATTTTTTCCATGCCTAAGCTAAATAATAGGACTATTAGTAATGCCATTATTAAATATAGGATTTTTTTTCCCCAATAAATTCTCAAATAATACCTTGCATTTTTTATGCCATATAATTCTGAAAGCTTTATATAAATATTTCTATCATATTTTGTACTATATTTATATTTAATAGCATCCATAATGAATAAACCTATAGGAATAAGGCTTTTTAACGGATATTCCCTTTTATCTAGAGACTTAATATAACCATCATATTTACCCCTCGATAAAAAATATAGAATTGAAAAACTAATTAGCAAACCTATAAAAACAAAAATCATCTTCTACACCTCTATATCCATTATCTTCTTGGACATTACATAGGCAATTATTAAAAGAATTACTGAAATTGTCATCATAGCTTTTCCAAAAGCAGTTTGAAAAACTGGCTCCATGTAATCCTTTGCATTACAAGATAAAATTAATATCAAACCTATGGGAATTATATTTAAAAGCTTTTGTTCAAATTTTTTCTCAGCCAATAGAACTTCGATATCATGTTTGATATGTATCTTATCTGTAATTACATTTGAAGTATTTTTTATAATCTCTACCACATTCCCTCCTGTCCTTTTACAAGCTACAATAGCATCGACAAAATTATTTACATCTTCTAAGTGTGCTCTAGCTGCAAAATCTGAAAGTACTTCCTCTATAGTTTCATTCATATCTAATCTTCTAATAATATATCTAAACTCTTCAACTATATATGTATCTGGATCAGGATATAATACTTTAATATCCTTTAGAGAATCTTTAAAGGCTACTTCAATTGACTTGCCTGCTGATAAAGATGATGCTAATGCATATATTGCCTCCTTAAACTGAAGGTTAAGCTCATTTTTTCTTTTATCAATAATTTCTTTTGTTTTTATCTTGGGATATAGAAATGAAAAGGGAATTAATACAGATGATATAATATGGCTCCTATAAAATATAAATGCTATTATATATATAATTATTGAAGCAATTAGTATATATATTAATTTTTCTTTTCTAGTCATAATATATATATCGTAATCTATAAGACTTCTGCTTTTTAGCTTATGTTTTTTTTCATTGATGATTTCATGTATATTATCTTGTCCAATGAAAAGAAACAATGTCAATGCCAATAATGATGCTCCAAGCACAATAAAAGCTATTACCATTATCTTCACCTCATACTTTTTCACAGATACCAGCCATCTTAAATTTTTGTGTGTTCTTCATTTTATTTTTTGTCCTCTTTAATACTCCAATTATTTTTTTATCATCGGTTTCTCCTTCTTCTACAAAGTTAAATAGTGGATTTAATTGTATTTTTCCATTTTCATATCCTAGGACCTCATGTATCTCCAATACCCTTCTTGTTTTATCCCTAAGTCTTCCTAAGTGAATGATAATATCAATTGCAGATGCAATCTGCTGTCTAATTGCATCTAATGGCATAGCAGCTGCACTTAATACCATTGTTTCTAATCTACTCATCATATCCTCACAGGAATTGGCATGTCCTGTAGAAAGAGATCCATCATGTCCTGTGTTCATGGCTTGAAGCATATCAAGGGCTTCATGTCCACGGACTTCTCCCACTATTATTCTATCTGGTCTCATTCTCAAAGAGGCTTTAATTAAATCTCTTATGGTGATCTCTCCTTTTCCCTCAGTATTAGCATCTCTGGTCTCCAGTCTTACTATATTGGGTACTTTGACTATCTGTAATTCTGCTGAATCCTCTATGGTTATAATCCTTTCATCGGAGGGTATGAAGTTAGATAGAGCATTTAAAAAAGTCGTTTTTCCTGACCCAGTTCCTCCACAAATGAAAATATTATATTTTGCTTCAACCATACGTCTTAGTACCTCTGCTGCTTCTTCATTTAATGATTTATAGCTAATAAGCTGATCTATTGTCATGGGCTTTTCAGGGAATTTTCTAATTGTTAATATAGGTCCATTTAATGCTATTGGCGGTAATACAGCATTAACCCTTGAACCATCGGGAAGTCTGGCATCGGCAGTGGGAGAAGATTCGTTTATAGACCTATTGACCTTTGAAATAATAGATTGTATAACATTCTCTAGCCTTTCCTGGTTTTGAAATGACAACTCCAGCTTTGAAACTTTTCCATTTTTCTCTATAAAGATATTATCTGGACCATTTATCATGATTTCTGTAATGTCTTTATCCTCAATAAGAGGCTGAAGTATGTCTAGGCGTCTCATAGAATTAAATATAGCTTTAATTATTTCTTGTTTCTCTGACACAGTCAAATAATATTCCTTTGCCTTATCAAACACTATTTCGGTAATTATATTCTCTATCTCTTCATCATTAATATCTTTATTAAAGTCGATACTATCACTGACAAGCTTTCTTATCTCTCCTATAAGCTTCTCTTTTTTTATTAAATCCATATAACTCTACTACCCCTTTAACTCTTATTAGATTGTATTTTCATAAATTCTTGTTAATATTTCAGAAATAGCATTTTTAAATTCTCTCTTCATACCTTTTCTAAAACTATTTTCATAGATATAAATAGGCTCGTACACGTCTGGCACCTTTACATCAATAGACTTTCCCCATAAATTTAATTCTTTTATTTGCTGAGCTTTGCCTTTGATATATTTATTTAACACTATTGTAATTTTATTAGATAAATCTAAATCATTTCTTTTTGAGAGTATATCTAACTCCCTTACAAACAAATTCAATTTTGTCATTGATAGATCATCTTGACCCACGAGCAATATAACTTGGTCACTTAACATTAATACCGACTTATTTTTCTCATCTAAGATTGATGTAGTATCAATGAATATATCATCATAATCATTTGTTGTTTTTAATTCATTGATCAGATATTGAATTTCATTAATGCTTGTCTCATTTAAGTCAATACAGCTATCTGGAGGTGTAAAATAATGAATATTATATTGAGAATCTTTGCATCTTATACCCTCTATTTTCAATGTAATGTTTTTCTTTTTCTCCTTTATGTAATACAAAATATTAGAAAGATTTTGACTGCTTTCACAATCAAAAAATCTTGGTGTAGATTGAATGTTCTCTAGGTTTAAATAAAAAACTGATCTACCCTCTTGGGCGGATTTTAAGCAAGAGCCAATAGCAATAGATGTCTTTCCCATACCACCTATTGGAGAATAAACTGCAATCACTTTACTTCTCTTACTATTATGTTCAATATAGTATTTATTAGGATTCTTTTCAACAAAGGAATTTATTATATTACTTACCAGTTTATCACCTCTCTGATATTTATTGATCACTTCACAGTCAATTACTTCATCATTAAAAATTCCTTCTGATAATATCATTGATATACAGATTTTCTCCTTTGGAATCAGATCTGTATACCACTGCGGACATATTAAAAGAATATCTATATTTATATTGTTTTTTGAAATATAATCTAAAAAATATTGTTCTTCTGTAAAGGAGTTAATTTGAAATCTATGGGAATAGTTATTTATTATATAATTAGAAACACTTTCAACATAAGCCTTATCATTATCTGCAATTATAAGCCTTAGCTTTGCCATTAACCTTCCATCCTCTCTAGAAACGCTTTCATACAAATATATTCATTGGGCATTTGTTCCATATATAGATTTATATTACTACATATTTTTGTTAATTTCAATATTGTTTTACATATATTTCTATATTTTTTTATATGTGTTAGTTTCTTCATAGAATTACGTCGATTATTATAGTTATTTATCTTAATTCTTTATTTTTATAATTACCAGTTTACAAATAATTTGAAAAATTGGATTTATTTCTACATTTCAATACTTCTAAAAGCAATCTTAGAAACGGCTTATTTACTAGTTTTTATACAGAATTTGTAAAATGTTATGTATGTGGACTAAGACGCCCGTAAGGTGCATTCTGAGTTCCAAGTTCTATGTTCCAAGTTGCAAGTATTAGGGTCTTTCTAATAAGTTTTAAAAGAAAACAATTTGCACCAATATTTTACTGGTAATAGTTTCAATTTTTCTTCTAATGCTTTATTTTATTCTGTTTTAACTATAAAATTTTTCATAAAAAAATTTTGAACTTCTTCACAATAAAAAAAATACCCTTATAAAAGGGCATGCAAATAAGGTTCAAAAAATATAAATTATTTTTAATGCTATGTTTATGTGATTATGACCTTGAAGTTATTTTAAAAATCTTTTTAACCATTTGCTTCCTAGGGACTCATGTGTTTATACTTCCATATTCTATGCTTAGGATTATCTCCTTTTTACATTTTTTTGTTACTGAAATACATCATATATATATTCAATTTTTTCTGGCTTATTCTTACTTATTTTAAAGGCTTCTAAGGCTAACTTTTTAGCTTCATTATAGGATTCTTTATTAGTATGAAGAATACATATGGTATCATTTAATTTAACCTCATCTCCAACCTTCTTAACTATCGTTACACCAGCTGAATAATCTATCTTATCTTTTTTAGTTTTTCTACCAGCACCAAGTAACATAGCTATTATACCTATTTGTTCAGCATTGATAGCTTCTACATAACCATTTTTCAAGGCTTTAACTTCTATATGATATTTTGCTTTTGGCAACATATCCGTATTGCTGATTACATCTGGATTGCCACCTTGTATTCTAATTAGTTCTTTTAATTTATCTATGGCTTTACCAGATTTAATTATTTTCTCTAGTTCCTTATAGGCAATATTGAAATCTTCAAAAGCCCCTCCAAGGACTGTCATGTATGAAGCTATTGTTAAAGCGACAACGGTTTCATCCTCAGCTCCTTCTCCACTTAAAACTTTTATAGCTTCTTTTACTTCATTGGCATTTCCTACTTCATATCCTAAAGGTTGATTCATATTGGAAATAACTGCTACAGTCCTTTTGTTTAATGATTTTCCTATCTCTACCATAGTTTTAGCTAATTCCCTTGCTTCATCTAAGTTCTTCATAAATGCACCAGATCCTACCTTAACATCTAAAACTATGGCATCAGCGCCAGAAGCAATCTTTTTACTCATTATGGAACTTGCAATTAATGGTATGCTGTCAACGGTGGAAGTAACATCTCTAAGTGCATATAACTTCTTATCTGCTGGAGTTAAGTTTGCCGTTTGTCCAGCTATCGCCATCTTATATTTATTTACATTATCTATAAACTCCTTTGTTCCCATTTCTATATTAAAACCTTCAATTGATTCTAACTTGTCTATTGTTCCTCCTGTATGACCTAGTCCTCTACCGCTTAATTTTGCAACTGGAATACCTACCGAAGCCACTAGTGGAACAACAATCAAGCTGATTTTATCTCCAACTCCTCCTGTGGAATGTTTATCAACTTTAATTCCTTTAATTGCTGAAAGATCTATTTTTTCTCCAGAATTCACCATAGCCATTGTTAAATCAGCTATCTCTTGTTTATTCATTCCTTTGAAATATACCGCCATTGAAAAGGCTGACATCTGATAATCTGGAATTTCACCCTTTGTATATCCTTCTATCATGAAATTAATTTCTTTAGTAGAAAGAGTTTCTCCATTTTTCTTTTTTTGAATAATATCAATCATTCTCATACTTATCACCTCATGATAGTAAATTAATTTAAGATTATTTAATTGGCATTTCTAAGTTTTTATTTTAAATCCTCTGGTCCAAAACTATGGGGCAGCAGCTCTTTAAGGACATATTCTCTATACTCATCTTCAGTTTTAGCAATAATCACTAGAATATCTTTACCAAATTCTCTTATCACTTGTCTGCAAACTCCACAGGGGTAAGTCCACTGAGAATCTCCTGTAACAGCTATTGCTGTAATATTTCTTTCTCCTTCAGAAACAGCCTTTGCTATTGCTGTTCTTTCTGCGCATATAGTTGGTGTATATGAAGCAGATTCTATATTACAACCCGTATATATTTTCCCACTATCAGTTAAAACAGCAGCACCAACATGAAATCCTGAATATGGGACATATGCTTTTTCTTTTACCTCAAAGGCTTTTTTGATAAGTAATTTTTTATCCATAATTACTCCCCTCCATGGCTTATATCAAACTAATATCCAGCATTTGAGTTATTTGTGCCTTCTACAATAGCTATAGAAGCACTAGCCCCTATTCTACTAGCTCCTGCATCAATAACTGTCTGGGCACTTTCCTTAGTTCTAATACCTCCTGAAGCCTTAACTCCCATATCAGGTCCTACAGTTTTTCTCATTATCTTAATATCTTCTACAGTTGCTCCACCTTTAGAAAATCCTGTTGAGGTTTTTACAAAGTCTGCACCAGCTTCTTTAGCAATTTCACATGTCCTTACCTTTTCTTCTTCAGTTAAAAGGCATGTTTCTATTATTACTTTAACTAATGCCTTACCTTTTGCAGCATCTACAACTGCTTTAATATCTTCTTTAACAATATCATATTTCTTAGATTTCAAAGCTCCAATATTAATTACCATGTCTATTTCTTGTGCACCATTTTCGATGGCCTGCTTTGTCTCAAATGCCTTTACTTCCTTTGTATTGGCACCTAAGGGAAATCCTACAACTACACAAGTCTTTACTTTAGTCCCTTTTAATTCTTTTCTTACTAATGATGTATAATATGGATTTACACATACTGAAGCAAATCCATATTTTTTAGCTTCTTCACATATTTTCTTTATTTGTTCTTCTGTAGCCTCAGGTTTTAATAAAGTATGGTCGATATAGTTTTGTATTTTCATTTTATCCTCTCCCTTATATTTATTAATATATCCATAAATAGTTTATTATAATTTCCATGTGAACGATTCCATATAATTTAAATATTCATGTGCGTAATCTTTATTCACATCTATCTCTTTATAAGCTTTTCTGATCCCTTTAAAACAAGCTTTGGCAACAAAGTAATTCTCTTTAATTCTTTATTACTTTCTTTGTTTTCAAGATTATCAATTAAAAGTTTCATTCCAATTCTGCCCATCTCTATAGTCGGTCCATTTATAAAACTAATATTCATTCCAACTATATTTAATGCCTCTATCTTATCGAAACCTATAATAGCCATGTCCTCTGGAACCCTGATATTTTCTTCATAAAAGGCCTTCATGCATCCTAAAATCATCATATTACTCATTACAAAAATTGCAGTAGGTTTATCCTTCATTTCTAATATTTGTTTTGTTATCTCATATGCACTTTCATGTTTATAATCACCATAAAATATATAGTTTTCATCAACTGGAATATTGTTCATAATTAAAGCTTTTTTATATCCAATTAATCTATCCTTTGCTGGCCTAGAATTCATACATCCTGTAATTAGGGCTATTTTCTTATGACCTGCTTCTATTAAAGCATTGGTCCCATCGTAGGCACCTTTAATATGATCAATAAATACCCCACTGAAATTAAAACATTCCACATGTCCATCTATTAAAATTACAGGAATCCCTAGATTTTCAAGGGTACTTAAATAATTACTATCAAAATCATCTTCTGGATAGGTGGGTGTAATAATTACTCCTTGTATCCTCTGTTCCTTAAGAAGCTTAAGTGCTTTTAATTCCTTCTTTCTATTATCATCGGTATTGAAAAGTATTAGATTTAAATTATATTCATCGGCTACTTGTCCTATTCCCTTTATTATTTCTCCAAAAAAAGGATTATTGATCTCTGGAACTATAACACCTATGGTATTGGTTTTATTTGTAGATAGACTTCTTGCTATGGCACTAGGTGTATAATTTAATTCTCTTATTGCTTTTAAAATGTTGTTCCTAGTTTCTTCCTTTACATATCCAGAGTCGTTTAAAACCCTAGAAACAGTTGTCCTAGACACTCCTGCAGCCCTTGCTATATCATTAATTGTAACAGACATCATCATCCTCCCTAACGATATAAAAGCCTAATATATAATCATACTTTATACTTAACTCATCCAAAATATGTTACCGATTTCATATAATTAGACAAATTACATTATTACCTTCCATAAAAACTTACTACCATGCATAGTTTTAAAATCTACAAAGCAATACCATATATTATGGAATTTCCTCAATTATACATTTTTTTAAAATTAATTTCAATATATATTTAATTACAGCACAAAAAAAACCCCTAAATTTATGCATATTATCGAATTATATTATATATAGTTAATATAATATGTTTTTTAGGAGGATGCTTTATGAATTTAGATACTTTTCAAAATAAATTAATCTTAATACTAAGTTACGTTGACAAACTTAAAAGAGAAAATGTGCCTATTAATACACAAAGAATATTGATACAAACCTATGCTAATGATTTAGAAATCAATCTAACCAGTGATATGGTTTATGAAATATTATCCTTTAGCTTTACTAACCGTCCAAGTTGTCAAATTCATTAATATTTATTCATAGAATCATAGGCGTAATATTAAATCAATACATCAAGAACAAAGGCATCTAACGACGATTTTTAGCTGCAAGTTCCATGTTCCAAGTTGCAAGTATTGGGGTTTTTCTGATAAGTTTTAAAAGAAAACAATTTGCACCAATATTTTACTGGTAATAGTTTCAATTTATCGCTTATGATTCTTAGCCTATATACAATTTACTTTCTTGTAATGTTTTCAATGCCGTATACACTATATTTCTTAATCCTTCAAGTATCTCGATATTATCTTCCAAACTTAAGCCATCTACTGATAATGTACTTTTTTTAGTACACCCATCTACAGCACCTACTTTAATCATGCTTTCCAGTATTTGTTTCTCTGTTTTACTATCATGCAGCAGCATCCTATTAGTCAGTAGGGAAAGAGCTGCTACTAAAGCATGACCACCCCAATTAGATACTCCTGCTACTATTAAATAATCTGTGGAAATAACAGCACATATTTTTTCACCTTTATCCACTGAATTAATTACAAAATCAGAAACTTTGCCCATTCCAATCTCGTTTCCACCATCTCCGACAGCCAATGTTGCTATTCTAAGCTCCTTTGCTCTTTCAAATAATATATCTGTATTTGGAACTATATCACTAAGATCTTCTCCCCTCATGGAATAACAGCGACCATCTTTTGCTCTTCCAGGTCTTTCTATAGCAACTATATGGGATGGTTTATATTTTTGTAATAGGTTGTTGCAAAACTCCTCCGCTTCTTCACATGGAATAATTTCTATTGGTACAGTAATGCCTTTTGCTAAGCAACAGCTATACATTATGTCTTGAGAATATATATCAGTTACAAGTATAACTTTCTTTCCTAGTTGCTTCAATGCACTGGACAAAGATATTGCTCCAATAGGTCCATCGGTCTCACCTGTAAGTGTGTCTCTGATAACAAATCCTGTAACTATTAGTATTGTAGAACTTGTAACAAGATCCATGGCACCTTTTTCTAATTCTCCAATTAGGTTGATTTTACCCATGCCTCTTTGTTCTAGATTTTTCTTAATGATATTTTCAATCTCTTTAAAATAATTTCTATTCATATCATATTTCCCCCTTTATTGATAAAGACAAATATTTATTCTTAACAAAAACACAAAAAACCCAGCTTAACTAAAAGTCAACTGGGTCTTATCTACAATTGTATATAGAGGCTAGTCTATATACTAGTAAACAAAACGTAATATGAAATTTTATAAAATACTACATACCAATTATACTCTTATTTTTTACTTACATCAACTGTTTTTAATCATTATATATTTGTTTCGTGCATCTTTAACAGAAGCAATTACAGCCTTTTGAGCCATTCCATAAAATCTATTCTGTATCTCATCTACAATTTGATCAATATCATCTACAAGATTGTAGCCTATAAGTATAGATCTAATAAAATCAGTGGTTACATCCCTTACCATATTGCATGTTGAATCAATTATTTTACCACTGTCTCTTTCTAATATGATTCCTACAAAGAAAATGTTGTATACAGCTGAAATAGGATCGTTCTTACCTATCTTGGCGGTACCTAAAATGTATATTGTATTTTTATCGTATATCAATTAATACCCCTCCATAATTATATCTATCTATTCCTTTTAATATAGTCCATATATTCTACATAAAACAAAAGTAATCCTGCCTTTATTAGTTAGGTTTTTTTATGTATAAAGCTAACTATAGGATTTACATAGTAAAACTTAATTTATACATGTACAAATATGCAATGTCTCTGGGCATTTTGGACATGTATAAATTAAAGTCTTTACTTAAATTCCTATATGGTAAGGTTTTTTGTTTAAACCTTAAAAATCATAACCTTTTCTTCTATGTTATCAGCTATAACTCTTAGCTTTTCTACCATCTCAGCAATATCTGTCATAGTAGCTGTCTGTTCCTCTACTGAAGCTGCTACCTCTTAAAATATCATAAAAAAAGATAAATTATACTACTTGAGCATAATTTATCTTTTTTAAAAGAATTGCTGCTTCTTCATCTATTATAACAGTGACATCAGGGTGCAATTGTAATACCGATGCAGGTAGCTTAGGTGTTATTTTGCCTTTTATCATCTCATATATTGTTTGTGATTTTTGTCTTCCACTAGCTAATAAAAGAATCTTTTTTGAACGCATGATAGTCTTTATTCCCATACTTATTGCTTGCTTTGGTACATCTTCAATTGAAGGAAAGAACCTTGAATTTGCTTTAATAGTATCTTCATCTAGAGTAACCAAATGTGTTAGAGCCTCAAATTTTACATCGGGTTCATTAAAACCAATATGTCCATTCCTTCCTATACCCAATAATTGAATATCTATACCCCCTGCAGCTTTAATCCTTTCTTCATAATCTCTACACTCTAAATCAACATCCTTTGTTCTTCCATTAGGTATATGAATGTTTTCAGTTTTTATATTTATATGTCTAAATAGATATTTATTCATAAAGTAATAATAGCTCTGCTGATTAGAGCTGTCTAATCCATAATATTCATCAAGATTAAAGGTAACAACCTCTGAAAAATTAATATTCCCTTTCTTATATATACCTACTAATTCTTCATATGTGCCTATAGGGGTAGATCCTGTAGCAAGCCCTAGAACACTATCGGGTTTTAGTATAATTTGACTTGCCAAGATATTAGCAGCTTTTTTACTTAACTCCTTATAGTCCTTTTCAACTATAATTCGCATTTTATTTCTCCTCTTTTATTTTTTAATTCAAGTTTAAACTTCTGCCAGGGTTCAATATAGTCAATTAAAAACAATTCTTCATCTGCTATTTTTCCCACAACATTTGTCTTTCCACTATTATCCATGTCCTTTAATGCAATTTGAAATTCTCCAGCATATCTATTATATAAGGAACTCTCAATTAAAATATCACCTCTTTTTATAGGTTTTGGATTAAATAATTCAAAGTGATTACCTTTATATTTTACTCTGCTTTGTGTAGAACGGATCATATACTCAGAAACATCACCTCTATTGAAATGAAGTTCATCCAGAACAATCTTCCTTTCTATCTCAGGAATATTTTCTACTAACTCAACTCCTAATGTGAGAATATCTTTATCAAGCTTACCAAGTACCTTAAGCTCTTCTTCCGACGCAAAACAATTGGCTATAATAACATCATCTATTAAACCTGTATTGAATAAATCCTTTGTCTGAACTTCAATACACTTATTTCTATGTTCTTCAAGGGTACATAATCCTTCACTTACAGGCCATGGTCCAAAGGTTGCATTGCTGGAAGACACAAAGGCTGCAGTTCTTATACCATATTCTTTAAACTGCTCAGAGCATTTTAGAAAATGCTTTCTAGAAAGACCTGTATATCTATGGGGATAAAAGTTATGGCACCCAATTAAGTTCTCCTTTTTAGGAATATAAGAAAGAATATTGTCAAGATATTTGGTTCCGTTACTCATATTTAATTCAATCTTTAGATTATGAGAATTGAAGGTCATAAAGCTCTCTTCAAACCCTGAAAAACCAAGATCTAATCTTATTCCTGTTAAATTTAGCTCATGAAAAAAAACTGAATCTTTATAGCTGATATTAAATCGTTTGAAGACTTCTGGACTTACATCGGCTATAACCTCCATACCCAAATTCTTTGCATGGGTAACAATTTCTTTAAATTCTTTAATTATTCTATCTACATCCCCATCAACCGATATAAGGCACGTAAAAACCCTTGTGAATCCATATTTTGCTGCTAAAGATAGATATGCCTTGTTTTCTTCAACACTGGCATTCTCTGGATATATAGAAACGCCTAATCTTTTCATCTTATCCTCCAATAATATATTTTTAATAAAATTTATTTTATTGTTTTATAAATATCTATAAACTCATTTGCAAGATCTTTAACGGTCATTGCATTCATTAGATGATCTTGAGCGTGAATCAGTAATAGGGATATATTATGCTTTTCTCCTTGGGCTTCAGCTTGTATAAGCTTTGTTTGTTCCTTATGAGCCAATTCAAGCTTTTCTATTGCTTCTTCAATACATTCCTTAGCCTTTTCAAAATCTCCCTGTTTTGCATAGGTAATTGCTTCCATACTTGAACTTCTGGCATCGCCACTATAGGTTATTATTGTAAATATATTCATTTCAAAATCCATATTTTATCGCTCCTTATATCTTGATTTCTAGTTAAACTGAGGCAAATAATCTTTATTTTCTAAGAGTATATCATCTAATAATTTCTTGGCAATATTAGCAGAATACACCAAAGGATTTGTTGTCAATGCCATTAAGGCAGTATAATAATCTCCTGTTACTCCAGCCTTTACTGTTAAAAGTTCATATGCTTTAACTTGTTGGATTAGCCCATTAATTTGTACTGGTAATTCTCCTAGAACAACAGGCTTAGCTCCTGCTCTATTGATCACCGCATTGATCTCTACTACAACATCATTAGGTAATGATGAAATTGCTCCATTGTTTCTTATGTTGACAGTATGAATCTCTGACTTATCGTTATGAATTGCACTAATTAAGGAAACTGCTGCATCAGAGTAATATGCCCCTCCTCTTTTTTCAAGTTCCTCTGGTTTTTCATCTAAAGCTGGATTTTTATACTTTTCAAAGAGCTCTTGTTCAATCTTCATAACCTGCTCAGCTCTAGTTCCTTTATTTTTCTTAAGTCCTTCAAGCTCTTCCTTAAGAATATCGTCAGATAAATAGAAATATCTATGATAAGGGCATGGTAGCATTTTTAGAGTTTTAATGAAATCTGTATCCCACTTAATATCAGGAATATTCTTCATATTTATTAGTCCACCATCACCCAGCTTTTCTAAAACAACATCTGTTACATTTTTGCCATCTAAATATATTTCCTTTCCATAAACCATATGGTTAAGACCTGCAAACTCTATTCTTACTCGATTACTGCTTACACCAAGTAATTTTGCTACATTATTAACCATTCCAATTGGCACGTTACATAAACCCATGACTTTTACATTTGTATATTTTAATACAGTTTCAGTAATGATTCCCGCTGGATTTGTAAAGTTTATCAACCATGCATCTGGAGACAGTTCTTCAATATCTCTACATATGTCTAAAATAACTGGTATTGTGCGAATTGCCTTAGCAAAGCCTCCTGCTCCCGTTGTTTCTTGTCCAATAACATTATACCTTAAGGGGATTCCTTCATCCCTTGCTCTTGCTTCTAATCCTCCTACTCTTAGCTGAGTAACTACAAAATCTGCATCTTTAATAGCTTCTTTACGATTAAGGGTTTTATAGACACTAATATCTAAGCCTGCTTTATTAATCATCCTTTTAGTTAAATTATATATAATATCTAACTTTTCCTTACCTTTTTCTATGTCAACTAAGTATATCTCTTTTACTGGCAACTCATTTGCTCTCTTAATAAATCCTTCTATAAGTTCTGGGGTATAACTACTACCTCCACCTATTACTGCAATTTTTAGTCCTTTATTCATTTTTACACCTCACAAAACAATAGCTTTAATATAGTTTATTTTTAATCTTTATTAATCTTTATTGTAAATTATTTTTAAGAGAAAAATCTTAGTAAAACCGAAAGGAATCAATATCCTTTCGGCTTTATTTTACGGTACTTTCACCACTTGCCATCTTATCTGCTAAAATTACAAATGGTAAATATATCATTACAGCCACTGCAAAGTTTACCAATGCTAATAATCCTCCTCTTATGTCGCCACCTGTTGCTAAAAAACCACCAATACCAACTGGAGTTGTCCATGGCATTACAACGTATGTTGGTGGCACTAGTCCACTGGCAGTTGCAGAATAAGCAATAAGTGTTAAAACTCCTGGAACGATAATAAAAGGAATAAATAGAATTGGATTGAGTACTATAGGTAATCCAAATATTATAGGTTCGTTGATTTGAAAGATTCCTGCTGGAGCACCTAATTTTGCAACTGTTCTATAATCTTTTCTTCTCTTAGAAGCAATAAATATTGCTAAAATTAGTGCTAAAGTAGCACCAGAACCACCTAAATGTATATAAGCATCAAAGAAAACTCTTGTAACTACATTAGGCGCTTGTAGCCCCTGTTGTATAGCACTTGCATTTGCTTCTAAAGCAGGTAAGTACAATGCATTCATTATTGGATCCATTATATTAGCTCCATGCAAACCAAAGAACCAAAAGAAATTTATAAGCATAGAGAAGAACATAACAGACAGTACCCCTTGGCTAAATCCTTGTAAAGGTTTTTGAATTAAATTTAAAATTAAATCATATAAACTATTTCCACCTAACTTATTTATTAAAAATGCTAAAATTCCAAATACATATATAGCAATCAAACCTGGAATTACTGCTGCAAATGCTCTTCCAACTGAAGGCGGAACATTATCAGGCATTTTTATAATAATATTCTTGTTTAAAAGTCTAACAAATATTTCTGTAGCTATAATAGCCACTATAATAGCAGTAAATAAACCTGTAGCATTTAAATATCCCCAATGAATATATCCCCAACCAGCATCTCCATGGGATTGTGGAGTAACAACCAAGAAAGCTCCTACTGAGACTAATCCTGCTGCAAGAGCATCAGATCCATAACCTTTAGCTAGATTATATCCAACTGAAAAAGCTATCAATAAACTCATTACTGCAAAGGTTCCCCACCAAACATTTCCATTAATTGCAGTTAATCCACTAAATGCAGGTATCCATTTAAAAACAGTCTGATTCAATAATACTGCAATAGATCCTGCTAAAATTAAAGGCATAATACCAACAAAACCGTCACGAATAGCCACTAAATGTCTCTGCGCCCCTATCTTAGCAGCTATAGGTACAAAATGTTTTTCCATAAAATCAAAAAACCTCTTCATATAAATCCTCCTTTATTTTTTATCATATATTCGATTGCATAAAATGCAACCTTATATTGCTTTAATCACACAATTATTCACAATTATTTATTTCCTATTATATCTAATGCTTGTTCAAGAACCGCTTCACCATTCATCATCCCATAGTTGACACTATCAATAACTGCTATAGATATCCCCTTTGGTTCAAGTGTTTTTTCCATTTTATTTAAAAGAAATCTAACCTGTGGTCCTAAAAGAACAACATCTACATCATTAGTATGATTTTTCAACTCTGCCTCAGATACTGCAAAAATATCAACACTTATACCCTTTTTTATAGCAGCAGTTCTCATTTTTGTAACCAATAAGCTAGTCGACATGCCTGCAGAACAAACTAGCATTATTTTTTTCATAGTTAAGTCTCCTTTCAGTCAAGTTCTATAAGTATCCTAAGTAGAACACTATTTATATTCTTCTACTGCCAAAATCAATGCTCCCTTGACAGCGCTTTCATCAGGTAAATGAACATAAATCTTTGGATACCTTTGATTAATATTCTTAGTGAAAAGCTCCCTGATTAAATCTGATTTTAAAAATACACTACCACTTAACCCCAATGAAAAATCCTTTTCATTCATTTTATTAGCCAAAGCCTCTATCATCTTACACAGATCCCTTACTGCCTTATCAACTACTTTCTTTGCAACTCTATCAATTTCATATAGATTTATTATACATGGAGCAAGCCTAGCAATATCATGCTTTTTAGTATTAGGATTATATATAAATGAAATAAGTTCACCTATATGTAATATGCCAAGTTCACTGCTTACAGCTTCCCATATTGTACTTTCTTCTTCTCTACCATCATAGCTTTCCATTATCTTTTTTAATCCATCCCTTGCTATGGCATATCCACTTCCCACATCATCAATTATATGACCCCAGCCACCAACACGATATTCTTTTCCTGCTTTGTCAATTCCAAAGGCTATAGAGCCTGTACCGCTAATAAGTATAGCGCCTTTTTTTCCTCCATTTGCTCCAACAAGGGCTATAATAGAATCATTGTAAACCTGCAAATTATTTTTATATCCAATATCCCTAAAAACTCTTTTTATGATTTTTTGATCTTCTGCTCCATCTACTCCTGCTCCTCCAATGCAAATACCTTTAATATTATCTAAAGCTATCCCTTGACTTGCTTTGAAAAAATTAAATATTTCTTCAAATTCTATTTTTACTTTTTCTATTCCCACACTATGATAATTAGTGGAGCTTACTTGAATTGATGATAGAATCTCCTTTTTTTCATTGCATAAGCAAGCCAAGGTTTTTGTACCTCCACCATCAATTCCTATATAATATCCCATATATACCTCCTTTCATTTGAATTTCTTAATATTGGTTATCTTTATTCATGGATAAGTTTAGAATTAAATAATACTTTTATTTCGTTTATTGCCTCTATTTCATCATGTCCTTCTGCAATTATTTCTAATTCATCTCCTTTAGATGCAGCTATCCCTAAAATACCCATGATACTTTTACCATTTACTGATCTTCCATTCTTGCTTACTGTTATGCTTGCTTTAAATTTATTGGCTGTTCTAACAAATAATCCAGCTGGTCTTGCATGTAATCCAGATTTATTGTTCACTACTACAGTTAACTTTTGCATTCCTAAATCAGCATCCTCCTTTCACTTTCTGTGTGCTTATTTATATAAGCATAAATAATGCCAAAATTAATTATTTTTTTTAAAATTATTCTTTATTAACTTCAATTTTTATAAAAGCTAGTATTTAAGCAGAATTTCACTGAAAAATTTTTTAGCTATCTTAAACAATATCAATATAGCTTTATTTTTATAAATAAAAATAGTGTGCAATTATACTGCACACTATTTTACACACTTTATACACTATATATCCTCTTTGTTTAACATAAACATTTTACAAATATAAGCCAATTCATTTTCACCGATTTCAATATTATAATTACTCTCTAACGATCTTAAACAGTCCTTTATAATGATAAGCTCTCTGCTATACTGATTTTTATATTCCTCCAAGTCTTCAAAGTGTGTTTCTTTTCCATTGCCACACAATTTATCAATTAAAAAGCTTAAGTGCAGGATAATTCCTACTTTCACTTCAGCTACTACTTGTATATTTAAACTTTCCTCAATACTATCTACAATATATCTTACATCATCTACAATTTTTTTACCATCAATATACATCATATGTTCCTTTAATGACTTACCGATATTCAAATACAGGTCTTCTTCCTTTACTATATTTATGATTTTTTTTATTCCTTCTCCCTTTAATACTTCAGCCGCTGATATACATTGAATATCATTTAGATTAATATCTATAGTACTTACAACAGCTAAAATTTTATGTTTTTCCCTATATTGATCAATTTTACATAGAAATTCCCTTCGGTCTAAAATATTCAATGGAATGATTTCTATGCTATTTTTTTCATATAGCTTATCCTCTATGATTCTTTTCAATCTTTCAGAAGCACCTTCCCCAGTAAAACATGCTGTAATAATTATATTCTTATCATTTATATTCTCTCTTCTTGCAGTGGCTTTATTGCTTAAATTCATTTGCTTACAAGTAGTATATATTTCATTAAGATCTTGTCCTAAAATAGCCTTTCTACAAGCATTGATAACGATAGGTGTGCTAACCATATCTATAGTTTTAACAATTATTCCTGTTTCTTCGTATATCATGTCTCCAAAATTAGTAAGGGAACCCATATCAACCATCACTATAATACCCTTACCCCTATCCATTTCTTTTATATGCTGCTTTGCAATTTCATACATAGTTTGAGGCTTCATGTTAAGGGGCATGTCTAAAGCCTTTGCATGCTGCCCTCCTACTAAGTTATTAACTACTTCAACCATGCTGCTTGCAGTAGATTTTCCATGCATGATTACTAAAATACCAACCTTGGCTTTTTCTTCATCCCTTATACCCAATGTATTAGATGCTAAAAACATTGTTAAATAACCTATTTCATCTAAGGGAGTTTCAATATTAAATTTATCATCAATGATTCTAGCTATTTCCATTGCAACTACAAATTCATTAGGATAATCAACTCTAATCATATTTAATTTGGGATTATATATTTTATTGCCACTTTGAAGCCTTTCAATGCATCCATGAAGATGAAGGGCTAAACCAAAATATATTTTTTCATCGTATTCTCTTTTAAGTCTTTTACCAGCAAAATTCAATATTTCTTCCACTACTTTTAAAATCTCTATATCTACTATTTCTGATATTTCATTTTTTTCTATTCCCTTTGGGAGATTTTCAATATATTTTCTAAAATGGCTTTCAATAGCTAAATTAATAATATTATCTATCTCTTTATCTTCTATTCCTGCATTTTTCAAAGCTTCAAGCTTTTTTTCAATAACATCATAAAATCCCTTGCTTACTTGATATTGTGGGCTTATATTATGATCTTTATCATCCTTATAGTAAAATCTCAAAATATCTCCTTTACCTTTAAAAATACGATCAATTTCCTCTCTATTATTTTGAATCTTCATTAATCCTCTTTTTACATGTTGGGGAAGATCGGATTGTGATATAAGTATATATTTTTCTTCCTTTGATTTATACTTTACAAATGCTTTAGCACATGCAAGCTGTATATCACTCTTAAGCTGACCTATATTATTGGGACAATCATATAAAAGTAATGAAATCAATGAGTTTCTATTTACATAAATACTTTTTCCTATTCTCTTTGATTCTCGTTTAATACAGGATTCAATTAACTCATATCTCTCAGCCATTCCCTTATCCCTTAGTGCAGGAAGAACAATAGTCATAGGTATTCTTCTGGTAAATGTCTTAAGCAGGTATGATTGGGGATCTTCAGTTGTAGCAGCAATAATACGTACATCTACATAAATAACCTTTTCCGTTTCTCCTAGAGGCCTAAAATATCCTTTATCAATAAAAGTAAAAAGCATTTCTTGTCCTTGAGGCGACAAGCGATGGACCTCATCAAGAAACAATATGCCACGGTCAGCTTTCTTAAGTAATCCTTCCTTATCACAATCAGCTCCAGTATATGCCCCCTTTTTTACTCCAAAAATTTGAGACATAATCAACTGAGGATTTTCAGCATAATCGGCACAATTAAATTGAATAAAAGGTGCATCTTCTTCAATTATTTTGGATTCCTTTGCAAATTGATACATTAATTCTGCAAACATAGACTTCCCTACTCCAGTTTCTCCTAAGATCAATGTATGAAGTCCATTTGGAGGATATAAAATTGCTGCTCTTGCCTGCTGAATAGGTGTTCGAAGACTTGCCTTAGCCCCAATAATTTTATTTAAACTATTTTTATTTCCCATAGTTGTTCTCTGGATTAAATCTGATTTTATAGACTTATAAAGAACAGGTCTTCCTTCTATTTTTGCCACTCTATTATCTCTATAAAGCATATTTAAATATCTACTAACATTGGCTCTATCAGTGTTTAGGACTTCACTTATTTCTTTAGCGGAAATACCTCTTTTATTTTTTTTTTCTAATTCAACTAAAGCCTCATAAACCTGATTAACCTTCTTCATAATCATTCTCCTTGATTTAATCCTAAATTATTCATAAGGTAATACAAGACTACTTAATATTTTAAACCACTTTATGAATAATTTGGAATTGTTTGTTTTATAATATGGTACAACAAAGTAGTAAAAATTTCAAACCCTCCTTTCTCTTTATTTCTACATTATTCCTTTTAGTAACCTACTCAATTTATTTTTTACAAACATTATGAAAATTTTTTATTGACATATTATAATAATATTCGTATAATAATACCTGTCTTAAAAATTTATATTTTAAAGCGAAGATGGAGAGAAAAATATCAAGTCTTTGACTACAGAGAGCTAACGTTTGCTGAGAGTTAGCGTTAAAGTAGATATATAATGATCACTCTTGAGCTGCCAAATTGAAAGGACTACCGAGTAAATAAGGCTGGCTGCCACCAATATATGGCTATGGGTTAAATAAATCTATTATAGATATTCCAGTAAAACAGTTAATTTATACATATCAAAAATCCTTAAAAACTCTGGATATTTTGATATATATAAATTAAGTTTCACTATGGGAAATCTATATTCATGTTTTATTTTGACCTGAATAAAGATGCAATTTTTTATTGCAAAGTAGGGTGGTACCGCGGAATATTAATCTTTCGTCCCTATAAGTATTTGCTAAATATTTATAGAGGCGGAAGATTTTTTTACATATTGAAATTATAAATCCTTTAAATTTATTTATGTGATTCTACAACTTCTTCAATATGTTTAATCAAAGTCTTTATTTAAAATCTTCATAGAAGATTTTATTATTTTTAAGAATGCGCATTCTGAATTTTAATTTTTTTCTGCTAAATTTGACATGAAAGGATGACATACTATGAAAAGAGATACTTTTGGATCAAGATTAGGAATATTGGCTGCAGCTGCAGGCTCTGCCATAGGTTTAGGTAATATTTGGAAATTTCCGTATATTACTGGTAAAAATGGAGGAGCTGCATTTATTTTAGTATATTTAGTTTGTATTACCCTAATAGGCTTACCTGTAATGGTATCAGAATTTGTTCTAGGTAGAAAAACTCAAGCAAATGCAGTTGGTGCATTTAAAAAAATAGAACCCAGAAAGCCATGGTTCCTATCTGGCTATTTAGCTACATTAACTGCTTTTATAATACTATCCTATTATACCATGATTGCTGGATGGATATTGTCATACATAGGTAGAGCTGCAACAGGAAAACTAGTTTCTATAGAAGCGGCTAATTTAGGCGCTTATTTTGAAAGCATTATTGGAGGTACTTTTGAGCCTTTATTGTGTACTTTTGTAATAATAGTCTTAACTGCCATTATTGTTATTTCTGGAATTAAGGATGGTGTTGAAAAGTACTGTAAGATATTGATGCCCGTTCTACTAGGTCTTTTGATATTATTAATGTTTAGGTCTTTAACTTTAGAAGGAGCTTCAAAGGGAATTGAATTCCTTTTCAAACCCGATTTTTCTCAATTGACTACTCAAAGTGTTCTAGAAGCCCTTGGTCACTCATTTTTTACATTGAGCTTAGGTATGGGTATTATCTTAACCTATGGTAGCTATATTGATAAAAATGAAAATATTATAAATTTAGCTATTCAAGTAACTATAGCTGATACTGTAATAGCTCTTATGGCAGGTTTAGTTATTTTTCCAGCTGTTTTTGCATATGGCTTAGAGCCAGGTCAAGGAGCAGGACTGATATTTATTACTCTTCCAGCTGTTTTTAGAGAAATGCCCTTTGGTACCTTTTTTGGAGCGTTATTCTTTACCCTTATAGGAATTGCTGCTTTAACCTCTACTATATCTTTATTAGAGGTAATTGTTTCCTTTGCTATTGAGGAATTCAATATGCATAGAAAAAAGGCTACTATATTAGTGTCTACTGCAATATTTTTACTAGCTATTCCTAGTGTACTATCCTTTGGATTATGGAGTAATATAACCATATTAGGGAAAACCTTCTTTGGATGGTTTGACTTTTTAACATCAAATGTTTTACTTGCTGTAGGTGGAATACTGGTATGTATATTTGTAGGATGGGTTTGGGGCACCAAAAATGCCATTGCTGAAATTACAAGTGATGGTCAGTATCAGTTCAAACAGCAAGGCTTATATAGCTTTATCATTAGATTCTTAGCTCCTGCTGCTATCTTATTGATTTTATTGAATTCAACTGGAATTCTAAGTAAGCTTTTAAGTTCTAATTAATAAATAATATATAGATAGTCAGGTCTTTAGTGGTTAAGTCAATAGGCTATTAAAGACCTGACCTTAAACTATATGGATATTAGTATACATTTATAAAGATTAAAGGTTTTTTAGATTTTTTGTAAAATATAAATATAGTATTGAATAATATTAAACATCTAGCTTTAACTGGTAAATTTATTAATGATAAGGAGATTATTTATGAAAAAAATACTAATTTATGTAGCTTTTTTATTCTTAAGTATTTTTATTTTTAAATTCTTTTTCGACTATCATAATCAATCAGTAGCTAGTATAGGAATTATTGGTGGAGCAGATGGTCCTACAAAAATTTTCCTTGCCTCAAGCCAAGGAACATCACATGCTGTTTTTTTAAGTATTATTTTTTTAATTGGATTGATAATCTTTTTTTCTTTTAGAAAAAGATTTAGAAAATAGTTTCCACCATGAAATTATTATGAGTTTCTAAATTTCTAAGGCTCATACACAACACCTGCAAACATGACGACCC
This sequence comes from Paramaledivibacter caminithermalis DSM 15212, assembly GCF_900142245.1. GTDB lineage: Bacteria > Bacillota > Clostridia > Peptostreptococcales > Caminicellaceae > Paramaledivibacter > Paramaledivibacter caminithermalis. The sequence continues at coordinate 3,124 of NZ_FRAG01000024.1, read as the reverse complement.
CTGTTCTATTATGTTTTATAAAATATATAAAGGGTTTATTTGCATAGAGCTCTATGATTCTTTCAGAGGGCTCAGCTGCACCGCATACAGCCACTGATGTTAGGGCTGCTGCTTCTGTACCCTCTTCATCCATACCTATAACACATTTTTGAGAAATATCATCTACAAACAATGGCTTACTATCTGAAATATATCTGAAATCGGCATCATCTATACTAAAGGCTTTATTTAATCCTAGCTTTTGAAGAATATTCTTATAAGAGTATTCTGCTTCGTATTGAAATTTAGGTAGCTTTATTTTTGTTTTTACATATTCGCTCTTTTTAAGCTTCTCTTGAAGTTTTTGGTAATCTAAGTTGCATATATATTCATCTATATCGTATTTAGGTATGACAAGCTGCATACTGCATCCATAGTAATTTAAGCTTCCTGCAATAATATCATCATCTTCATAGGAAGGCATCTGTCTTTGTGTATTCATCATATCTACTTTTTTCTTGCTTCCATCCTTAAGATAAAAATCCTCAACCTTCGTATTGTTCTTTGAAAATTCGTCTTGCCACTTCCCTTTAAAATAAAGAGTATTAAATATGTACATTAAAGTGTCAGGATTTATATCCTTCAAATAATTCTCTATTCTTCCATTTGTTTTATCATTTATCCATTTGTTTATTATAGAATTAGCATCTTTACTATGAAAATCAATATTATAAATTCCAGTATCATAATATGAAGCACAATCCTTTTTAAAGCCTTCCCTTAATGATATATCATTTGATGTCCATATGGAGTTTGCAGTATTTATAACCGTGGTCTTCTTATTGTTCTCCTCATAACCAGAATCATTAAGCATATTCAAAAGTATGCAATACTGCTTGTTTAGGTTTTCCTTGGAAATATTATATGGATTAATAATTGATTGTAGTTCCTCCTTTGTCTCACCTTCTGCTCCATTGGCTAATATGGTAAGAACAACTGCTAAGCTAAAAGGTGAAGTTATTACATTGTCCCCCTCTTTACAAGTACTCTTCATAACCTCAATTCCAATATTGTTGATATTATTTATTATTTTATCTTCAATTGTCTCTTCCTTGATGTCAATTTTTTTCAATGTACTGGTGCTATCAATTACCACAGTACTGCTAAAGGGAGTACAACCACATATACTTGATAGCAACAGGCTAATTGCTAATAGCAATGATATTTTTTTCATTCTCTATCCTCCTCATTTACATAGACGCATGAATATTTATTTTGTTCCAAAAATGTAATATTATTTATAATCTAATTTATTTTTATATTAAGTTGTTGAATAACTAAATTTGGAAATTGGCAATTCAGCTAATTCTCTACATTATAAAATTAGAATCATTTTTATAAAAAATACCTTTGATAGCTAAAATATAGCATTTTACTTTCGGTAAAAATAGTTATTCAACAACCTAAAGATAAATAAAACCCTATTGATTTATCTTTAGGTTGTTGAATAACTAAAATTACCAATTAAAAAAGTCGCCACTTTCTAGTATCATGTTAAGTACCACAAAAACAATCATCTAGAAAGGACGACTAAAATGATTATAACATTTAACATGATAAAAAATAACCCCTTTAATATGGTTTGTAAAAAATTGCAAAATATATTTTAAAAATTTGTATCTAATACTCAGGCTAAAAAAGTCAGTAGACCTAAGAAGTACTCAGACTTACAAATAATGCAATGTTTAATGTATAAAGTTATTAGGAATGTCTGTTGTCTAAGAGAGTTAGAATGGGAACTATCCAATGATGCTTTAGCTATTAAGATTATTGGGTTAACTGATATTCCTGATCATTCCACCTTTTGTATTAGAATTAAACAAATACAAGAAAATTTGTTTTATCAAGTATACAGATTGTTTGTATTACTTTTAAGTCCAGATTTAAGGGTTTGTTCTGTAGACTCAACTGCTTTAAGAAGTTCTAAGTTTGATTCTGAAGCTAAAAAAGACAAATCTACCCGATTAGGGTGGTGTCAAGGGTATAAACTTCATTTAGTCAGTTCCTTAGATTCTATTACCATAGCCTTTAATTTCACTACTGCAAATGTTTATGATAGTAATTGTAAAGAGTTAATACGTGAATTGGATGATTATGATATATTCGTACTTTTAGGAGCTGCTGCCTATGACAGTGTTAAATTATTTGAGTTATGTGATGAACTTTCAATCAATTTACTAACAGATATAGATCTCCGTAAAGCTAAGTCTATAGACTCTCTAAAAAATGAATATAGCAGAAAGAATATCCTATATCTTGAATCCCCTACGGGGGAGAAAATATATAGAAACAGAATAACAATTGAAAGATTATTTGAAGTACTAAAACAACGCTATAACTTAGAAAAACCTAGACTATATGGCCATAACAAATACAAATCTCATGTAATGTGGACTTTATTATTATATTTAATTGAAAAACTAATTAACCAAGAAAAAGGGGTTAATAATCTAAAATTCCCTTGGAATAAATAGGTAATAACTGAACTAGTTAAGCCTATCGATTGTTATACAATAATTATTCAACAACCTATAAATTTAAAAACCAAATAATGTACTTTCAAATATCCTCTTTTAAACAATAAAATATAAAAGATTAAATAAAAGTATGAATAAAAAAAAGTATACACCCCCAACCTAAGAGGTAGTGTCATAAAATATGTGTCTGACCGTAAATAATGTCTCCTTTCTGGCAAGAATCTAAAAAAGATTAAGTTAGAAAGGAGAATTTTTATGAGTACATTACCGAAGAAAGTATTAAGACAAATGATAGTAGATGGAGGATTTAAAACAGCAGATGATATTTATGCATACCTAAAAGATATGTTTAAGGATGCCCTTCAGGAAATGCTTGAAGCAGAACTTGAAGTAAAGCTGGGTTACGGTAAAGGAGACAGAAAAAATAAAGAAACAGAGAATAAAAGAAATGGATATGCTAACAAAACAATAAAAACTAAGTATGGAGAGCTAGATATTAATGTTCCTAGGGATAGAAATGGAGAGTTTGAACCTATTGTGGTTCCTAAAAATAAAAGGGATATTTCTGGGATTGAAGAAAAGGTAATCTCCCTTTATGCTAGTGGTAT
>NZ_FRAG01000067.1 GCF_900142245.1 Paramaledivibacter caminithermalis DSM 15212 | reverse complement strand
CTTGCAGTATCATCCTTAAAAAGGGTTTTAAGTAGCGGTATTAAGCCAATTTTTTCAAGAAAAGAACGAACTATTATTAACCCTGCATCTGAAGAAAGATTACCTCCACCGAAATCATATGAAAAACTTTTGTTGAAGTTAAGTGAATTTTGATGTAAACTTGTCATAGAAAGAACCTCTTTTCGTGATATAGTTTTTGTTTTAACGCTTTAACTTTAACACAAAATTAGGTTCTTTTCTTTATTTTTTTGTTATTTCACCCAATGGGTGCAAAGTCCAATTTGTTGGACTACTTGTTAATACTACGATTCAATCATTTTTGATGTTTTCTATGAATAATTCAGGATAAATTTCCTTATGGGTTTCGAAAAGTCTATTTTATAAAGATTCATAATAATTATGAAAATTTTTCCACAAAAATGAAATTTCAAAATATAATAATTGCATATATGTATATAGACATATAATTGCACACAGGACAACGTTTACCCAGTATCTACTTATAACAATGTATTCGAAATAAAACAATTAAAATTTTCAAAATATTATTGATAATTTTAACTTATATAATTGCAAATGTTGAAATTTTTTGAAAAACATGATAAGATAAAGAATATTAATATAAATTTATAATTATATTAAAAAAATCATAAATATCCATATGATGATAGCGAGAGATACCTTATTAGGAGCCGAAGAAGCAATATATGGACACTCAAATCTATATAGAATCTTTCAGGCAAAAGGATCGCTATTTGATGGAACTCTGGAAAGACCGCAATGGCGCCGAAGGAGCAATACATTATATTATAACGTAGAAACTCTCAGGCAAAAATACAGAGGAATATGAGTGACGATATTGTTATTCGTATTCTTTTTTTATAAAGTTTATAGCAAATTATAAACTAATTAATCATTATAGGAACTTAAGTAAAGACTTTAATTTATATATGTTTAAAACGCCTAAGAGTATTGCGTATTTGTCCATGCATAAATTAAGTATATTTGAAATGGAAGATTTTGTCCATAACTTTGAGCTTTTAAATATTCTTCAAAGAAAAATGTTTTAAATGAAAAATTTGCATAATTAACACTAATAATTTTGAAATACATATGTAGATGGATTTTTTGATTCTCTCTACTACATTTTGTACTCCAAAATGCTTTAAATGTATTATGCAATTTCATCAAATAATTTTAAAATGATAGTTCATAGTAATTTTAACATTATTGATAATTATAGGAACTTAAATAAAATCTTTAATTTATACATGGCCAAAAACATTGCGTATTTATCTATGTATAAATTAAGTTTTATTATGTAAATCCTATATGAATATCTTTAAATTACGATTTGCTTAATGAACTATTATATAATTTTATTACAATGATAATCATGATTAATATATAATCAAATTTTAAATTTGCAATAAATTTTTATTTTTATAAGTAATTATCCCAATGAATACAATATAAAAGGCAAAGGACAGCCTTATATATGTATATAATAATTAAAGTATTTCCTTCATGTTGATATGTTGAAAGGAGTGGAAAAAATGGAATGTTGTTGTAATCATAAGGGTGTTAATGCTAAGAAAAAACAATTGGATTTAAAGAAACTAACACCAATACTAGAGAAATATAAGGGTTTATCGGGAAGCCTAATAAGTATTCTTCAAGAAGTACAAGAAGTATACAATTATTTACCTATGGAAGCTTTAAACTATATAGCCGAAGAAATGGGAATAAAGCCTGCAAAAATACATGGTGTTGCAACCTTTTATACCCAATTTAGGTTAGATCCTGTAGGTAAGTTTGTTATTATGCTGTGTCAAGGTACAGCATGTCATGTTAATGGCTCAAAAGCTATTGAAGAAGCTATTTGTGATGAGCTTGGCATTAAGGAAGGTGAAACAACACAGGACAATCTATTTACACTGGAAAATGTGGCTTGTCTTGGCTGTTGCAGCTTATCCCCAGTCATGATGATCAATGGAGAAACCTATGGAAATCTTACTCCAGATAAGGCAAGAAAGATCATAAATGAAATCAAGGAAAAGGAAGGTAAGGGGGTATAGAGTATGAAGATAATTATTGGTCAGGGAAGCTGTGGGATAGCAGCTGGAGCAAATAAGGTTCACACAGAATTTCAAAACCAAATACAAAGTAAGGCTCTTAACGTAGAGCTTACACTTACTGGTTGTATTGGTATGTGTCATCTTGAACCCATTGTAGATATAGTAGATGATGATGGAGAGAAGACAACATATGTCAAGGTAAAGCCAGAAATAGTAGATGAAATAATAACAAAGCATATTATTGAAAATAAAAAAGTTGACGAATATATGATAAATGAAATTGATCAGATGATAATAGATAAGCAGGAAAGGATAGCCCTTAGAAATTGTGGGCTCATTAATCCTGAATTTATTGATGAGTATATAGAAAAAGGCGGATATAAAGCTGCTGAGAAAGCTATTACGGATATGAGTCCAGATGAAGTAATAGAGGAAATAAAAATAGCAGGATTAAGGGGTAGGGGAGGAGCAGGATTCCCTACATGGTTTAAATGGAATGCGGCGAGGAAATCTCTTGGAGAAACTAAATATATTGTATGTAATGCAGATGAAGGAGATCCAGGGGCATTTATGGATAGAAGTATATTAGAGGGCGATCCCCATAGCTTAATTGAAGGCATGATCATTGGTGGATATGCAATGGGTGCTAAGGAAGGTATTGTTTATGTTAGAGCAGAATATCCTTTAGCTATTGTTCGCTTGAAAATTGCAATAAAACAAGCTAGAGAAAAAGGATTTTTAGGTGAAAAAATATTTGATGATGATAAATTTAATTTTGATATAAGAATTAAGGCTGGTGCAGGAGCTTTTGTATGCGGTGAAGAAACAGCCCTTATTGCCTCCCTAGAAGGGGAAAGGGGTATGCCTAGACTTAAGCCCCCATTTCCAGCCCAAAAAGGATATTGGGGAAAGCCTACAAATATAAACAATGTTGAAACCTTTGCAAATGTTCCTTGGATACTTTCAAATGGTGGGAAGGCCTTTGCTGCACTGGGAACTGAAAAGAGTAAAGGAACTAAGGTTTTTGCCCTTACTGGAAAGATACGAAAGGGCGGTTTAGTTGAAGTTCCTATGGGAATAACCCTTAGAGAAATTATTTTTGATATCGGTGGAGGCATTAAAGATAACAAAAAATTTAAAGCTGTTCAAATGGGTGGACCATCGGGAGGATGTATACCAGCCCAGCTTTTAGATACTCCAGTTGATTATGACTCAATAAATAACACAGGAGCAATAATGGGTTCTGGTGGAATGGTTGTAATGGATGAGACCACTTGTATGGTAGATATGGCACGCTTCTTCTTAGATTTTACACGTAAAGAGTCCTGTGGAAAGTGTATATATTGTAGAATCGGCACAAAGAGAATGTTGGAGATTCTCACACGTATTTGTGAAGGGCAAGGAAAAGATGGAGATATAGAGTTATTAGAGGAACTAGGTGCCAAGATAAAGGAAGGATCACTGTGTGGTCTTGGGCAGACTGCTCCAAATCCAGTTCTTAGCACACTAAGATATTTTAGAGAAGAATATGAAAAGCATATATATGATAAAGAATGTCCAGCCAAGCAATGTGAAAATCTACTTAGTTATAATATCTTAAAGGACAAGTGTATTGGTTGTACTCTTTGTGCTAGAAAATGCCCAGTAGGAGCAATTACTGGTAATGTAAAACAGCCTCATGTTATAGATAATGAAAAATGCATTAAATGTGGTGAGTGTAAAAAAGTATGTAAATTTGAAGCGATAGAAGTTAAGTAGATAGGGGTGAAAATATGTCGGAAATAAGATTAAATATAAATGGAAGAGAAGTCCTAGGATATAAAGGGCAGACTATACTTGAGGTAGCGAGGTCAAATAATATAGAAATTCCTACCCTTTGTTATGATGAGAAAATGGAAATCTATGGATCATGTGGACTTTGTGTTGTAGAGGTAGAAGGTGTTCCAAAACTTTTAAGGGCATGTGCTACAGAGATAAGGGAGGGGATGGTTGTTCAGACAAACACTGACCGTGTAAGGGAGTCAAGAAAAACTGCATTAGAGCTTTTACTTTCAGATCATGTAGGAGATTGTCGCCCTCCCTGTGTATTGGCATGTCCAGCAGGCACTGATTGTCAGGGTTATGTGGGACTTATTGCAAATGGTGAATATAAGGAAGCCTTGAAGCTTATAAAGGAACAATTGCCATTACCTGCAAGCATAGGAAGAGTATGTCCACATCCATGTGAAGATGCATGTAGGAGACAGCTTGCCGATGAGCCTATATCTATTGCATGGTTAAAGAGCTTTGTAGCCGATATAGATTTAAAGGACGAAGAAGTATTTATGCCTGAGATTAAACCACCTACAGGAAAAAGAGTAGCTGTTATAGGTGGTGGACCAGGAGGTCTTACGGCAGCATATTATCTTGCAAAGGAAGGGCATAAGGTCGTAATATTCGATGCTATGCCTGAAATGGGAGGTATGCTTAGATATGGGATACCTCAATATCGACTTCCCAAGGAAGTACTAAATAAAGAAATAAGAATAATTGAAAAAATGGGCGTAAAAATGGTTAATAATTTAAGGGTTGGCAAAGACGTAGAATTTAGTCATATAAGAAAGACCTTTAGTGCAGTTTACGTAACTATAGGAGCCTGGGAAAGCGGAAGTTTAAGATGTCCAGGAAATGACTTAGAAGGTGTTATAGGCGGAATTAATTTCCTTACTAAATTTGCAGTAAATGAACCTATTAGAACTGGTGATAGAATAGCTGTAGTAGGTGGAGGAAATACAGCTATGGATGCCTGTAGAACAGCTATAAGACTTGGAGCCAAGGAGGTTTATCTATTATATCGTAGAACCAAGGAAGAAATGCCTGCTGATGATGTAGAAATTAAAGAAGCAGAAGAAGAAGGAGTAACCTTTAAATATTTAGTTAATCCTATAGAAATAATCGGTAACAATGGAAAAGTTCATAAAGTTAGGCTTCAAAAGATGAAACAAGGTCCAGCTGATGCCAGTGGAAGAAGAAGCCCTATTCCTATTGAAGGCGAAGAAGAAGTAATAGAAGTAGATTCAGTTATTTGTTCAATAGGGCAAAAAGTTAATGCTACTGGCTTTGAAGAATTAGAACTTACAGAAAAAGGAACTATCTATGCTGATGAGAATACCTATCAAACAAATTTAGAAGGTGTCTTTGCTGGTGGAGATGCAACTAATAAGGGTGCCAGCATTGCTATAGAGTCTGTTGGTGAAGCAAAGAGGGCAGCTGAAGTTATATGTAAATATCTTGAAGGTGAGATAATACCATATAAAAAGCCTTATTATGTAAAAAGACATGATTTAACAGAGGAAGATTTTGATTATGTTGAAAAGGCAAACAGACCTCCTATGCCTCATCTAGCTCCAGAGATAAGAAAAAGCAATTTTGAGGAAGTAGTATGTGGATATAGTGAAGAAGCTGCCAAAAAGGATGCAATGAGATGTCTTGAATGTGGATGTCATGATTTTTTTGAATGTCAGCTCATAAAATATGCAAACGAATATGATGTGAAACCTGAAAGAATTACTGGAGAGCTTCATAAACGAAAATCAGATGATGGACATCCCTTCATAGAGAGGAATTCTGATAAATGTATTCTTTGTGGTTTATGTGTAAGGGTCTGTGATGAAGTCATGGGAGTTGCAGCCTTAGGATTGGTGGATAGGGGCTTTGATACCATAGTTAAGCCTGCATTAGATAAACCATTAAAAGAAACAGATTGTATATCATGTGGGCAATGTATCAGTATATGTCCAACGGGAGCCCTTGGAGAAAGGCTTTCTATAAAGAAATCTGTTCCTGTTAAAGCAAAGGAAACCCCCACAATTTGTTCCCATTGTAGTGTTGGATGTAATATTAACTTAAATACAAAGGGAAATATGCTTATGAGGGCTCTTCCTAATAAGGCAAGCAAGGTTGATGATGGACTACTTTGTGCGAAGGGAAGATTTGGATTTGATATAGCCTTAAAAAATACAAGACTTACAAAGCCTTTAGTGCGTAAAGAAGGTAAGCTAGAAGAGGTTTCATGGGAGGAAGCAGCGCTTTATACTGCAAAGAAAGCAAAGAGTCTAACATTACTTTATGGAAGCAGCTCTTTAGCTGTAGCTGTTTCAGATAAATATACAAACGAAGAGATATACTTAGTATCAAAGTTTGCAAAAGATGTATTGAAAACTGACAATATTGTTTCCTTTAATAGCTTACAGCATGGAATAAAGGATGTACTTGGATATGATGCCTCTACTAATACCTTTGAAGAAATACTTTCCACAGAAACTATTCTTCTTATAGGGTCTGATATAATGAATGACCATACTATTGTTGGTCTTAAGATTAAAAAGGCAGTAGAAAATGGAGCAAGTCTTATTACAATTAATCCATCTGATACAAAGGCAGATGAATGGGCATATAGAAAGATAAGGCCTGAAAATAATGTAAATTTCTTAAAGGAAATAGCCAAAGCCTTAATTGATAATGGATTCATGCCATCAGCTGAAAGGGCTGTGGGCTTTGAAGAATTAAAATCAAGCCTTGAAGAGATTAATGTTAGTGAAAATGCCAAAGAAATAGCAGATATTTATGGAAACTCAAATAAGGCTATGATTATATTTGACCAAAGCAGTGTTACAGCTGACGCAGCAAAAATGATTGCAAACGTGGCTGTTATATCTGGGCATATAGGGAAAGCACGTAGCGGTATCATACAGCTTAAAGCCAATAATAACAGCCAAGGACTTGTAGATATGGGTATTAGTAGGGATTCAAAAGAAATAGTCAAAGGTATACAAGAAAATACTATTAAGGGATTACTTGTATTTGGAGAAGATATACCAGATGTGGATTTAAGCAATCTAGATTTTCTAATGGTTAGAGACATTCATTTGACTGAAACTGCAAAAAAGGCCGATGTTGTTTTGCCAGCTGTTAGCTTTGCTGAATCTAGAGGAACATATACAAGCAGTGAAAGAAGAATACAAAGAATAAATCAAGCTATACCGCCTCTTACAAATGTGGAAAACTGGCAAATAATAATAAAGCTAGCTAATGCACTGAGTACAACTATGGAATATAATAGTCCAGAGGACATACTCGACGAAATATCAATGAATATACCAGAGTATTTTAGAGTTAATAAAGAAATAGACCAATATGTATTCTGGCCAGTTAATAAGAACCCAATACTTTATTCAAATGGTAGTGGATTTAACTTCCCAGACAAAAAAGCCAAGCTTCAAGTTGTTGAGGATGGAAAACTATTTGAGAAAAGGGTTAATACAAGCAATCTTAATAATAGCTTCATACAAAAGCTTAAAGATGAAGGGTTAATTTAGATAACAAGAGTATTAGGCATTATTATTTGTGTCAAGGCAGGCTGCTTTTAAAACTGAGTTTCTGTAGTAAACCTCCAAATTTTGGATACTCCTTTCAATATCTCTCATTTACTACAGTAAACTCAGACTTTTTTACAGCCTGTCACTTTATTTTGTTAATATGGGTTAATATTGTTGATTTTTCCAATAATCTTTTTGAAAGCTTCATTAACATGAAGCTTTTTGTTGCGCACTACTATTTTCTATCATTACTAATATTTTCATTAGATGGTTTTGAATAATTTTTTATTTGGCTAGTTATTATCATAATATAAGCCATTTTCCTAATGTTTTAGCCTTTTTATATAGGGTATCAAATAAATATATGTAAAATTTATTTACTTGATAAATAATGACAATGTAGATTATAATGTTTACAAATACAGACAAAAATCTACAAATTACGCATAGCTATTTATTTTATTAACTATGTGGGGGTTATGTTATATGTTAAGGATTCTTGAATTAAAAAGAATATTGAAAGAAAATTCTAAGAAAATCTTAGTTGTGAATGATTTATTGTCATTTAAAGATATTTCCCTAAACCCGACAAAGGCTGCTTTTAAGATTTGTATCATGTATATGACAATAGGTAGTTTGTGGATATTGTTATCTGATAAGGTTTTAGAAGTATCAATTGATGATATAAAACGTATTAACATATTACAAACTTATAAAGGATGGACTTATATTATCGTAACAGGGGTAATTTCATTTCTATTTATTAAAAATTTACTAACAAAAATCCAATTTGTTTCAAATAAATTATATGAAAGCTATCATGAACTTAATTTGGCATATCAAGAATTAATAGTTACAAAAGAGGATTTAAAGAATAAGTTTCAAGAAATTAAATTAAGTAAAGAGGCTTTAGCAGAAAGTGAAGAAAGGTATCAGTTAGCTGTTGAGGGTGCTAATGGTGGTATATGGGATTGGGATATAAAGAGTAATAAAATGTATATTTCTTCTCGGGCGAAGAATATATTAGATTATGAAGATTTTGAAGGTGAATATTCCATTGAAGTATGGAAGAGTCTTTTACATCCTGATGATAAAAATAAAGCAATAAAAACATTTTATGACTATTTAAATAAGAAGGCAGATAGCTATAACAGCGTCTATAGATTGAGAACCCAAAATGGGAATTATAAATGGATATTAAGTAGAGGACAGGCTATATGGGATGAAAATGATGAACCAATCAGAATAGCAGGATCACATACAGATATTACTGAACAAAAAATAAATGAAGAAAAATTTTTGAAGCTGGCATATTATGATTTGATAACTGGATTACCAAATAGAGCTATGTTTGAAAAAGAACTCATAGCTAGAATATCTTATGCTAAAAAAACTAAAACAAAATGTGCTTTATTGTACTTTGATTTAGATGATTTTAAAAATGTTAATGACACACTTGGGCATACATATGGAGATGCATTATTGAAAATGGTTGCAAAGGAATTAAAAGAATATAAAAAGGAAGATCAACTATTAGCTCGACTTGGAGGAGACGAGTTTGCTTTGATAGTTTCAAATATTGAAAATCTAAACAATTTACATAATTTGGCAGATACCATAGTTAGTTCCTTAGAAAAACCATGGATACTCAATGGACAAGAATTTTATATTTCTGCAAGCATTGGAATTGCAATTTTTCCCTGCCATGGACAAGATTTTCAAACTCTACTAAGAAATGCTGATACTGCAATGTATTGTGCAAAAGAAGAAGGCAAAAAAGGTTATAAAATTTACAAAGAAGAGATGTATATTAAGAAAATTGAATTTATTAATATGAAAAAGAGTTTAAGATATGGAGTAAAGAATGAAGAATTCTTTCTTACCTATCAATCAGTAGTTGATTTAAAGAAAGATCAGGCAATTGGTTCAGAAGCATTGATTAGATGGAATCATCCTAAAAAAGGATTAATATCACCAGATAGATTTATTCCCATAGCTGAAAAAACTGGAATAATTAAGGAGATTGGGAAATGGGTCTTAGAAACAGCTTGTAAGCAAAATAAAATCTGGATAGATAAGGGATATAAGCCTACCAAGATATCAATAAATATGTCGGCATTAGAATTTAAACAAATAAATTTTGTAAGTAATATAAAGAGAGTTTTAGAAGAAACAGGATTGGATAGCAAATATCTAGTTATAGAAATTACTGAAAATATTGTTTTGGAAAATTTAAATCAGACCATTGAAATCCTTAATGAACTTAAAAAAATGAAAATAAAAATTGCGTTAGATGATTTTGGAACAGGGTACTCATCCTTAAATTATTTAAGAATATTACCTATTGACTTTTTAAAACTAGATAAAACCTTTATTAATAATGTAACAAAAAAATGCAAGGATCGAGCCATTACTGAATCTTTAATAAAATTAGCCCATGATATAGGTTTAAAGGTTGTTGCTGAAGGAATAGAGACAGAAGAACAATACCATTATTTAAAGAATATAAATTGTGATCTGGGACAGGGATATTTATTTAATAGACCTTTGCCCTCAAACGAATTTGAGAAAATATTGGAAAAAGGGCTCCCTTTCTTTGCACAAAATAAAGATAATAAAAATTAACAATCGATTATTTAACTTTTAATTAAAATGAACATTATGACTATTTTATTCCCTGAGTTTTATCAACAAATCTAAAAACTTTTACAAACATAAAAAAGCGTGCTAAGGCTCTACCACTAAATGCCAAAAACAAATATATCGGATCTACTCTTGAATAAAGATTTAATATTTTCATTAAATCCCAAATGGAGTTTAGATTGTTATTATTAAAAAAATCTGAGATACTGGGGCTCAAAAAAATTTTATAATAAACAATACAAGGGGTACGCAATATTAATGTAATGATAAAGATTTCTAATAGTGTTTTGCTACATATAAATGTTTTTATTTCACAGAAATTATATTTTGTATTCAAATATTTTTTGCCTAAATTTAGTAGGTTCAAGCTTATAAATACAAATAGGCTGAAAGAAGTCGCATAGAATAATCTATTTAATGCTACTGCCATAGAATATCCTATATATCCACTATAGCTGATAACTCTAAACCTTAAAAAAGAATATATAGTATCAATTGTTAAAAGCAGCATTAGTTTTACAGAAAGAAATACTGTGAGGTTTGATATACTTTTCCTAAGAACTTCTTTGATTGAGTATCTTTCATTTTTAATAATTACTTTATAACTAATAATAGCTATGGAATAAAATAGAGAAAATGCTAGAATATATAATATACCCATAAATATTTCTTTTCTAGCTCCTATATTAGTGGGTAAATATTTGAATTCACTTATAAAATAATACATTTTTATTGGTTTTATATAAAAATAAAATATAAACTCTATAAACATTAAAAAAACTAATAAAAAAGAATAATTTCTATGTTTTTTATTAAATTTAAAGCCATTAAACATATTATTACCCCCACTAATAGAATAATTTAATCTATATATGTTATATCAATAATATACCAAAAAAGTAAATACGTGTATAAAATGTTTTATACACGTATCAACTTTCCAAAGTTTAGTTTGGTTTGATTAAAGTTGCATCTAATTTAGTTAGTATTTCTTCAACATAAGTCTTTGTTTTTCCTGTTGAGTTTGAAGGAACATTCATTATATAAGTTATATCCTTAAGTTCTTTATAACCTGATAAATATTTATCAGTATATACTAACTGGTTAAACATTTTTCACATATTAAAGAGAGTTTTTTCTTTAAAAACACAAGTTTATAAGTTTAATTATGTAACCTAATTACTATTAAAAAAGCTTTCTACCGCTTTTTTCACACTAAAATAAATTTTAATACTTTCGAAGCTAGATACGAAACTAGCAAATATTAATTCTTTGTCTATATGCTCAGCTACAGATCTTTTTATTATTTGTTGGCTTTTAAACTGATATATCAGAAAATTAGTAAAGCCTGATCTCATAAGTACTTAATAATTAAAATTAGCACAATAGCCCTTGACAAAATATGTATAATTCTATATATTTTTATATATACTAAAATATTATAGTTATATGTAAATGTAATGATGGGAAGAGTAGGTATATGGATTTAGTTACAGAGAGCCGGGAGATATGTAGTTTTATATCTATAGGTGAAAGCCGGTACTGAAAAGTATACTGAATATGGCCCCTGAACTATCTGGCTGAAAAACAAGTAGGTCAGGTCGGATTTGCATCCGTTAAAAATGCAAGGTGATACTTAGTCACTTACTGAGATTATTGTGGTAACATAATAATGAATTAGGGTGGTAACGCGAGATATCCTCGTCCCTTTTGGGGGGACGGGGTTTTTTGTTATTTGAGAAACTTGCATAATTAACACTAATAATTTTGAAATACAATATGCAGATAGCTTTCTTGACTCTTTCTACTACATTTTGTATTGAGAAATTCTTTAAATGTATTATGCAATTTCCTCATTTAAATTTAATAGAAATATTTTTAATTTCTATCAATAATTTTCCATCAAAGACATACCATCAAAATACTTAATCTTAACCTCAATCTTAATCTAAATATATAAGGAGGAATAAAAAATGAGTAAAGGAAGATATTACATTACAACCCCTATATACTATCCAAGCTCAAAACTTCATATAGGGCATACTTACACTACAGTAGCTGCCGATGCAATGGCTAGATTTAAAAGAGCTACTGGCTATGATGTAAAGTTTTTGACTGGTACAGATGAGCATGGTCAAAAGATTGAAAGAGTGGCAAAGGAGTATGGAATGTCGCCAAAGGAATACTTAGATAAGATTGTAGGAGAAATAAAAGAACTTTGGAAGACTATGGAGATTTCCTATGATATATTTATCAGAACCACTGATGATTATCATGAAAGAAGGGTGCAGCAGATTTTCCAAAAGCTTTACGATAAAGGTGATATCTATAAGAGTAACTATGAGGGTTGGTATTGTACACCATGTGAATCCTTCTGGACAGAAACACAATTAGTAGATGGCAAATGTCCTGATTGCGGTAGAGAAGTAGAACTTACTAAGGAAGAGGCGTACTTTTTTAAGCTTTCAAAATATCAGGATAGACTTCTTAAGCTGTTTGAAGAAAATCCAGAGTTTTTAGAGCCAGTATCAAGAAAGAATGAAATGATAAATAACTTCTTAAAACCAGGCTTGGAGGATTTATGTATAACTAGAACTTCCTTTGATTGGGGAATTCCAGTACCCTTTGATAAAAAGCACGTTATCTACGTATGGCTTGATGCACTAAGCAACTATATAACTGCTTTAGGATACCCTGAAAATGAAGAAGGAGATTATTCTAAGTTTTGGCCTGCTAATGTTCACTTAGTTGGTAAGGAGATAGTAAGATTCCATACAATAATATGGCCAGCTATGCTTATGGCTTTAGATATTCCACTACCAAAGAAGGTATTTGGACATGGATGGATTTTACTTGAAGGCGGGAAAATGTCTAAGTCTAAGGGTAATGTAGTAGATCCTGTAGTATTAGTAGAAAGATATGGAGTAGATGCGCTAAAGTATTTCCTTCTTCGTGAATATTCCTTTGGGCAGGATGGGGTATTTACTAATGAAGTACTATTAAATAGAATAAATTCAGACCTTGCCAATGACCTTGGAAATTTAGTAAGTAGAACTATTACAATGATAGAGAAATATAACGGTGGAATAGTACCTAAACCAAAGGTAGATGGTGAATTTGATGAAGATTTTAAACAAGTAGCAACTTCTGCATGGGCAAAGGTAGAAGAAAAAATGAATAATTTAGATTTTAGTAATGCCCTTGAAGAAATCTGGAAAGTAGTAAGAAGAACAAACAAATATATAGATGAAACCACACCATGGATTTTGGCTAAGAATGAGAAAAATAAAGATAAATTAGATACGGTGCTATATAATTTAGCAGAAGCAATAAGAATTATCTCAATTCTTATTCAGCCCTTTATGGATAATACTGCAAGGAAGATATGGATACAGCTTGGTATAGATGAAGGACCTTCAACAAGTTGGGAAGCGTCAAAGGAATTTGGAAAGCTTGAAACAGGAATCAAAGTTCATAAACAGCCACCTTTATTCCCACGTATAGATGTAAAGAAGGAATTAGAAGAACTTGAGAAACTTAATAAGAAAAATGCCAAGAAGGAAGAAAAGAAACAAAAGAAAGAAAGTGAAAAAGAAGAAAAGGGTGAGATCACAATCGATGATTTTGCAAAGGTAGACCTAAAAGTTGCTGAGGTCATAGAGGCTGAAAAGCATCCAAAGGCAGATAGATTATTAGTTCTAAAACTCAAGGTAGGAGATGAAACTAGACAGGTGGTATCAGGGATAGCACAGCATTACAAGCCAGAGGATTTAGTAGGTACAAAAGTAGTGCTTGTAGCTAATCTAAAGCCTGTAAAACTTAGAGGAATAGAATCTCAAGGTATGATTTTAGCTGCAACAGCAGGAGATAAGCTGACTCTTGTTACAGCGGATATTGAAAGTGGAAGTACAGTAAGCTAGTATAGATATTCCAGTAAAACAGTTAATTTATACACATCAAAAATCCTTAAAAACTCTGGATATTTTGATATATATAAATTGAGTTTTACTATGGGAAATCTATATGGCTAGCAGTCGTTACAGGCTGCTAGCCATAATTTTTAGGTATTTCTATGATTATTATTGAAGGTGAAAATATGACTTTTTCAGCAATTTCTCATTCTTCTTTGATAATGCTTTATTCGTATTTATTGATTATTGTAATTCTTTTGTAGTCTTTAGCTGCTTCCATTCTAATGTTAAACCTATTGCCAAACCAATATAAAAGTTTAGCTGTTCATTTTAAAAGAATGGTTTTAAAATCCTTAATTCATCAGCTTTCCGACTCTTCTAACCCTGATTATATTGAAGATTAACTGCTCTACAGCAGTATATATTCCGTTTACTATCCAATATAATCCTATTATTACTGGTGCCTTTGTAATAAATAGTGCATTAACTATTAGTATTGATATTAGTATTGACTTATTTGGTTTTGCAAGTCCTATTCCTTTAAACCATTTTAGGTAATACATTATATTGGGCGACAATTGAATAACAGCAGATATTATAGGGACTAAATAGTAGGGATCAGGCGTTTTCAAGTTACCAATCCAAGGTAATATTACTGTACTTCCTACTTCAACTGGTATTACTAATATTGCTCTATATAAAGATATTATTATTGGAAGCTGTATAAAACTAGTTAAACATCCCCACATGCTGGAAGCATATTTTGC
Source organism: Paramaledivibacter caminithermalis DSM 15212 (assembly GCF_900142245.1). Taxonomy (GTDB): domain Bacteria; phylum Bacillota; class Clostridia; order Peptostreptococcales; family Caminicellaceae; genus Paramaledivibacter; species Paramaledivibacter caminithermalis. The sequence continues at coordinate 936 of NZ_FRAG01000067.1, read as the reverse complement.
TGTTACTCTAGTAATTTCTTTTTCCATATTTTCTTTATCATTATGATATTTTTTCTTGATAGCTTCTATTTCTTTACTGAGTTCTTGTTGTTGTTCCATACTTTTTCTTTGTTTAATCGTTAATGGAATCATCATAATTTTAATTGTCAATGTTATAAAAATGATTGTTATTCCCCAATCACCTATGACATTATTTACTTGAGCTAATAGTGTACTTATCAATTCAGTAATAATATTCATCGATTATCCTCCTAGTTTTTATTGGTTTAAATCGCTGAATATTAATTTTCTCTTTTCGTAGAATCTCCATATATCATATTTATGATAAACTATGACATCTTCTTTATCTATGTCAAGATTATAGTCAAAATTTAATTTCTTTTCATCATAATCAGCTAATATTACAGTAGTAAAAAAATATAGTTTTCTGTTTCTATTATAATGTAGATAAAATATAGATAGCAGTACTGTTACCATGACTATCTGAAATATTATACTAACATCTAAATTCATTTTATCACCTTCTAAAATTGTTATTCTCTCTATTTTTAAAGATTATATCATTTCAATATCAGCCAGTCAATTTATGTATCCATATTTATTACAATTATAGCGAAATTTAATCTTTTTAAATTTATCTTTAGGGAAAAGTCTTTGATACAGGATTTTTCCCTATTTTCATTATTGCTATTTTATGCAATATTATATTTTGTATTAGATTATTTAGTCTGACTTAAGCTTTTAAGATAAAATAATTTGCAGTTATTGATAAGATTCAGGGTGGAATGATGTCTACTTGCCTCTCAATATATTACCAATATAATCAAATAGTTCTGATTTTATCAAAATATAAAATTTATTTGATATTGTTACATATTTCTACACTTTTCTTACAATTGTTATGCTATAATGACATCTGTATGTGTCAAAGAAAAA
>NZ_FRAG01000004.1:16051-139973 GCF_900142245.1 Paramaledivibacter caminithermalis DSM 15212 | reverse complement strand
GGGGACAGCGAGGGTATTTAGGTACCTTTTTAGATATTGGTTTATCAGGAGCAAATTGGTGATTACATTTGCGACAAAGGTATTTTTGATAACCATCTTTATCTTTACCATAACGGTAAAAAGAATCTTTATTATTGCATTTTGTACATTTAATTGGTACAATTTTTTGCATGAGGACTTCATCCTTTCTGGGAGGTATAGTTTTTTTAGCAAAAACATTGTACCACAGAGGATTGAAGTCCTCAATTTTCATTTAAGTTTACAGAGCGTTATATAAATATAGGAGGTATTTCTATGGCTGGACCTCAAATGCAGGTTAAATGTTCTGTATCAAACTGTAAATATAACCATCAAAATTATTGTCAAGCTCAAAAACTAGAAGTCAATGCCATAGGCGATGGTTATGCAAAGACAAGTGATGGAACTGCCTGTACAACTTTCGTATCAGCAACTGATGATAACAAAACCTTTTAATTTTACACTTCATCTTCCTCTAAATCCTATTATTTTGTATGCTTCTTCTACAATCTAAGACCTCACTCCTTGTGAGGTCTTTGCTTTTTAATTTCATCTATAGCTCGCTTAATAATATTCTTTTCATCGCTATACTTTGCCATATCCTTTACTCTGTCTATATGGATAAATCTAGCATCTATAAATCCTTCCTCTTTTTGAGGATTACATGACATGCTTCTAGCTTTCATTAAGTACCAATGCACGGTTTTATTAATAATTTCATTATTTTTCCAACTGTCCTTAAAGGAATACTGTATCTTTCCTATATATTTTACAACATCAGCCTTAACTCCGCCTTCTTCAAAAACTTCTCTTATAGAAGTATCTTTTGTATCTTCATTCTTTTCAATCTTACCCTTTGGTAATACCCAATCACCATTATATTTTTTGAGAAGCAAAATTGCATTACCAAAATATACAACTCCACCTGCACTTATTTCTTCTCTCAATTGTTCCACTCCTTATGCTAAAAAACTCCTATAGGGATTTTAATGAAAATTTTAATTTATATATGTCCAAAAGACCCAGAAATCTTGCATATTTGTACATGTATAAATTAAGTTTTACTATATAAATCCTATATAAGTAAAATATACTACTATTATATCAGTATTACTTTACTATTCCTATATTATAATATATTATATAATCCTTTCATTCGGAACAATTTATTAATAGTATAGCATAATTAAATTAACATAGTATGGTAATTATTTCAATAACAATATCTTAAATACTCTCTTTTTATAGCTTTTAAAAAAATAAAAAGCAACATTTTAAATGCCACTTTTTATTAAATACCAATCCATTTATTATGCTATTTATTATTACTATTTCTTGCCTTCTTCATTATAGAATTTAATTCGAAGAATCTTGCTTTATCATCATTATATTGTTTGTCTATAGCCATTTGTAAAATAGCATCACACAGCTTAAAGGCATCATGTCTAAGGTATCCCTTCTTAACCTCTATGAAATTATCTTGAATTAGCTTTATTCCAAAGTTTTTAAAGAAATATTTATCTTCTTCCTTTATGCTAACTGGTTTAGCTCCTTCTTCTTTATATTTCATAAATATTTCTTCAGGTATTCTTTTATTATTGGCATAAACATATTGAATTATTTTTTCATTAGTATGTTTTAAAATAGCCTTTACATGATCACCAACAGAATAATCATCTGTTTCACCTGGCTGTGTCATAACATTAGATACATATACTTTAATAGCAGAAGACTGATTTATCATCTTAGTTATATCTTCAACTATAAGATTTGGTAAAATACTTGTGTATAAACTACCAGGTCCAAATATTATAACATCAGCATTAATTATAGCTTCTTTTGCTTCTAATAAAGGTTTAACTTTTTTTGGTTTAATAAATACACTTTCTATAGGACTATCTAATTCTTTGCTTTTTATAGGAATTTGAGATTCTCCCTTTATTATTTTCCCATTTTTCAATTTTCCATAGAGAGTAACATCTTCGCAGGTTACTGGTATTACTTTACCTACCACAGCAAATATATCATTTATTCTTTTAATAGCATCTTCAAAGCTATCTGATATACCAACCATTGATGCTATTAAGAGATTTCCAAAGTTTTGACCCTTATAAGTTCCTTCTTTAAATCTATATTGGAGAAGTTTTTCCATAATTGGTTCGGTATCAGCTAAAGCTAGAATACAGTTTCTTATATCTCCAGGAGGAAGCATTCCTAAGTCTTCCCTAAGTTTTCCAGAACCTCCACCATCATCTGCAACAGTAACAATTGCTGTTATATTAGAAGTAAATTTCTTTAGTCCCCTTAGTAATACAGATAATCCCGTTCCTCCACCTATTACAACCACCCTTAACCCTCTATCTAAAATACTCTTGTCATATAAATAATCAATTTTTTTAGGAGTACTAAAAGTTCTATTAGCATCTAAATTTATAAATATATTGCTTAAGCTTTTGAAACCTCCGTATATAGAGTATACTCCTAATATAATTCCTAATCCAAATAATAAGAATATATTTTCAGCACTTATTATCCTTCCATTTATGTTATTCAAAAAACTATATATACTTATAGTAGCTAATACGATACCAATTACTCCTAAAACTATCCATCTTTTTATTTTTATACCTATTTTAAGCCAGAAAAAAATGTTCATATCCCCCTTGCTCCTTTTTATTTAGGTACATCCCTATGGTTAATTTTCACTCTATGCCCTTTTTCTTTTAAATAATCATATAAAATATTTGCCACTGTTACAGATCTATGTTTACCGCCTGTACATCCAATAGCTATAACAAGCTGATATTTACCTTCTCTCTCATAATAAGGTATTAAGAAGTCTATAAGATCATTAAGCTTCTTAACAAAGTCTATACTCTCTGGCCATTTCATTACATAATCCCTAACATTTTTATCATTGCCAGTAAACTCTTTAAGTTCAGGTATATAATGGGGATTAGGGAGAAATCTTACATCAAAAACTAAATCCGCATCTAATGGAATCCCTTTCTTAAATCCAAAGGACAAAACTGAAATGATAATATTATTATTTGTACCTTCAATATATACTTTTTTTATCTCTTCTTTCAATTCTCCTGGTGTCATATCAGAAGTATTTATTATTTTATCAGCTCTGAGCTTTAGCTCCTCCAATCTTTGTCTTTCAGAATTTATTCCGTCAATAATTCTTCCCTCTGTATTTAAAGGATGAACTCTTCTTGTTTCTTTAAATCTCTTTATTAAAGTCTCATCTGAAGCATCAAGAAATAATATTTCATATTTATAGCCATTATTTTTAAGCTGGTCAAGACTTTTGAAAAGATCGTTGAAAAATTTTCGCCCCCTTATATCTATGACCAAAGCTATTTTTTGAATCTCTCCTCTATTACTAAAGCACAGTTCCGCAAATTTTGGAATTAATACAGGAGGTAAATTATCTACACAATAAAATCCTAAATCCTCCATACACTTCATGGCTTGACTTTTCCCTGCTCCCGATAGACCAGTAATTATCACAAATTTCATCGACCCACCTCATCCATTGTAAAGTTCTAAATATTCAGATTTAGTTTTAAAGTCTTTAATTTAATCCTCTATAAATAATTGTTCTCTTAAGAGCCTTGTTCCTAGTTCTTAACCTCAACCTCACCCTAAAAACCTTCAGCACTACTTTTCTGCATTTATTATCCTCTCCACGCTTAAATTTGCTTGCACTGCACGTTCTATTCCCTTTTTAACATTGCCTACATCCTCTGGCCTATGGGCATCACTACTAATAACAAATTTGGCTCCCTCTTTCATAGCAATCTTTATATACTCTACTGTCATATAGCCATGACTGCTATTTATCTCTAAGGCTGTGTCATTTTCTACCGCTGCCCTTGCTACTTCCTTTGTGTCAATCGATGCCTTTGCCCCTGGATGTGTTAGGATATCTATATCATATTTTTTTAAAGCTTCTACTACAGACTTTGTATTTATTACCCTCGATTTTCTTTCAATTGACGGCAATAATGGACTTAATACATTATAGATTTGAATCTTTGCTCCCTCTATAAGCTTATCGGGCATACTTCCAAAATGAAAGCCAGCCAGCAAAATGTCTAATTCCTCTCTAATTTCTTCATCTACATCAATCTTTCCATCTATACCAATAATATTTGCTTCCAATCCAAATTTCACTTCTATATCTGTATTAACTCTATTAAGTTCATCAATTTCTTTTCTAATTTTTTTTATATCCTTCTTTTTTACTCCATAACCTATATGCTTTGGGCCATGATCTGTAATAGCTATTTCTCTTAGTCCCTTTTTTTTAGCAGCATCAACATTTTCCTTGATACTTCCTTTAGCATCCCCACTATATGTTGAATGGGTATGATAATCAGCAAATATTTTCATTATATCACCACTATTCTTCACCTATTATTTTTACTTCAGTTTCTAACATGACATCAAATTTATCCCTCACTACTTTTTGCACAAGCTTTATGAGATTGTATATATCTTCATAGGTTGCTTTCCCTAAATTTACCACAAAACCACAATGAATATCGGACACCTGGGCATCACCTAGCCTCACACCCTTTAATCCAGCATCTTCAATTAACTTTGCTGCATAATGATTTTCTGGTCTTTTAAAGGTACTACCTGCACTAGGTAAATGTAAAGGTTGTTTTGAGGTCCTTCTTTTAGTTAAATCATCGGTTATACTCTTTATTTTTTGAAAATCACCTTTTTTAAATTCCATATTTACATCTAACACTATATATCCTTTTTCCTGTATAATACTTTTCCTATAGCCAAATTTTAGTTCCTCATTATTAAGATATATCACATTACCATGGCTATCTAAAACAGATGCTCCTGTTACAACATTTTTCATTTCTCCACCATATGCTCCAGCATTCATGGCCACAGCCCCACCTAAAGTTCCAGGTATTCCGCTGGCAAATTCAAATCCTTCCAGACTTTCCTTCATAATTAATTTAGATAAACGAGAAAGCAACACACCTGCCTTTGCTGTAACCTTTGTGTCATTTATGTCTACATCATTAAAATTATCTGCAATTTTTATAACTACTCCTCTAATTCCTTTATGTCTTACTAGTAAATTACTACCGTTTCCAATTACATAATATTTTATTTTATTTTCTTTACAATACTTTATCATAGAAACTATTTCATCTATAGTTCTAGGCAGTACCATTATATCAGCAGGTCCACCAATTTTAAATGATGTATGATTTGCCATCATTTCATTTTTAAATATATTTTGGGGACTAATTTTATGTAATATGTCCTTATATACTTTATTTATATCCATATATACATCTCCCAACACTATCAATTATAATTTTTATTTGAAGTCAAGATAAGTATACCTTTTTGATTTGTTAAAAACAAGGGTATATAGCTATTGGTTATTATCAATAATCTTATCAATCTTTTCCTTTGCTGCTTTTATTGCTTCTTCAGGAGTTTTCTTACTTAATAGAGCCATTCTTATTTGAGTTTGAAGTATATCATCTATTATATTCCAATCCCTATGCAGCCCTATTGTATTTGAATTAGACAAGGTTTTTTGTAATTTTGACATTATCTCATCGTTTTTATATATATTTTCGATATCTCGCTTCACAGGAAAAGCCCCTTGTTTATATAGTTCCCTTTGACTCTCATCATCAGTTAAATACATTAAGAATCTTACACACATTTCAAGTTTCTTCTTATCCTCTTGCTTAAAAATTCCATAGGCAGTAACCATATTTCCAGATGATATAGGTATATCAGCTTCTCCAATAGGATAATTTGCTATCCCTATATTAAAACCCTTACCCCTGCTATTTAATAATCTTAATACACTTATTAAAGATGATTTCCCTGGATAAACAGCCACCTTTTTATCTATAGCAAAACTTCTCCAAGCTTCAGCAGCATTATTAATTCCAAAGTCTTGTGGTGTTACGTTATGAACTAATTTTAGATCTATTAGTTTTTTTAATCCTGAGACCGCTCTTTCTCCAAAAAAAATATACTCATCTGTTTTATAATCCAATATTTTTCCTCCATCACTTAGTAGTATTCCCCAAGTACTATATGAATTAGGCTTTATATATGAATTAAAGCCAAAAACATCTATTTTATCATCTCCATTTTTATCATATGTTAATTGCTTCAATGTCTCTACAAATTCTTCATAGGTCCAATTGCCTTCATTTGGCAGCTTTACTCCCCTTTCATTAAATAAATCTTGATTTAAAAAAAGGCAGTGAGTCTCCATCATATAAGGAATTCCCCATATTTTATTTTCATATTTTACAGCTGAAATTGCTTTAGGTTTATAATTATTTATTTCATCTTTATTTAAATATTCATCTAGCGGCTCTAAAGCACCTGATGATATAATTTGAAAATCAGACCCAATGGGTGCTATATCTGGGCAAGAATTAGTTTTTATTGCTGTGTTAAGCTCAATATGACCAAATTGAGGATCTAAAGGCTTAAAATCTATAATAACACCTGGATTATTTCTTTCAAACTCCTTTATTTTTTTTGTAATCCAAGAATATTTATGTCCTGTAGTCATATCTAATCTTGGATAATCCCTTATTGTAATAATACCCTTCCATTCAATTTTTTTTTCAAAAACCTTATCGATTAATTCATCCATCTGAGGTCTTATCAAAAAGTGGGGAGCAAAAAGAATAAATATTATTAAAGATAAGCAAAGAAAAAGGGTAAAAGGTCTATAATTAATCCTCCTCATAGGCACACCTCCTACCCTATATTTATTAATAAATATATTAGTGTATTACTTTTAATGTCAAATTATTATATCCTCATTTTTATATACTTTGAATTGAAGAAATTTCATAATTTTAATTTGTCAAAATTTTAGAATCTTAAATTCACAGTTCCATAATCATATAATTATGTTCCAATAAATCGATGTATAATAGCTTATGTCTAAGAATCTCACCCTTATTAAGTAAAATTTTTAGAGCTTCTGAAACTTGTATCGAAGCAATTAAGGCTGGAGTAAATGAAGGATTTCCAATTTCATTCTCTAATCCCTTTACATCCTTTTGGGGATATATTTTTTCTAATGTTTTGTCTCCAGGAAAAATTGTGGCTACCTGACCGTACCAACCTGCAATAGCTCCATGTATCATTGGTATATTTAATTTTGAAGCTGTATCCTGTAATAGAAATCTGATATATATATTATCAATAGCATCAATAATTAAATGATGTCCACACAGAATTTTTTCTGCATTTTCTTCTGTAATCCTATTATCAATAGGTACTATTTCTATCAAAGGATTTACTAGCTTCATTCTCCTTTGTGCTATCATGGCTTTAGATTTACCCAGATTTTCAACATCAGATAATACTTGTCTATTAAGATTAGTTTCATCAAAAACATCACCATCTACGGCTGTTATATGTCCAATACCTAATCTTCCAAGCATCTCAATTATATATCCCCCAAGTCCTCCACAACCAACAACACAAACTTTAAAATCCTTAAGCTTTTCATTTTCCTCTTTACTAAGCATATTCATATTTCTAATGTATCTTTTCACTTAACCGCCTCCTACAGGTGGAAAAATCGAAACTACATCTCCTTCATTAAGTTCTACATTTAACTCTCCATTCCTTCCATTAATCAATAATATTGATACATCTTCCTCTTTTATGTTTAATAATTTTATTATTTTATGAGGACTTATACCTTTTTCAAACTGGAAAAAAATTTTTTTTCCTCTTCCTTCTCTTAGAGTTGCAAATAGTCTCACTTCTATTTCCATTAATGCACCTCCCATATTGCAACTATTTATTATTACTAAATACATATATGATCAATAGTATTTCAATAGGGCTTCTAACGAAGCCACTCATAATAGTAATTCCTATTTTCATTTTTAGATTTATATTATACTTCAGTCGATGCAACCTCTTCAACTAACCCTAGTTGTGCTAATTTTTCTTCAGTAGGAACTCCTTTTGCATCCCAGCCTCTTTCTTCATAATATTTAGGCAGCATTTCATCCAACTTAGTTACCCAACCTTCAGAAGGTCCTTCTGGGATAGGCTCTTCAAGTAATCTCTTAGGTAATGTATCGTCTGAACTATCTATACCTGAATTTAGGTTAAATAGCTTTTCTATATTCCAAATTCTATCTCCAGCTTCAAGAATACTTTCTGCAGTATGATCTGTTCCACAAACTGCATTGTATAGTTCTGCATAATCTTCTGCTCCTAAAGCAAATGAAGTAAATAGACATAATCCTAAAGAGTCAATAGCAGCTGTTAAGTCTTGGAATATTTTAACCCATGTTGGTTTTCCTTCAAGTGAAAATCTGTCAAGCTTTTCAGGTGAGCCTAATATCTCTGGAGAAATTAAATATCCTCTAACGTGACAACCACCTCTATTTGAAGTTGCGTATTGTAATCCTTGACCTTGTATTCCTCTCGGATCATATGCTGGTAATTCTTGTTTCTTAACAGACATTGATAACTCTGGAACACCATACATTTCAGCTAATCTATATGAACCTTCAGCAAATTTATCTCCTAAACCTTCACGCAAGCCCATTTTTTTAGTCCATTCTACTACAGCTTTTGCATTACCAAATTCTAGCGGAGTTCCATCAATATCTTTATCTTTGATATATCCCTTTTGGTAAAGCTCCATAGCTGTAGCTAAAGTAGCACCAGCAGAAATCGTATCAAGTCCAAGTTCATTGCACCAATAGTTTGCCTTAATTATTTCTCCAAGGTCATTTACTCCACAGTCTGAGCCGTATGCCCAAATAGTTTCATATTCAGGTCCGCCACCCTCAATGTCATCTACCCTACAATACCTACCACATGCTATTGGACATCTATAACAAGCTTCTTTTTTAATCAAATATTTTTCAGCTAATGTTTCACCACTAATATCTTCTGCATTTCCAAAATGACCTTTTTGGAAATTGTTTGTTGGATGTACACCATTTTCATTAATAATATTGACAAGCACAGCAGTTCCATAAGCTGGAAGACCTTGCCCAGTTACCCCATCTTCTCTTATTTTCTTGATAGATCTTGAAAATACTTCTTTTAGTTTCTCAGGATCGCTTACTTCAACTTTTCTATTGCTTCCTTGAACAGTTATTGCCTTAAGATTCTTTGATCCCATTACTGCACCAACCCCTGAACGACCAGCAGCTCTATCTTTATCATTCATGATAGCTGCTATTTTTGAAAGCTTTTCACCAGCTGGACCAATGGTAAGAACCTTAACCTTTTCTCCATACTCTTTTTCAAGTATGTCAGTTGTCTCAGAAACTAATTTACCCCAAAGATTTGATGCATCTTTAATCTCTACCTTATCATCTTCTATATTTATGTAAACAGGGGAATCAGCCTTTTCTTCTACAATAATTGCATCATATCCAGCAAATTTTAATTCAGCACCCCAGTATCCTCCTGAGTTTGATGATGCTACCGTTCCAGTAAGTGGAGATTTTGTTACAACCATATATCTTCCGCCTGTTGGTGTTGCAGTACCTGTTAAAGCACCCGTAACTATTAAAAGCTTGTTTTCAGGACTAAGTGCATCAATTTTAGGATCAATTTCATCATATAGCATCTTAGTTCCTAATCCTCTACCTCCAATAAATTTCTTTGCTTTTTCTAGGTTTAATGGTTCCACCTTTGCAGTTTTTTCTTTAAGATTAATTCTTAATATTTTTCCAACATAACCGTACATATTACTCCTCCTTAGTTATTTGAGAAACTTGCATAATTAACATTAATAATTTTAAAATACAATATGTAAATTGCTTTCTTGAGTCTCTCTACTACATTTCGCACCCCTAAATTCTTTAAATGTATTATGCAATTTCCTCATTTATTTTTATTTATTGATTTAGGTTTTCTATATGCAAACCTTATGCCAATATAAAATATCTAGTTTTTCTATAACAAAGGAGTAAAGCAAAAAATAAAACGTTCCATTATGGAACGTTTTATATAACTTTTGATTGTTCCGTTTCGTTACACTGTTCAAATTCGGAACAATCAATTCCATATTTATTTACTTTCCTATACAACGTATTTCTTCCAATACCTAGCTTTCTTGCTGCTAACGTAATATTTCCTTTACACTTTCTCAAAACCTTTATTATATGTTCCTTCTCAACATGCTCCAGTTTGTAACAAACATTGTTATTATTATCTAATATTTGTTTTATCTCTAGTCTAGTTTCATTTCTATTCATATCAATGGGAATATATTCAGTATTTATTACTAGTTCAATAAAATTTTCCAATTCCCTTACATTTCCTGGCCATTCATATTTCATAAGCCTATTCATATGTGCATCAGAAATACTAACTTTTTTCTTGTTTAATCTTTTTGAAATTCTGTCCATAAAATATTCTATTAATAATGGTATATCATCTTTACGTTTCCTTAAAGGCGGAAGTCTTAATGGTAACACATTAAGTCTATAAAATAAATCCTTTCTGAAATTCCCCTTTTTAACTTCTTCTGTTAAATCTTTATTGGTAGCGGCTATTATTCTAACATTTATATATATTTCGTCAGTACTTCCTATCCTATTTACCGTAGATTCCTCAATTACTCTCAGTAATCTCGTCTGCATATCTATCGGCATTTCTCCTATCTCATCTAAGAATAAAGTTCCTCCATCAGCTATCTCAAATTTTCCAGGCTGACCTCCTCTTTTAGCTCCTGTAAATGCTCCTTCTTCATAACCAAACAATTCTGACTCGATAAGATTTTTAGGTATAGCACCACAGTTTAATGCAATGAAGGGTTCTTCACATCTGTTGCTATGATTATGTATAGACTGAGCAAATATTTCCTTACCTGTTCCACTCTCTCCCATAATTAATATTGTCGATTTACTATCGGCTATCTTTTTTGCAAACTCCATGGTTTGCAAAAATTCCTTATTCCTTCCGATTATCTTGTCAAAGGTATATATTGCTTGCCTACCCATGATTTTATTTGCTAATTTTCTTACCTTTTTTATCTCTTTAAAAACAAGTATAACATTTCTCAGATTTTGTTTATTGTCGTATAATGGATAAGCGCTAAGATTAAATTGAAGTTTATTTCTTCGTGAATTAACAAAAACATCTTCATCTAAAAAGGTGTTTTGTGAATATATGGCATCTTTGACTATTTCCCATCCCTCAAAAAGATTCCAAATTTTCATTTTTTTCATCTCTTCTTTGCTAAAACCAAACATTTTAGTAACGTATTTATTGATGGACTTAATACTTCCATCTAGATTTACAGTTAAAATTCCTGCTGGTATAGAGTCAATAATAGTTTCAGTATAGATTTTCGATATTTTTAAGTCTTCATTTCATTTATTTATATAAAACATCTTTTCTATGGCATTTACTGCTGCTACAACCATTCCTAACGTATGGGAATGTACATTTTCACTATATCCAGTTAAGTCTAAAGATCCAATAATTTTACCATTAGAATCTTTTATAGGGGCTCCAGAACAAGTCCATCTGTGATAAGCCTTTATAAAATGCTCATCTCCAGAGATTTGTACAGGTTTTCCTTCCGCTAAAGCAGTCCCCATGGCATTAGTACCAATATTTGCTTCGTCCATATATGCACCAGGTATCATTTTAAGGGAAAATGCTTCAGACAAAATATTTTCATCGCCAATTACACTTAAAATACATCCCTCCTCATCTGTTAATATTGAAAAAAAGTTTGAACCTTTAACAAAATTGTAAATTTGATTCATAAATGGCTCTGCAGTAATAATCAGCTCCCTTTTTTCCTCTAATTTTTTTTGTAATTTATCTCCAGAAATAATCTTTTTACTATATATTCTATTATATTCAACTTTCATATTTTTGCATCTTTCATGGGATCGTATTATATAATCTTTTGCTTTGTATTTATCAAATTTCTTCATACTAATTTCCCCCTTAATATAGATACAATTAGATTTTATCATATCTTTCATGAAAAATCAGAATTTTCTAGAAAAATATTATAATAGAAATTTGAGCTGTAATAATACTTGAGGAAATTGCATAATACATTTAAAGAATTTTTCAATACAAAATGTAGTAGAGAGAGTCAAGAAAGCTATCTACATATTGTATTTCAAAATTATTAGTGTTAATTATGCAAGTTTCTCACTTAATTAAATTTCTCTTACCCAAACAATTTTCTAAAACAAAAACCATAGCTTCTAAAATACCCCTAGAAACTATGGTAATGTCTAATAATATTCACTTTCGTGGATATTGTATAATATTTTAGTATTGTTTGAACTTAATTCTATTTTACATCTATTCAATCAAATATCATTATTTTATTATCTTAATATCATCTCCAACTCTTACCTTTCCACCCTTGATAACCTTTGTAAAAATACCTTCCTTTGGCATGATGCATTGTCCCACTTGCCTGAAAATAGCACAACCTGAGTGACATTCCTTACCTATTTGTGTAACTTCTTGAAGTGTTTCACCTATTTGAAGTTTTGTTCCTACAGGCAAATCAAAAAGTTTTATACCTTCTGTAGTAATATTCTCAGCAAATTTCCCGCTACATAGTCCTTCTATCCCTATTTCCTTCATCTTATTAATACTTTCTACACCAAGAAGACTTACCTGTCTATGCCACTTACCTGCATGAGCATCTCCTTCTAATCCAAAATCCTCAATGAAGTTTCCTTCTGAAATGTTTTCCTTAGGAACTCCTTTTTTCTCACTAATACTTATTGCAATTACCTTTGCCATTATTTTTCCCCCTTTCTTATATAATCGCCAGATTTGCCACCAGTTTTCTTAACAAGTCTAATATTTTCAATAAACATATCTTTATCTACAGCTTTACACATATCATAAATAGTCAAAGCAGTAATTGTTACTGCACTCAAAGCCTCCATCTCAACTCCTGTTTTACCTATTGTTTTAACCTCTGCTTCTATGTGTACAGCATCATTTTCTTCATCAATCTGAAATTTAATATCAGCTCCTGTAATAAATATATTATGGCACATAGGAATTATTTCACTGGTTTTTTTAGAACCCATTATGCCAGCCACCTGAGCAACCGACAATACATCTCCCTTTTTCATCTTCCCCTTAGTTATCATTTTTAAGGTCTTACTACTCATTTTTATTGTACCCTTGGCAATGGCAACCCTTTTAGTATTATCTTTATCACCTACTTCAACCATTTTGGCCTTACCACTTTCATTAAAATGTGTAAATTCCATATTATCCTCCTATTTGATACATGTTTCTAATAACAGGTTCATATTCAAATTCATTAATCGTATGTTCTTTAGGCTTCGATTCTATAGCCAGTCTTAAAATATCCAAAAGTTTAACATTTTCCTTCATTAAGTTCCTTATATTAATCTCATAATTTGAATGAAGACAGGGTTTTATTTTTCCATCAGAAGTAATCCTAATTCTATTGCAGTTTGAACAAAAATGATTACTTATAGGATTAATTAATCCTATCTTTCCTTTACCATTAGGTAGTTTATAGTATTTTGCTGGACTGCCCTTGTCTTCCTTACATAATGCCATTAGTTCAGGAAATCTTTCTAATACTGTTGTATTGGGAATAAAATGACTTTTAGCCCAAGTACTAGCCTCTCCTAATGGCATTAATTCAATAAATCGTACGTCGATTTCATAATCTTTCGTTAGATTTACAAAATCTTTAATCTCATCATCATTGAATCCGCCTATTAACACAGTATTTAGTTTTATAGGAGTTAACTTAGCTTTTTTTGCTGCCTGTATACCCTCTAAAACTTCATTTATATCTCCACCCCTAGTTATCTTCTTGTATTTCTCTTTATCAAGGCTATCTATGCTTATATTGACTCTATTTAAGCCAGCATCCTTGAGGTCCTTTGCATACTTTTTAAGTAACAAACCATTTGTAGTTATTGCTAAGTCCTTAATTCCATCTATTTTAGAAATTTTCCTTATAAGTTCTATAATTCCTTTTCTTATTAAAGGCTCTCCTCCAGTAATTCTCACTTTGTCAATTCCTATTTTAGCACCTTCACGTACGATGTCTTCTATCTCTTCTATTCTTAAAATGTCTTCATGGGATTTTTTACAGAGTCCTTCCTCTGGCATACAGTACTTGCATCTCAAATTGCATAAGTCTGTTACAGAAATCCTAAGATAGTTTATTTTCCTTCCAATATTATCTATCACTCAGACACCTCCTTTTGAGGTCAATAGTTTGAGGTCATTCCTTTTAAGTGGCTAATTGTTAATTCTAACTATTTTTCCTGATTTTTGTATTTTATAGCCTCCAAGCTCCATTAGCTTTTCAGCAAAATCATCTGACTTTAAAATATCTATAAACTTTTTTACTTTTTCGTCCTCTAAAAACTCAGAAGGAATAGCAAAGTCATATTCTTCTTCTCCTATAGGTATAAAATCGAGTCCCATAGCTTGAGCAGAAGATAGTATACCTAATCCAACGTCTGCAGTTTCCGATAATACTGCTGAAGCAACGGTCATATGGGTTGTCATCTCCCTATCATATCCCCGTATATCACTACTATCAATGTTCAATTCTTTCAGCTTATAATCTAAGAGGATTCTTGTACCAGAACCCTTCTGTCTATTTACAAAAACTACATCTTCCCTTGTTAAGTCTTTAATTGTAGTAATATTTTTAGGATTATTCTTTTTGACCATCAGTCCTTGTACTCTTTTTACTCCTTTTATTAGGGAAACCTCTTTATTTTTTAAGTATTTTTTAATATACTCTATATTATATGTTCCAGTTCCTTCATCCAATAGATGTATAGGGGCAATATGAGCTTCACCTCTTCTAATCGCCATAATTCCTCCTAAACTACCTACATGTGCTGAGGATAGATTTATATCAGTATATCTCTCATGTATCATATTTGCAATAATATCCATTATTAAATCATGACTTCCTATAGAAACTATAGTATTATTTATACTTTCTATATCCTTTATAAGTTCAATCTCAATAACCTCTCCAGCTTCAATTCCTTCAACGTTTTTAGGAATTTTAGCTATACCATCGGCCTTTACAAGTGACATTGTAACACCAGCTCCCCTGTTAAGAGGGGTAGCTATTAGTTTTCCTGCCACCTTTCCTAATTTCATCCTAACATATTCTAAGTGCTTCAACGAAGACATTATTCTTTTTGATAAAACTCCTTCAACCCTAATTGGTACTGTTTCTTTTATAGCTTGGTATTCATACATTAGGGGCTTAACAAAGGCCTCAAATACTATATATGCTGAAACGGGATACCCTGGAATTCCAATGATTGGCTTCCCTTTTATATTACCAAGTATTGCAGGCTTTCCTGGTTTTATAGCAACTCCATGGACAATTAATTTTCCGATTTCGTTAATAATCTTAGAAGTATAATCTTCACTTCCAGCCGATGAGCCAGCATTAACTATTACTATATCATTTTCATCAATCGCCTGTAATATCTTGTCTCGAATTAAATTATAGTCATCTGAAACAGGTTTATATCTTAAGGGTATTCCTCCATAGTTTTTTACCATAGCTTCAAACATTCTTGAATTTGAATCAATAATCTTTCCAGGAGCTATCTCATCCTCTGGTTCAATTATCTCAGTACCAGTTGGTATTATTCCAACCTTAGGTCTTCTTACAACTTCTATTTCTAAGATACCTCCACTAAGCATAGCACCTATATCAACAGGAGTTACTTTGTGATAAGAAGGTATAATCATTTCACTTGCCACGATGTCTTCACCTGTAGGTCTTACATGCTGCCAAGGAGAAGCTGCCTTTATTATTTCTACAGTTTCATCATCTATTGGTATAACATCCTCAATCATAATCACTGCATCATAGGGGTCTTTTATAACGTCTCCCGTATCAATATACATAAAATCTTCATTTATCTTAAGTCTCTTAGGACTTCTTTCATCTGCTCCATATGTTTTTTTAGAAATTACAGCTATTCCATCCATTGCCGATGCATTGAAAAATGGTGATGAAATTTTGGCAAATACAGGCTTAGCAGTAATTCTATCTAATGAATCATATACACTAACTATTTCCGTTCTTTTAAATTTCAGCGATTCTTTTATCTCGTTAAAAAATAATTTTTTAGCTTCATTTAGCTCAACATTGGAAAGGTAGATATTCCTTTCAAATTTTTCCATTTGAAACACCCCCATAATCACCAATATGTCTAACAACGTATTGGCAATTCTAAGTAAAAAGTTCTAAGATTTGTATTATACTTTTAGTATATAGAAAAGAATCATATTGGTATTACCCTCACTTTTTCTCCCTTTACTACTCCTTCTTTGTCAGCTTCTATTTTTATATATCCCTTTGCCTTAGACATAAGTGTTATCATTCCTGATTTTCCATAAACGGGTTTTGCTAACCATTCACTCCCGTCTTTTTCAAGGGTAACCATTTGATAGGTTTCTCTTCCTTGTGCTGAATGTATATGAGAAGTAAAAAATGCTTCTAAAAAAGGTTCTATTTCTGCGTCTATATTTTGAATATATTTAATGAAGTATTCTACAAAGATTTTAAATACTATCATTGCTGACACAGGTTGGCCTGGAAGACCAAAAACTGCTTTATTTTTTACCTTTGCAAGGATAGTTGGCTTACCTGGTTTTATAGCTATTCCATGCACAAATACTCCTGGCTCACCAATTGTATTTATTACTTTTCCTGTAATATCCTTTGTTCCAACTGAACTGCCACCAGATATAATTACAATATCGTTATCATTTATACACTCCTCAAGGGTATTTTTTAATATTTGAAATTCATCCTTTATAACAATCTTTTTAGTTACAATACAACCTGCCTCTTTAGCCATTGCAGATAATGTATAAGTATTAATGTCTCTAATTTGTCCTAATTTAGGATTTTGACTAGAATCTACAATTTCATCACCAGTGGATATAATTGCAATAGTTGGTAATTTAAAAACCGACACCTTATCCACACCAACGGAAGATAATACTCCTATATCCTGTGGTCTAAGCCTTAATCCTTTAGTTAGTACCTTTTGATTCTTCTTGATATCATCTCCAATATCAATCATATTTTCCTTTGTTGAGACTGGCTTATTGATAGCAATATTTTCTTCATCGAGCTTTTCTGTATATTCCACCATTACAACAGAATCGGCTCCATCAGGTATCATTCCACCAGTTGGAACATATGCCGTCTTATCATGATGTATAACTATTTCGGCTTCCTTCCCCATATGAACCTCTCCAATCACCTGTAAAAAAGCAGGAAGACTCTCACTTGCTCCATATGTATCCTTTGAAATAACTGCATATCCATCAACAGTTGATCTTCTAAAATGAGGAACATTTACACTCGAAAATATATCCGTAGCTAAAATTCTACCTACAGCCTTGGATATATCAATCATCTCAACCTCTAATTCATATCCTTTAAAATACTCTTTTAATTTACTTTTAGCTTTTTCTACACTATGAACATTAAACATTTTCATAAATTATGACACCTCTTATTAGTTTTAGCTATAAAAACTACATTGCATTATATATAAACAGACAAGAATCTCTTCATTTCATTACATTTAGGATTTGATATTACTTGATTAGTTTTGCCGTATTCCACTATTTCTCCTTCTCTTATAAAAATTATTTCATCACATAATCGTTTAGCTTGACCAATATTATGGGTAATGATTATGATTGTAGTATTTTTTTCCCTATTTCTCTTTATGATTTTCTTCTCAATCAATTCTAAGGAATTAGGGTCAATATTAGCTGTAGGTTCATCTAATAGTAAAAGTTCTGGCTCAAATATTAATGCTCTAGCCAAAGCAACTTTTTGAGCTTCACCTCCTGATAAATTAGTAGCAGGCTGATGTCTCAAATCAAAGATATTAAACTCCTTTACTATTTCAATGACTTTCTTTTTTAATGTTTCTTTTTTATATTTTCTAAGCTTTAGTGGATAAGCAATATTATTAAATACTGATGTTCTTAAAAGATAAGGTTTTTGATTTAAATATGTTAGATTCTTAATTATTTCTCCATTAAGATGTTTTTTATTGTAAAGAATGGTACCCTTTTTTGCTTCTTCTAAACCTGCAATTATTCTAAGCATTGTACTCTTTCCTGCCCCATTGGGACCAATTATCCCATATATTTTACCTTTTTCCAATGACAAACTTTTTATATTTAATACTTGTCTTTGGTTATAAGTCTTTATCAAACTCTGTATTTCAATATTCATATTTAATCTCCTGTTACATATTTATATAGTATAGAATTAGTGATGAAAGATATAATTAATAGAACCAGTCCCATTGCAATTGAAGTCGAATAATTTCCCATACTGTGATTCATAGCTATGAATGAGGTCATAACCCTTGTATGTCCCTTTATATTTCCTCCTACTATCATTACTGCACCAACTTCTGATATTGCCCTGCCAAAACCAGTAACGACTGCAATTAAAATATTTATTCTCATTTCCTTGATTAGTAGTATCAAGGTATCCCATCGATTACCTCCAAGGGTTTTGCAGATTTGTTTTATCTGATGTCCCTGTTCTTTAGAATTATTGAAAATAATTCCAGTAATTATAGGTGTAACCAATAAAGTTTGTGCAATAATCATAGCAGCAGGTGTAAATAATAGTCTTAGATGTCCCAGAGGTCCTCTCCTAGATATAATAATTGCAACTACTAAACCTACTACTACTGGTGGTAGACTCATAAATGTGTATAAAAGCCTTGCGACAATCCTTTTAAACCTAAATTTTTTTAGACCTATAAGAAAACCCAAAGGAATACCAATAAATGAAGAAATAAGTGTAGAAGTTAGAGATATAAAAATTGATAAAAATATTATTGAATATACTTCTTTATCAAAGAATATGAGAAGTTTAAATGCCTTAATAATTCCGTCAAAAATATATCCCATACTCTACACCTCCTTTTAGCTATTTAGCATTTGGCGTAAATAGTGGTTGTCCGAATTTTTCTTTGCCAAATTCACCAATAAGCCTTTGAGTTTTTTCTGATAAAATCCAGTCTACAAAAGCTTTAGCACCTGATTTGTTAATTTTATCATTTTTATCTGGATTTACAGGAATTACTCCATATTGATTAAATAATTTTGAATCTCCCTCAACAACAACCTCTAATTCGATTTTGTCCTTCATTGAAAGATATGTTGCTCTATCGGACATGGTATATCCAAGAAGCTCATTAGTCATTTGAATAACGTCACCCATACCTTTTCCTGCTGAAATATACCAATCACCATTAGGCTCTATACCTGCTTCTTCCCAAAATTTCTTTTCTTTCTTATGGGTTCCTGAGTCATCTCCCCTAGAAACAAATTTACTATGTCCTTGACTTAAAATTTTAAATGCTTGCATTACATTACTTTTAGCTTTTTCTTTTAGTTTAGCAGGGTCATCTTTAGGTCCAATGATAACAAAGTCGTTATACATAACATCAAATCTCTCTGTACCATGTCCTTCCTTAACAAACTTCTCTTCACTACTCTTAGCATGAACCAGTAAAACATCTGCCTCTCCATCTCTTCCCATTTGAAGAGCCTTTCCTGTTCCTACTGCCACAACCTTAACATCTATACCAGTTTCTTCTTTAAATTTAGGAAGAATATAATCCAAAAGACCACTATTTTCTGTACTTGTTGTAGTTGCTAATATTATACTGCCTTTATTACCAATGACATTTGTCTGATTAGTAGTAGCTTTGCTACATCCTGTAAAGCTTGTAATGGTTAAAGTTAGAATTAAAAGCATAATAAATATTTTGTTTCTTGTTCTCATAATCCCCCCAGTTTTGTAGTTTTTTTTCCAAGTTTTAAGTTCCAAGTTTTAGGGTCTTCCTAATTGGTCTAAAAAAGAAATACTTAAACACAACATTTTTCTGGTAATAGTTTGCATTTGCTTAAACTGCTTGAATTCACTTTATTTTATACATGCAATTTTTTGCAAAAAATGTTTGAGTTCTTTAGCAAAAATAAAAACACTCCTAAGAAAGGAATGCTTTAAACCATTACCTTTTTCCTTTCCAAACACGGGAGGCATAAAGATTTCTCTTTATACCCATTGGTCTATACTTCATAGTTTAGTCCTTAGAAACATAGACTCGGAAAAACAGTGCCGAAATATTCTAAATTTACTTTACATTATTATAACATATAATGTACAGGCTTTACAATATTGATTATTTTTCTCAAATTACAAAATGTTACATACTCTTCTAGGACATTTAATTGAAATATCGTTGATTATCATTAATCTATTGTATATCCTTAGAATTAGTGTTAAGATTTTGATATAAATATATAGAAATGATGTTTTGAAAATTATTTATTCAATATCTAATATAGCAAAATTTAAAGGGAAGGTGACCAAAATGTTTAAAGTTGGAATAATCACTGCTAGTGATAAGGGTTCAAGGGGAGAACGTGAAGATAAAAGTGGTGAACTAATAAAAGAAATTATGACCGCTAATGGTTATGAAGTAATAGAATGGAAGATACTTCCCGATGAAAGGGAGAAAATCTCTAAAGAGCTTATAAATATGTGCGATAACCAAAAGCTTGACTTAATCCTTACAACTGGTGGGACTGGATTTTCTCCAAGGGATTGGACTCCTGAAGCTACTTTAGATGTAATTGATAGGCAGGTTCCTGGAATTCCAGAGGCTATGAGATATTATAGTCTGCAAATCACACCAAAAGCAATGCTTAGTAGAAGTGTAACAGGAATAAGGGGAGAAACATTGATCATAAATCTACCTGGAAGTCCCAAAGCAGTAAAAGAGAATCTTGAATACGTCTTGCCTGCTCTTAAACATGGGCTTGAAATACTTAAAGGAATAGCTGGTGAATGTGCTAAAGGGTAAAGACATCTGGCGATGCGTTTTAGTTGCAAGTTACATGTTCCAAGTTTTAGGGTCTTATTAATTAGTCCAAAAAAAAGAATGTTTTTATTCAATATTTTACAAAAATATTCGAGTTCCTTGACTAAGATAATGACTTATGTGACAAATATATTTGTCACATAAGTCATTATAATTTAATATAACAATGCTTTTATCTCTGGAAATGGCTCTAAAGCCCTTTCCAAAACTCCAGTTACATATCCTATTAATACGCCGTAGTTAACTATGGACATACCATTATCTTTAGCTTGCTGAATTCTAAATTCCATTTCCTTTGGATTTAGCATACACCCACCACAGTGAATAATCAAATTATATTTTTTCATTTCTTCTGGCTGTGGATATGCTGTTCCAGAGGTCCACTCAAATTCTAAATTTCCACCTACCATATTTTCAAGCCACCTAGGTATCTTGTCCTTTCCTATGTCGCCTTCTTGTCTATGGTGGGTACAACCTTCACATATAAGCACCTTATCTCCTGGTGTAAGCTCCTTAATTCTACTTACACCTTCTACTAAGGTTCTTAAATCTCCCTTATACCTTGCAAATAATATTGAAAAAGATGTCAAAGTAATATCCTTGGGCGTATCTTCATCAACTTTTGCAAAAGCTTGGGAGTCCGTTACCACTAGTCTAGGCTTTTTTCCTAAGCTTTTAAGAGTTTTCTTAAGTTCCGTTTCTCTAGTTACTACTGCAATTCCTCCATGGTCAATAATATCTCTCAATGTTTGCTGCTGGGGAAGTATGAGTCTTCCCTTTGGGGCTGCCTTATCTATAGGAGTAACAAGCACAACTATGTCATGTGGTTTAATTAAATCACCAATTATAACCTTTTCATGTTTCTTTAAGTTTGCTTCCTTTATTATTGTTTCTTTAAGTTTATCAATACCTTCCTTTGTTTCTGCACTCACCTTTACAAAAGGAATATTAAACTCCTTACTCCATTCATTTAAAACTTTATCTTTTACATTTTTAATGTCAATCTTATTAACTACACCTACTAGAGGAATTTTCTTTTCCTTTATTCTTGATATTATTTCATTATCATAATCTGTTATGCCTGTTTCACCATTTACTAAAACTATAGCAAGCTCAGTCTTATTTAGCACCTGATATGTCTTCTTAATTCTTAATTCTCCTAATTCCCCTTCATCATCAAGTCCCGCAGTATCAATTATAACTACTGGTCCTATAGGTAATATCTCCATTGCTTTATAAACAGGGTCAGTTGTTGTTCCTGCTATGTTTGAAACTAATGCAATATCTTGGTTAGTTATTGCATTAATAAGGCTTGATTTTCCAGCATTTCTTTTACCAAATATCGCTATATGAAGTCTGTTACTCCTTGGAGTATCCTGCATCTACATTTCCTCCCTTCCAACTTTAAGGTATGGAGGCATTTTTCTTTTTGCCTCCTCTACAGCTTTAAATGCTGATTTTAAGTCTACCATGTTTTTGTCACTATATATTTGATAGCTATATCTATATTTTGGAGGTGTATTTATAAGCATTATTGTGTTTGCTCCAGCCTTTAACGCCTTTGTTTGACCATCTGGATCTAAGGATGCCAAGGCGGTAGTTGCTGGTATAAATACTCTTTTACATACAATTCTTGTAACAGCCACTGCCTTTAGGGTCATATCTATACTTCCCTGTGGATAGCTTTCTAAGGGGGTTCCTTTAGCTGGTACAAAGGGTCCAATACCGATCATATTTATTCCCATATCCTTAAAAAACATGATGTCTCTTGCAATATCTTCTATTGTTTGTCCAGGAAGCCCAATAATATTGCCAGATCCATTTAGATATCCTAGTTCACGGAGCCATGTGGAACATTTTACTCTATGGTCAAAATCGTCGTCTGGATGGATAAACTCAAATAACTTTCTATTGGTTGTTTCAATTTTTAAAAGAAAATTATTGGCTCCTAATTCTCTGTATAGTTCATATTCTTCCCTAGGTCTTTCCCCTATACTAAGGGTGATATTCATTTTAGTTTCCTTCTTTATTCTTTGTATAATAGATGATATTTTTTCTGGAGTCCACCATAAATCCTCACCTGACTGCAAAATTACGGTTTTAAGTCCAATATCATAAAGATAGTAAACAATCTCCATTATCTCATTCTCACTCATCCTGTATCTACTAAGATTATCTAAACTTTTTCTAATTCCGCAATATAAACAGTCCTTGCGGCAATAATTTGAAAACTCGATTGCACCCCTTATATCTACAACATCACCTACAACTTCCTTTCTCATTCT
This sequence comes from Paramaledivibacter caminithermalis DSM 15212, assembly GCF_900142245.1. Taxonomy (GTDB): domain Bacteria; phylum Bacillota; class Clostridia; order Peptostreptococcales; family Caminicellaceae; genus Paramaledivibacter; species Paramaledivibacter caminithermalis. The sequence goes on along the minus strand of NZ_FRAG01000004.1, from coordinate 116,686 downwards.
ATCCGCTGTATGGAAAAGAGCCTCTTTTTCAGCTTTTCTCTCAGTTTTTAATAGCATCACAATATCTTCAAGGGCTAATTCTTCTCCTTCTTCTATCTTTTTAAGAACAGTCATAAACTCTGGAGATACAACTGAATCCATTAATTTTTCTACTAAACCCAATAGCTTCCTTGGCTTATCGGGATATATTCCTTCTATAATAATATTATTATCTCTTAATAGCTTCTCCGATTTCTCTTTATCTTCCCTATTTACTTTTATGGCAGTAGCACATACAGTACCATATTCTGAAGGAGCAGGTACAAGTGATGTGCTTATACCTTTATCCTTCAATAATTTATCTCCTCTGAGCATATGACTGGTAGAACCTGCCATGATGAGGTAATATTTTATTTCAACATTCATCATGTTTAACCTCCAGTATCTTTTGTGTCATTCTTTGTGGTCTAAGTTGAGATTAATACTGAGGACTAAGGTTAATTCTCTTATGTTCTTTTATATATGACCTTAACTTCTTAATCTTAATCTCAATCTCAATCTTAAAAGTACAAATCCCTTTCTCCTTTTTCTAAGCGTTCAAGTCTCTTAATTGTTTCTTCCTTTATTTTCTTGTCAACTATTTTATTTAATTCTTTTTCTAAAAGCTTTTCTCCCTCTTCTTTAGTTTTTCCTGAAGCATAGTCTAACAAATATTCTTTAAAGGTTAAGATTGCATTAGGATGGCAAAATTCATGGATGTGGGCGTCCTTAGCTAATTCCATAAATGCTTCACCTGTCCTCTTAGCACGATAACATGCAGTACAAAAGCTTGGAAGATGACCTTGTCTAACTACTATCTGAAGCATATGATCTACACTTCTCTCATCACTGGTTTCAAATTGAGTTGCTTCTCTATTATCTTCTTCATATCCACCAGGATTAGTTTTGGAACCTGCCGATATTTGAGATACTCCAAGTTCAAGTAATTCATCTCTAAATTTAGCACTTTCTCTAGTAGATAGAATAATACCCGTATAAGGTACAGCTAATCTATAAACTGCAACTATTTTCCTTAAATCTTTTTCTGACACAGGATATGGTACTTCTTTCAATGCTGAATTATGGGCAGGTCTTAATCGAGGTATTGAAATAGTATGGGGTCCCACATTATATTTATTATCCAAATAATCGGAATGTATAAGTGTTGCTAATACATCAAATTTATAATCGTAAAGACCTAAAAGTACACCTATTCCTAAATCATCTATCCCAGCTTCAAAGGCTCTATTTAATGCAGTTAATCTCCAATCATAATTTGACTTTGAACCCATTGGATGCATTTTTTTATATGTTTCTCTGTGGTAAGTCTCTTGAAATATTTGATAAGTTCCTATTCCTACATCCTTTAATTTTTTAAAGTCTTCAACAATCATTGGAGCAGCATTTACGTTTATTCTTCTAATATCTGTATTATCATATATTGCCTTAACCGAGTTTACTATATGATTTATATCCGTTTTTCTTTCATCTTCTCCACATACTAAAAGAATTCTTTTATGTCCCTGATTTTCAATTGCCTTAGCTTCATTAATCACTTCTTTAATACTTAAGGTTTTTCTATGAAGCCCCTTGTTTTCAGCTCTAAATCCACAATATAAACAATTATTGGTACATTCATTACTTGTATAAAGAGGTGCAAAAACTACAATTCTATTACCATAAATCTTTTCTTTTATTTCTTTCGCTGCATGAAACATACTGTTCAATAATCCATCTTCTTCAACCTGTAGAAGGATTGCAGCTTCCTCAAATGTTAAACCCAAACAATCCTTTGATTTTTCAATAATATTTTCTATTTTATCCTTTGAAACATTCTTAGACTTTTCTAATAATTCATTAATGAAATTTTCGTTAATTATTTGACGAGTATCCATCTACACATACCTCCTATTATCTTTGTGGTCACTCTTATTAGTCAAGATTAAGATTTAGACTGAGATTAAGTTCAGAAAAATATTACAAAAATATAAAAGAATTGACCCTAGATTCTTAATCTTAGTCTTGATCTTAATCTCGACCTCATAAATTCACTAAAAAGTCATTACTTCTTCGTCAATGCACTCTTAACAGTTACACCATCTAGTTTTCCTAGTTTTCCAGTCATAGCTCCGATTTTATCTGTTGTGCCGTCAATTATTATTGATATAACCTTTACATTTTTTTCTTTATAGGGAACTCCCATTCTACCCACAATTAATTCAGAATAATTTGAAAGAATCGAGTTCACTTTTTGTACACTATCAACATTCTCCACTATAATGGCTACTACGCCAATCCTCTTTTCCATGCTATTCACCACCTTTATACTGAAAGTTAAGAAGTATATATGTAAGGATACTCTTTTAAAAGAAAATAATTTGTAGCAATATTTTAATGGTAATATTTTTTGTTTTTCCTTTTATCATTTTGTTTTACTCTGTTTCAGTCATGCAATTTATTGCAAAAATGCTTAATCCTCTATACAACTAAAAAAACTTTCCAAAGGATAAGAAAATGCTAGCCTTTGGAAAGTTTTTTATAACAAGATATACTTACCTCCCAATTTTCTTACCTATTGCTCAGAATATCCTTACAATCAGTTTTCAAATTGATTATGAAATTTTATTTTATACTTCCTTCTAATGAATAGAATCCATTAGTCAGAATCTTGAAGGTGATAAGAATCATTCTTTTATATTTATACCCCAATTAAATAATCTGTAACTATTTTATTTAAAGCGTAGACATTTTTGCCTACGCTTTATTTTTTCTTTATTTTTCACATCCACATGCTGCTGCTTCTTCTAAAGAGCAGTTACAACAATTGTCTTCAGTTGGATATATATCTCTCTTATGATAATGAGTGTGTAGAAGTTCATGGGCTTTATGACTATTTGGCTTTCCTAAAAACTCATCATAGATTTTCTTAATCATTGGATTCTTATGGGATTTTCTTTCTTCCATTATTTCGTCTTCTTCATATAAAGCCTTAGCTCTTTCTACCCTTACATCTACATCCATCAATGTCTTAGCGTCAACCTGTGGCTGACCTCCACCAGTTACGCAGCCACCGCTACATCCCATAATTTCGATGAAATGATAGTCTTTTTCGCCTGCTTTTACCATGTCTAATACCTTAGCGGCATTGGCAGTTCCATGGGCAACAGCTATTCTTATCTTATTTCCAGCTATTTCTAGTTCAGCTTCCTTAATGCCTTCTTCAACACCTCTAACTGCATTGTACTCTATATTTTCTAAGTCTTCTCCAGTTAACACGTCTGCAACCGTTCTAAGTGCCGCTTCCATAACTCCGCCAGTAGCACCGAAGATAACACCTGCACCAGTATATTTACCAAATATTTCATCAAATTTTTCATCTGGTAATTCTAAGAACTTAATTCTAGCTTGCTTTATCATCTTACCTAATTCTCTAGTTGTAAGAACAGCATCTACATCTCTTAATCCATTAACATTCATTTCTTCTCTTGCTGACTCTGTTTTTTTAGAAGTACATGGCATTATTGAAACTACAAATATTTTTTTAGGATCAATATTATTCATTTCTGCATAATATGATTTTAATACCGCACCCATCATTTGATGTGGTGATTTACAAGTTGATAGGTTATCTAAAAACTCTGGATAGTAAAATTCACAATATCTAATCCAACCTGGTGAACATGAAGTTATCATAGGAAGCTTTCCACCATTTTGAATTCTATCTAATAATTCATGACCTTCTTCCATGATTGTAAGATCGGCAGCAAAGTTTGTATCAAAAACTTTATCAAAACCAAGCCTTCTAAGTGCTGCTACCATTTTACCAGTTACTCTAGTTCCTATCGGTAATCCAAATACTTCTCCTAGGGCTGCTCTAACTGCTGGTGCAGTTTGAACTATAACATGGGTATCTGGATCCTCTATGGCATCCCATACTCTTTCCATATCTGTCTTTTCTCTTAATGCTGCAACTGGACATGCCACTATACATTGTCCACAGTATATACATGGTGCATCAGCCATACTCTTACCAAAGGCTGGTGCAACTTCAGTATTAAATCCTCTATTTGTAAAGTCTAGTATTCCAATTTCCTGAACCTTTTTACATACATTAACACATCTTCCACAAAGAATACATTTGCTAGAATCTCTCACTATTGAATGAGATAAATCATCTACAGTCCCAACTCTCTTTTCTCCTTGGAATGATACTTCCTCTATACCTAATTCTTCAGACAATCTTTGAAGCTCACAATTTCCATTTCTAAAGCATGTTAAACATTCTCTGTTATGGTTTGCTAATATTAATTCTACAGTAGTTTTAACAGTTTCTCTAACATTTTTAGTATTTGTCCTTACAACCATTCCATCTCTAACAGGAAGAACACATGACGCCTGTAAAGATTTTGCTCCCTCTACTTCTACTAAACATACTCTACATGCACCTACTTCATTAATATCCTTTAAAAAACAAAGTGTAGGAATATCTATTCCAGCTTCCTTAGCAGCTTCTAGTACTGTATAATTACTTGGTACTTGGATCTGCATACCATTTATGGTTAAAGTCACTTTTTCCATTTTTCACCTCTCCTTATCCAATAGATTTACCGATACTATTTCTTTATAATAGCGTTGAACGGACATTTTTCCATACAAGCTCCACACTTAATACATTTATCCTGATCTATTGCATGGACTTTCTTAACTTCTCCACTTATACATCCCACTGGGCATGCTTTAGCACATAATGTACATCCCTTACATGCATCTGTAATTATATATTGTAGTAATGATTTACATGCTCCTGCTGGACATCTCTTTTCATATATATGAGCTTCATATTCGTCCCTAAAATACTGTAATGTTGAAAGTACAGGGTTTGGCGCTGTTTGTCCAAGTCCACATAATGAAGCTGACTTGATTGTGTGAGCAAGGTTTTCTAATTTTTCGATATCTCCTGGCTCCCCTCTACCATCTGTAATCTTCTCAAGAATTTCTAACATTCTCTTTGTACCTTCCCTACATGGAGTACATTTGCCACAGGATTCATCTACTGTAAAATCTAAGAAAAATCTGGCAATATCTACCATACAATTGTCTTCGTCCATTACAATCATACCGCCTGAACCCATCATTGATCCAAGGGCTATAAGGTTATCATAATCAATAGGTGTATCTAAATGATCAGCAGTTATACATCCACCAGATGGTCCACCTGTTTGTACCGCCTTGAACTTCTTACCGTTTGGTATTCCACCACCTATTTCATATATTACTTCTCTTAGTGTTGTTCCCATTGGAATTTCCACTAATCCTGTATTATTTATCTTTCCACCAAGGGCAAATACCTTTGTTCCCTTTGATTTTTCAGTTCCGATTGATGCAAACCACTCTGCTCCATTCAATATGATTTGTGGTATATTGGCATAGGTCTCAACATTGTTAAGTAATGTTGGCTTGCCCCAAAGCCCCTTTACTGCTGGGAATGGTGGTCTTGGTCTTGGCATACCACGTTTTCCTTCAATTGATTGTAAAAGAGCGGTCTCTTCTCCACACACAAAAGCACCTGCTCCTAGTCTTACTTCTAGGTCAAAGTTAAAGCCTGTTCCAAATATGTCTTTTCCGAGTAATCCATATTCCTTTGCTTGATTAATAGCTATTTCAAGTCTTTTTACTGCTATAGGATATTCAGCTCTAACATATATATATCCTTGATCTGCTCCTATTGCATATCCCGCTATTGCCATGGCTTCTATTACTGCATGGGGGTCACCTTCAAGCACACTTCTATCCATAAATGCACCTGGATCACCTTCGTCAGCATTACATGCTACATATTTTTGGTCATCCTTTGAACCGTATGCAAATTTCCACTTAAGTCCTGTAGGGAATCCTCCACCCCCACGACCTCTTAATCCTGATGCTTCAACTTCTTTTATTACATCTTCTGGAGTCATTTCTGTTAATACTTTACCTAATGCTCTATATCCATCCATTGCAATATATTCATCTATATTTTCAGGATTTATAACTCCACAGTTTCTTAGGGCTACCCTTCTTTGCTTCTTGTAAAATTCTACTTCATTTAAAGATTTTATTGTATCTTCTTCAACTGCTTCTTTATATAATAAGTCCTTAACTATTCTTCCCTTTAATAAATGCTCCTCTGTAATTCTTTCTACATCTTCTAATTTTATATGACTATAAAATGCTCCTTCTGGGTATACTATAACTATGGGTCCTGCTTCACAAAGTCCAAAACACCCTGTTTTTACTATTTTCACTTCCTTTGTAAGGTCATGTTTTTCTAATTCTTTTTTAAATTTTTCTTCTATGTCATTAGATCCTGATGATGTACATCCTGTTCCTCCACAGATCAGTACGTGTGATCTATATAATTCCATTTTTTTACCTCCCTTTAGTCTTATTCATCCATTCATAGGGTTAAAATGCTAAGATTGAATGTCAGCTATAAACCTTAAGCAAAACTCCTGCCTTTTCTTTACCCTAACCTGACTTAATAATTCAACTCATTAGATATCCTTAACCTAGCTTTAAAAAATCTATATTTAAAAATATAATTACTTTTCATACGCTCCAATTGTATATTCTGCTACTACCTTCCCGTTCACTATATGATCTGCTACTACTTTTCTTGCTTTTTCAGGATTCATAGCCACATATGTTACCTTTTCCTCGCCTTCTTTATATACTTCTACTATCGGCTCTAGTTTACATACTCCTATACATCCTGTTTGTGCTACTTCTACATCTCCAAGATTTCTCTTCTTAACTTCTTCTAATAACGCTGTTAATACTGGTCTTGCTCCTGCTGATATTCCACATGTTGCCATACCAACCACTATTCTTGTACCTTTTCTTTCTTTTCTAATATCTACCTTTTTTAGGGCTTCTTCCCTTATCTTAGCTAGTTCTGCTAATGATTTCATATTTTAACCTCCCTAAACAGTTTTTAAAAAATATTAATATCTGGATTATGATATGTTCTCTAGAACAGTTAAATTTCTATTTGCCTAGGCAAATGTTTTCCAGCATATTAGTTTGTTAAATATCAAATTAGTACTTTTTCAATATGTCGGGAACATCAGATTCTACTAATTTTCCGTATACATCTTCATTAATTGTTAATACTGGAGCAAGACCACATGCTCCGATACATCTTGTAGCTTCCAATGTAAACTTACCATCAGGAGATGTCCCACCTATCTCTACATTTATCTCTTTACTTATCCTATCAATTATAGCCTGCGCACCCTTTACATAGCAAGCAGTTCCTAGACATACACCTATTATATATTCTCCCTTTGGTTCAAGTGAAAATTGTGAATAAAATGTTACCACACCATAAATCTCTGCCACTGGTATGTTTAATCCCTTTGAAATAACTTTTTGTACTTCTAGTGGTACAGCTCCAAATATGTTTTGAGCTTCATTAAGTACTGGCATTAAAGCACCTTTTCTTCCTTTGTTGGCCTCGATTACTTCGTTAAGTTTATCGAAGTTTTCCTTTGTTAAAATATTCTTAGCCATGTCACGTCTCCTTTCTTAGTTAAATATTAAATAATATCTCCCTCCATCGTATACATTTTACTATATATTGGTATAAAAAATCAATTATAGTTATAAAATATATTTATATTATTGTATACATAAGTGAAATGTATATAGGGAGTTTGTAATTTTGTTTATGTTTTGTCAATTTATGTCGTAATTTTTGCTCCGTCGTTATGATTATAACATTTAATTTTTGTTATTACAATATATTTGATATTAATGGAATTATAGAATATTATGGCATACTAAAACTTAAAAGTAAGGTACTCATCTAATTCTTCTTTAGTATTAATATTGTAAAACATCTCCCAATTAGGACTGAAACGTCTTGCTGTCTTCTCATTAATATAAGTAACCTCTAATTTTTTCATAAGGGAATGTATACTTCTTTGCCCCCTATTTAAATGTTCCTCTATATATTTTACAATACCCCTTGAGTAGAAGGCGTTAAAGGGTTCAATCCACTGCCCAAACTGTGTTATTAACGCATATCCTACCTTTTGTTTTTTTATAATATTTGTCATATATTTTATATAACCATTGTTTATATATGGCATATCACATGCGATAACGTAGCTATATATACTTGTAGACTTCTTTAATCCTACATATAGTCCTCCTAAAGGTCCTACATTCTTTATTTCATCTTCCATTACTATTATGTTTTTATTATTATAGGTCCTATTTTTATTAGTAACTATGATAATCTCATCAAAGAATTTATATAGATTATCAATGATTATATCTATAAGATAATTTTCTCCAACTCTAATAAGCTGTTTATCAAAACCCAATCTTGAGCTTTTACCGCCAGCCATAATAATCGCAGTTCCTATTTTTTTCATAATTATTTTGAAGAATTTTGCTTAATCAATCTAATATTTAACTCTTCAGCCGCATTGTAGCCCATTTCTTTTTGACGATGATTCCTAGCTGCGGCTTCTATTATTACAGCAAGATTTCTTCCTGGCCTAACAGGAATAGTCAGCTTTGAAACATTTACTCCTAAAATTTCAATATATTCTTCATCTATTCCTAATCTATCATAGACATTAGATTCATTTGTATCAAGCTGTACTACTAAGTTAATAGTTTTTTTATCTCTTACTGCTCCCATACCGTAAAGCTTTGCAACATCTAAAATACCTATTCCTCTTATCTCTAGAAAATGCTTTATTATTTCAGGAGCAGTACCAATCAAGGTATATTCGTCAACCTTTTTAATTTCAACAGCGTCATCAGCTATAAGTCTATGGCCCCTTTTAACCAGTTCTAAAGCAGTTTCTGATTTTCCAACACCACTTTCTCCAAAAATTAATATGCCAATTCCATTAACTTCTATTAAAACACCATGTAATGTTGTGGTTGGAGCTAATTCATGTTCAAGATATGATATTGCTCTACTTGCAAATCTTGAAGTTGGTAAATTTGTTCCAAAAATGGGTATGTTGTTTTTTTCAGCTTCTTCAAGTAGTTCAGCGTGAACATTTAAACCTCTTGTTATAACTAAGCAAGGTATATTTCTTTTCATCAATTCCTTAGCCCTTGCTCTTTTGAACTTGTCACACAGCCCAGAAAAATAGCTCCATTCAGCTTTTCCAATAATTTGTACTCTATCAAACCCATAATTTTCAAAATATCCAGCTAAGGGTAATCCTACTCTATTGACTTCACTAGTAGATATTTCTCTTCCATCATCCTTCCAATTACTGATAACTTCAAGCTTTAGATCCTTCATTAATTTCTTAATAGCTATCTTTTTCAACACATACACCACCTATATAGTTTTATAATATGTTTTTTTGTTAGCTAAGGCTTAGAACCTACAATAAGTATACATTAATATACTTTTCCTTTTAGAAAACATAAATTAACCCATTGGGCTAGTAAATAAGATTTTCTGTTTTAAAATACCTTAGGGGGTTTTAATATTTCATTTGAGTGATTTTTATAAACCTGTTTTTTCCTTTAAAATCATATAAGAAAAACAGGTTTATTACATGAACGAAAAGGAAATATTAAAACTCCCTCGCTAGGAACTAGCTTTACGAGGTAAATTAATACTACAATCTCAGTTCTAATCCTAATTTTTTACTTTCCTAAAAAAATCATATACACTTCTTGCTAATTTTTCATTCATGCCTTCAACATCCTGTAATTCATCTATGGAAGCCTTTCTTATGTTTTCTATAGAGCGGAAATGCTTTAACAGCTCCTGCTTTCTTTTTTTCCCTATTCCAGGTATTTCATCCAGTACAGATTGAATTAATGACTTGTCTCTTATTGTTTTATGGTAAGTTATGGCAAATCTATGAACTTCATCTTGAATTCTAGCGATTAATTTAAATGCATGACTACGTTTATCAAGAGATAGCTCTATGTTTTCATATATTATGCCCTTTGTTCTATGCTTATCGTCCTTTACCATTCCTGCTACAGGAATATTGACATTTAAAGCAGAAAGTACTTCCTTGACAGCTTTAACCTGACCTTTACCTCCATCTACTAGTATTAAATCGGGAAAAAAAGAAAATTTTCCTTCAATATAGGATAATCCTTGGTCGTTAAGCATCTGCTTTTCTTCAACACCTCTTTTAAACCTTCTATATAATACTTCTTGCATACTCCCATAATCATTAGGTCCTTCAATTGTCTTTATTTTAAATCTTCTATAGCCACTATTTAATGGCTTTCCATTTTCGAAAACTACCATTGAGCCTACTGAAAACACACCATAAATATTTGAAATGTCATAGGCCTCAATACGTCTCGGAGTATTGCTCAAGCTAAGCAATTCCTTAAGTTGATTTAAGGCTGTCTCACTATACTTCTTTTCATTGTTAATCTTTTCTTCAAACTTTGTTAAGTATTCTAATGCATTTCGATGAACTAGTTCAATGAGTTTTCTTTTTTCTCCCCTTATTGGTTGCTTTATTGTAACTTTACTTCCTCTTTTTTGTGATAACCAGCTTTCAATTAGTTCTACATCATCAATTATTTCATCCATCATTATTTCCTTAGGGACAAAGGCTGTCCTAGAATAAAATTGTTTTACAAATGTGCTTAATATTTCTGATCTTTCTATATCTTGGGTTTCCTCTAAGATATGTTGCTCTCTACCAATCAATTTGCCATTTCGTATAAAGAAAACCATAACACATGACCTATCTAAACTTCTAGCCATAGAAATATAATCTTGATTTACATCTGAGGTTGAGAATATTTTTTGCCTTTCAAGTAAATTATTTAAAGCATTTATTCTATCCCTATATTTAGCTGCTGTTTCAAAGTCTAATTCCTCAGATGCCTTTAACATTCTCTCTTTAAGCTCATCCATTAATATTTCATGTTTGCCTCCAAGGAGAAGTAGTATTTGTTTTACTATTTCCATATACTCTTCATGGGTTATTCCTCCATTACATGGTCCTAGACACTTCTTTATATGGAAGTTCAAGCAGGGTCTTTCCTTATTAGTTTCTAAGTTTCTATTGCATTTCCTTAAGGGAAATAACTCTTCTATGGTCTCTAAGGTCTTATTTACTGCATCTACACTTATATAAGGTCCAAAATATCTTGCATTGTCTTTAATTATTTTTCTTGTTTTTATTACTCTTGGATATTTATCCTTTATTGTAACCTTAATATATGGGTAATTTTTATCATCCTTAAGTGCAATATTGTACCTAGGCTTATGCTTTTTTATTAAATTTGCTTCTAAAATCAATGCTTCAACTTCTGTATCAGTAATTATATACTCAAAATCCTTAATACATTTTACCATAGCCAACACCTTAGGCGGGTGACTTTTTGAGGAATGGAAATATTGACTTACTCTATTCTTAAGAGATTTAGACTTTCCAATATAAATAATATCTCCCATTTCATCCTTCATAATATATACACCAGGTTTTTCCGGCAGTTTCTTTAATTGTTCCTTTATATTAAACATATACTTATGCACCTCTAAATTATTTTTGATACTTTATATTTTATCAAAATTGATTAATATTTTAAAATCTAATATAATTATACAATATAGATAAATGAGGAAATAAATTGGGAGTTGATTAAATTGAATAACACTAAAAGAAGTATTAATTTTGTAATTGCCTTTATGACTGTTATATCCTTACTTAGCTTTGTTGTTCCAAGCCTTAATCTTGACGCATTGGGTCAAAACATTGAAATAGTATTTCCTAATATACTATTTTTACTATTTGTAGTTGTTTTTTCCCTTATTCAATTCTTATATCGAGCTATTTTAACTTCTAAACATTACATCAAGGATAAAGTTTTCTTTTCTATAAATATGAAGAAATCAAAGTTATATAGTAGAGTTATCTCATATATTGCCATAATTTTATTATTTATGTGGCCTGTAATAGCTTCAAAAAATTTATCATCAAATATAACTATAGGGAGTATGATAAATCTCTTAGTATGGATAGTGATAATAGAAATAATACCTTTTATTAGCTACAAGTATACTAAAATTTACTTCATGACCGATGGAATACTAATTCGAGGAATGGATTTTAGGATTGATATTCCTTTAAATCCTGAAATATTTAATCATTCTGGTTTTTATCCTTACTATGATATACAACAATATTCCATTCATAATAACTATTTGAGATTATCATTATATAATAATAGCGGTGTAATTGAAGGCTATATACCTAATGAAAGAATTAAGCCTATAGCTGCATTTTTAGAATCTAAAAAAATTAAATTTAAAAAAATAAATTAAATGTAAGAATTGAAAATATCAGCATTATAGCTATTTAACCTTTAAGTATATCTCAAGTATTTTAACATTTAATTTCAAATACTTTTAATTTCCTATAAAATATGGTAAAATTATATTAATAAAATAATTTTGTTTTTTATATTAATAAAGATAATTACATTAAGGAGTGTGGTTTTTGCGTATGTCTAGTGACAAGCCTGCCGTCGTCTCGCCTAGAGTTAAAGGTTTTTTAGCTTGTATTATTGTTCTAATCACTATCTATTTCTTACAATCTATGTTTTCTTCAATCTTCAAAGTAGGTTTTAGATTCATTAATCAGCTAGGGTAATTAAGACTACGATAAAATTTATATATAATAAAACTTAATAGGACATTGAGTCTTTAAAGTTTAGTTTAAACTTTTTCTAGGAAACAAAAAAGATGACAATATATTGTCATCTTTTTTGTATACTTTTTGCTGATCTTGCTTATACTCCTTAAAAACACAATTAGGGGGTATAAATTAATATGATTAAAAAAAATAAGCAGTATATTTTAATCATTGTTTTCCTTTTCTTTTTATCAACTTTAGCTGTATTTTCTGCTGAAAATTTCAAGGAAATCAAGGTGTTTTATAGGAATATAAAAATATTAGTGAACAATGAAGAATTAAAATTAGAAGAAGAACCCTTCATATATGATAACAGGGTCTATATGCCTATAAAATCCATTTGTGAAGCTTTAAATTCAATGGTTACATGGGATAATGAGCATAATAACCTTTCACTTTTTTCCTATAAAGATTTTGAAGAAGCTAATCCCTTAGAGGGTGAAAGGTTTGTATATGGAGAAATACTATATATTAATAAAGAAAAAATGACTGTCAACATATATCAGCATATTGATGATAATACTGTTTATGAGGATAAAGACCTAAAGGTGGCTGAAAATGTCATAATTATACTTAAAAGAAATAATAAAAAGATAAATCTAGATTTTGAAGATTTAAAAATAGGTGATATAGCTGGCATGGTTGTTAACAAAGAAAATAAAATTAGAGGAATAATTGTTGATAGCTAAAGGCCGCATCTGCGGCTTTTTTGTTTCTATACCATATCCTATGGATATATATCAAAACTCTATACTATTCTTTCTACTAAACCAACCTGCCAAGCCAATAAATTAAATTTTTATTTTATATCTTTTATTTTATTTAATATATCTACTGCTTCATTACACGTAATCTCTTCATTAGGTTTAAAGTAGCCATCCTTACATTCTAATATATTGTTATCAACAAGTACCTGAATTATTTTTTGGTTTTGGGCTTTATCTAAATCCAGAATCTTTGTATTTTTATTATTAGCTTTAAAATCTCCGATTAAATACAATATCTTTGCAAATTCATCTCTAGTCACAGTTTTATTAGGATAAAAATATTCTTTATTGTCTTCTTTAAATCCTTCCATATATCCTGACATAACAGCTGTCTCAATATAGTCATAATACTTATCAGTCCATTTCACATCTTCAAAGAAGCCATAGGTATGGCCTTTATGAGGTTTTTTATAGTATTTAGATGTAGGTACATATATCCCCTTATGAGTAAATTTAACTATTAACTCAGCCATCTCTCTTCTAGTTATCTTATCATCTGATTTATATACTTCTATATTATCAAAAATCTCAGGATACATCATCCTTGCAATTTCTCTTACCCCTTTATAATATCTAAAGGTTGGGCTAGAGATTATTTTTTGATTAATTACATAAACCCTATCATTTTGTACAGCTTTGATTGCATCAAATCCTGGCCTTATGATTATAGAATGGTAATTCCCTCCTGCATTCATAACACCTCTTTGAGAAATAAAAACATCTATTTTATCAGCATTTTCAAGTATCTTTTCTATACCATATGGGGCAATAGAGCTTCCTTCTTGAATTGGTTTTACATCATCTGCTATATTTATTCCTCCAGCATATTCAATGGCCTTTGCAGGCATTGAATCAAGGGTTACTGTTCTATAATCATTCTCTGATGACTCAAAATATACAGTCATCTTTTGTTCAATATCCTTAGTTTTTTCCGTTATATTATTGATATTTTGATAGAATTCCGTAAGCAGCTCTTCTGCCCTCTCATCTTTTCCCGTTAGCTTTCCCAGCTTTAATATATAATCATCAAATTTTTCAAAACTATCTGGATACAGAGAAACAACTGTAATTCCTGTTTTTTTAATTGTTTCAACAAAATCTGGATTTTTTCTATTTATAAAGGGTCTTATTAATACTAAATCTGGTTGAGCTGCAATAACCTTTTCTGGATCAGACTTATAGTCATATACGTCTTTTTTAAGAGCAGCTACAGGATAGATATCTGATTTACCAACTCCAATAATCTCATCATCTAGCCCAAGCGAAAAGAGGTTTTCTGTATGGGCTGAATATAATGAAATAATTCTTTTACAAGGCTCTTTAAGCTTTATTTCTTCACCCATATCATCTATAAAGCTTATTTCATATTCTGTATTTACAGCTTCTTGGCTATCTTTAGAAGAAACCATTTGGTTATTACTGGTGCATGCACCTAGAGAAACAACTAAGATTAAGGTACATATAAGTATTGCTATTTTCTTATGAAACATTCCATTTTTCCTCCTTTATTCTAAAATATTATAAGGCTTAGTATATATTACTAAGCCTACTAAGCCTTATAAATTTATTCTATAACGATTCCCTTACTGCATGGTGCCTTATACTAAGCACCGTACTTGATTAATGTGTTTCTCCTTCAATAGCCGTTTTTAAATGTTCGATATATAAATCCTGAATCTTAGAGAATTCACCTAAACCACGAAGTATTGTATCAACTTCATACCCTTTCCCTTTAAGTATCATCTTCCATGAATCTTCTTCATCACCAGCCATATCATTTTGAGCATGATCCCCTGCAACAAGCATTAAAGGCATTAGCGTTACTTTTTCAATATTATTTTTCTCAAGCTTCTTTATTACTGTATCTAGCTCTGGAAATCCTTCTACAGTTCCAACAAATACATTTTTTTCATCTTCATCTTCAAATACATAATCTAAGCATGCATAGGCTGCATTAGCATCATGGTGAGTGCCATGTCCCATAAATACTACTGCTTCATTATCAGCTCTTTCTGGCATTTCTTCAGATAAAGCCGCAACTACCTTTCTATAATCATCAATACTAGTTAATAAAGGTCTTCCAAGTACCAACTTGTCAAACTCCTCTTCAAAGACACGGGCTTCATTTACTAAATCATCATATTCTGCACCATTTATAACATGTAATGGCTGAACATATACCTTTGAAAATCCTTCATTCCTTAATTTAGTAAAGGCTTCTGTAGGATTATCTACTATAATATTATCTCTTTTCTTTAACTTGTCTATAATAATTTGTGATGTGAAGGCTCTCCTTACATCATACTCTGGAAATGCTTTAGCAATTTTTTCTTCACATGCCTCTATTGTCACCTTTCTTGTATCAGCATAACTTGTACCAAAGCTAACAACTAATATAGCCTTTTTATTTGGGTCTTTTTCCACTTTTTTATCACCTGCTTCTTTATTTTCTTCAGCATTAGCCTTTGCTGACGAATCAGCTTTAGTTGTACATGCTGTAAAGCTTCCAATTACTAATATAGCTACCAACAACACCATCAATATTTTTCTCATTTTTATTCCCCCTCAAACATTCTTTTATACCTTGACAAAAAAGCCTTTATCATTAATCTTCTCAACTTCAACGTCAAAAACATCATAGACAAAGCTTTCAGTAATGATTTCTTTAGGATTTCCAAAGCCTTGAACCTTACCCTGCTTTAATGCACATACTTCATCACTAAATTTATAGGCAACATTTATGTCATGCATGACTGAAACTACTGTTAGCCCTTCTTCCTTAACAAGTTTTTTAATTAATCTTATTGCATTTATTTTATAGGATATATCCATAGCAGAAAATGCTTCATCCAAAAAAAGTACCCTAGGATTTTGTGCTAAAGCCCTAGCTAAAATAATTCTTTGTAGTTCTCCACCACTTACTTCTGTAATTAATGAGTTTGCAAACTTAAAAGTATCTGTTTTTTTCATCACATCTATAACTATTCCTAAATCCTTTTCACTTAGTGAATTTAATCTATTCTTATATGGGTTTCTACCCATCATCACTATTTCCATACATGTAAATGGAAAATCAATTGCACTTCTTTGACTAATAATAGAAAAATTCTTAGCCTTTTCTTCAATACTGTATTCAAATAAGTCTTTATCTAAATACCTTATATTCCCTGAATAATTTGTATTCATACCATTTATTAGATTAATCAATGTCGTCTTACCAGATCCATTAGGTCCAATAATAGACATGAAAATACCTTTTTTAATCTTTAAATTGATATCATTGAGTATTTTTTTTGATCCATAACTGAAATCTAAATTTTCTATTATAAACATAAAGGCCACCTTTAATTTGATTACTACTGTATATATTTGTTTTTCTTTATAAAGATATATATAAAAAATGGACCTCCTAATAAGGTAGTTAAAACTCCAACTGGAATCTCCGCTGCAAATAATACCCTAGAAATATTATCGGCTAATACTAGTATAACTCCTCCCAATAATCCTGACAGAGGAATCAAAACTCTATTATTTGAAGTAACAGAGAATCTCAATAAATGCGGAATAATTAGTCCTATAAAACCTATGATACCACTTACTGATACACATACTGCTGTTATTATTGCACCTATTATTAGAAATATCTTTCTCATCTTATTTGTATTTACTCCTAGGCTTCTTGCGTCCTTTTCTCCTAGACATAGTAAATTCAAATCATCTGAATAATATGTGCATATAATAACTGAAATTAATATAATCGGAGCAGAAATCAAAACATGGGTCCATGTTCTTGATGCTAGGCTACCCATAAGCCAAAAAATAATAGCTGAAACCTCTTCTCCAGCAGCATTCTTTAAAAAGCTTATACCAGCAGATAAAATAGAGCTTACTATAATTCCTGCTATAATAAGATTGCTGGATTTTATTATTCCTTCTCTATTTGCTATCTTTAAAACTAAAATCAAAGTAATAAATGCACTTAAAAAAGCAAAGGGAGTTATGGGAATTTGTATATTTGATAAAAAAAGATTAATATATATAATCAATGAAGCTCCAAAGGCAGCTCCTGTGGATACCCCAATAGTATATGGATCAGCTAGCGGATTCATTAGTAGTGATTGAAATACCGTCCCTGCAACTGCAAGACCTGTACCCACTATTACTCCAATGAGTATCCTTGGCAATCTTATATCCCAAACAATAGCAACTTTATAGGGCTTAATATGGCTATATAAGTTTGGATTCACAGTTATTTTCCCAACTATTATGCTTATTATATCCTTTATAGATATTTCTGCCTTTCCTAAGCCTATAGACACAACAATTATGGCTATTGTTATTAAAAAAAGAAGTATTCCAATATTTAGATGTTTTTTCCTTCTAATCTTTACTTGATCAACTATTAATATAGTAGCTTGATCCATATATCCTCCCTATAATTAAAACTATTGAAGTTCTTTTCTTTGATTTAAATTCTATATTACAAATTTTTTAAATATTTTTTGAATTTTCAACCAAAAAAATCTAGCCGTGGGCTAGATTTTTAACAATGTATCGATCCATAATATACATTAACAACTTCCCACCGAAGCATTAAATATAAATATATAGGCAGGTTTCCTGACTCATACATCATCCCGATAAATTGCCTTCCCATCTAACATTCAATATCATCAATATTTATCTATCTATAGATATTTATAAAATATTGGTAATATTGAGTGCTCAATAGTGGCATAATAATTTACCAGTAGTATTTACAGTAGCGGGGGCTGTGCTGGATTTTCACCGAGCTTCCCTATTATCCCTATAAAGGGCACCTATGTACTTTGTAAAAATATTCAATTTTTATCTTTTTATCTTTTATTATTGTAACATAATATAGATACTTAAACAATAGAATTTTTAAAAAAGGATTTTTTCTATATATGCCTTTATTTCTTCAGCACTACTCATATTCACTACTTTACTTGCAAGGTCTTTCATATCCTCATACTTTAATTTCCTTATTAGTTTTCTTGCTGGCAAAATAGAAATCGGACTCATACTAAATTCATCTAGCCCTAATCCTAAAAGAATAGGTATCATCCTTTTATCTCCAGCCATTTCTCCACACATTCCAACCCAGATTCCTTCTTTATGTCCATTATCAATTGTCATCTTTATGAGTCTTAATACAGCAGGATTAAATGGATTGTACAAATGATGAATTTTTTCATTCATCCTATCTACCGCAGTTGTATATTGAATTAAATCATTAGTTCCTATACTAAAGAAATCTACATGCTTTGCTAATATATCACTTATTAATGCAGCTGAAGGTACCTCAATCATCATCCCAACTTCTATATTTTGACAATAGGCTATTTTATCTTTTTCTAAATCGCATTTGACTTCATCAAGTATTCGTTTAGCCGCTAAAAGCTCCTCTAAGCTTGAGATCATAGGAAACATTATTTTTAAATTTCCGTAAACACTAGCCCTTAGAAGTGCCCTTAGCTGTGTCTTAAATATATCCTTCTTATCTAAACAAAGTCTAATGGCTCTATACCCTAAGAAGGGGTTCATTTCCTCATCAAACTTTAGGTATGAAAGTTCTTTATCTCCGCCTATATCCAATGTTCTTATTACTATTGGCTTTGGATTCATGGACTCTAGTACTTCTTTGTATGCATTAAACTGTTCTTCCTCTGTTGGGAGAGATGGTCTATCCATATATATAAATTCTGTTCTATACAGTCCAACTCCCTCGGCATCATTGTTTAGAAGTCCTTCTATATCATTTGGAGTTCCTATGTTTCCTGCAAGCTCTACTATTCTACCATCTTTGGTTATACTTTTTTGTCCCTTTAAAGCTTCTAATTCTTTTTTTTCTTTTTCATAGATATGTTTTAATTCTTTATAACGCTGGATTTTCTGTTGATTTGGATTAATCATTACTTCTCCTGTTTCCCCATTAAATATAACAAAATCTCCATCTTCTAGTTTTTCAGTTATATTCTTAAGCCCTACAACTGCTGGTATTTCAAGGGTTCTCGACATTATTGCAGTATGGGATGTTCTTCCTCCTATATTTGTTAAAAATCCTAAAACTTTTTTCTTATCCATAGTAGCTGTTTCTGAAGGAGTTAAATCATGGGCCACTAGAATTACTTCTTCGTCTAGCATAGAAAGATCAGTGATTTTGATTCCTAAAATATTTTTTATAACTCTACTTGAAACATCTCTAATATCAGATGCTCGTTCCCTCATATATTCATTGTCCATTGATTTAAAAACTATTATGTACTGTTCAGAAATTTGTTTAAAAGCATATTCAGCATTAACTTTTTCGTCATCAATTTTTTTTAATGTACTTTCAACAACCTCTGGGTCTTCTAGTATCATTAGATGTGCATCGAATATTGCAGACTTTTCCTTACCAAGCTCTTTTAAAGCTTTGTCTCTAATACTAATTAGTTCTTTTTTTGATTTGTTTATGGCTTCGATAAATCTATTTTTTTCTATTTCAATATTTTCGATTTGTTTTTTTTGTATATCTATCTCTTCATTTTTTATCAATAACGCCTTTCCTATTGCAATTCCTGGAGAAACTCCTGTGCCGATGATCATATTAGTTCCTCCTACTCTTCACCAAATTTTGATTCTATTAAATTAACTAAACAATCTATCGCTTCCTTTTCATCGGGGCCATCGGCTACAATGGTTATTTCATCACCTTTTTTTGCCCCTAAACTCAATATGTTCATAATAGATTTGGCATTAAAAATTGAACCATTTAATTCAATATTGATATCAGATTTAAATTGAGATGCTGACTTTACAAAAACTGCTGCTGGTCTCGCATGTAGACCACTTTCATTAATAATTTTAACATTTTTTTTCATGCATAATCCTCTCCTTTTATTTATTTGAGAAACTTGCATAATTAACACTAATAATTTTGAAATACAATATGCAGATAGCTTTCTTGACTCTCTATACTACATTTTCTACTCCAAAATTCTTTAAATGTATTATGCAATTTCCTTATTTAATATTTATTATTTGTCCTTGTCCAGCCTTCACATCTAATCCCATCTTAAAAAATAATTTCTCTTCCTGCAAAAGATTTGTAAAAATTATGGGTGTAATGATAGAAGTTGCCTTAGCCTTAACCTCTATTAAATTAACACTAAGTATTGGTTGACCTACCTTAACAATATCACCTTGTTTAACAAGGGGCTTAAAGCCCCTACCTTTAAGATTTACTGTATCAATACCAAAATGAATCAAAATTTTATGCCCATTTTCTGATATAATCCCAATTGCATGTTTTGTGGGAAAAAGCGTTTCTATCTTGCCATTTACAGGTGATACAACTTCACCATCGGCTGGATCAATTGCAAATCCTTCACCCATTAATTTCTTGGAAAACATATCATCGGGTACATATTCTAAAGATAATAGTTTTCCACTCAATGGTGCAACAAATAAATCCTCACCATTAACTTCTTTAATAAATTCCTTTTCTTCTTTAACTATTTCTTCAGCCTTAGAGGTTTTATCTTCATAAATTATTTTTTTAATTTGTTCTTTAAGTTCATTTGATGTAGTCCCAAATAAAGCTTGTATTTTATTGCCTATTTCCAATACTTCTCCAGCACCTAAGGCTATAATACGCTTTTTATCTACTGCATCTATGTTATTTACACTAATTCTCAGCCGAGTAATACATGCATCTAAATTTATAATGTTCTTTTTTCCACCTAAGGCATCTAAGACATCTGTTGCTAAATCCTGTAACTTTAAAACTTTTGAAGATAACTTGTCATCATTGTCTTTAATAGCAATAGTTTCTTCACTAGAGCTTTGTAATGTTCCTTTGAACATTTGAATCTCTCCTTCTAATTATAGTTGCAGTCTCCAAGTTACAAGCTTTTATGGTCATTCCCATAAGTACCCAAAATAAACTATATGATTTATCACTTAAAGGGCTTTTAAATTTATATAATAATAAAAAGGCATGAGTAAAAAGGATAAAACAATCACATGTTTTATCGAAATCTTTTACTCATGCCTGATCGAATCAGTTACATGTAAATTCATGTAGTTTCCATACAAATTAATTTTAACATAAAACGTTTTCTTTATCAATATTTTATTATCAATTTTTATAATATTTTAGTAAATATTTCTTCATTGCCTTATTTTATATAGATGAAGGGCTATATAACCCATTTCAGCATCTGGTATTTTAGTCTTCAATGTTTTTTCCATAATTCTGACTATATAATATGCTATATTAAATTCTGATTGGAGGTCATTTTGGAGCTTTTGCATAAATTCATTTCCATCATATTTCTTGTTTTTCACTCTATCTATTATGCCTATTAAATGCATAACGAATCTTCTATAGATAAAAGAATTTTTCTCTA
This sequence comes from Paramaledivibacter caminithermalis DSM 15212, assembly GCF_900142245.1. Taxonomy (GTDB): domain Bacteria; phylum Bacillota; class Clostridia; order Peptostreptococcales; family Caminicellaceae; genus Paramaledivibacter; species Paramaledivibacter caminithermalis. The sequence goes on along the minus strand of NZ_FRAG01000004.1, from coordinate 94,789 downwards.
ATTTCACTTTTAATTTATTTTCTACCAATTTTAAAATCTCACTTATCATTTTTGAATTTTCTAAAGCTTCATTTTTATTTTTATCTTTTCTAACTCCATAAATATGAAGAGTTAAAAAACCAACTTCTGCTTCAGGAATATCTATTTGCAAATCTTCCTCTAATATTGTTACTGATTTTTCAGCTAAATCATATTCATCTGGATACATAAGTTTTATTTCAAATAAAAACGGATTTACGATACTAATTCCTTCTTTTAGTCTTTTTATAGCAAAATTTATATGATCAATTAATGCAACATAGGCATGGGAATCTAATTTTTCTTTTATTTCCTTCTTAAGCATTTCAATAATTTTCTGGGTTGTTTCTATTACTTTAGGATCTACTGTTGTAATAAAACTTTCATATTCATCCTCATCTAGTCCTTTTAAAGATATAAACCTTTCTTCAATATTTGAAAGATTTTTAAGTAAGGTTCCCTTTGCTTTACCAAAACCAATCCCTTTTCCAACCAAAATATAATTTTGATAATTTTTCTGCACCAAAATCACATTGTTATTTAAAACTTTTTTTACTAAATATTGTTCCATAAAATTCCCCCAGATTGACTTAATAAAACTGTATATATTCATTTAATTTAATCTATTGTGCTAGTTTATATCACTAGAGTTTTAATATTTCTTTTTCGCTCATGTAATAAACCTGTTTTTTTATATTGTTTTGAAGGTGAAAACAGGTTTATAAAAATCACTCAAATGAAATATTAAAACTCTCTAAGGTATTTTATAAACAAAAAATTTAATTAACTAGCACAAGAAGTTAAGTTAAATATTTTTATATATGGTTATTATGCAGTTTACATATTTATTTGTCAAGAAAAAAAGAAATCCCACTAAAAGGATTTCTCTTAAATTTATAGTACTCTACTTAAAAATTGCCCTGTATAGGAAGTCTCTATAGCGGCTACCTCTTCTGGAGTTCCAGTTGCTACAACCCTTCCTCCTCTGTCTCCTCCTTCAGGCCCTAAATCAATAATATAATCACAGGATTTTATAACATCTAGATTGTGCTCTATAACTACTACAGTATTGCCGCTATCTACAAGACGTCTTAGCAGTTGTATTAATCTATCTACATCAGCCATATGAAGTCCAGTTGTAGGTTCGTCTAATATATATAATGTTTTTCCTGTACTTCTTTTGCTTAATTCAGTGGCTAATTTAATCCTTTGGGCTTCTCCTCCAGAAAGCTGAGTCGAAGGCTGTCCTAGTCTAATATAACCGAGTCCTACATCATAAAGAGTTTCTAATTTTCTTTTTATCTTTGGAATATTCTCAAAAAATTCTAAACCCTCTTCTACAGTCATATTAAGTACATCAGATATGGTTTTACCTTTATATTTAACTTCTAAAGTTTCTCTATTATATCGCTTTCCTTTACACACATCACATTGAACATAAACATCGGGCAAGAAATGCATTTCTATCTTAATTATTCCGTCACCTTTACAGGCTTCACATCTCCCCCCTTTTACATTGAAGCTAAATCTTCCTTTTTTATATCCACGTACTTTAGCTTCTGGAACTTCTGCAAATAAATCTCTAATATAATCAAAAACACCTGTATAGGTTGCAGGATTTGACCTAGGCGTTCTTCCTATTGGAGACTGGTCAATATCTATGACCTTATCAATATGTTCAATTCCTTTTATATCCTTATGTCTTCCTGGCTTCTTTTTTGCTTTATGAAGCTCCATTGCAACTTTTTTATAAAGTATTTCATTAACCAATGTACTCTTGCCTGAACCTGAAACACCTGTAACACAAGTAAATACTCCTAATGGAATTTCTACATCTATTTTCTTTAAATTATTTTCCTTTGCCCCAATGACTTTTATCTTCTTTCCATTGGGCTTAATCCTTTTATCTGGAACTTTAATTGTTCTCTTACCACTTAAATATAGTCCAGTTATAGAATTTTCATTTTCTTTAATCTCTTCTACAGTGCCTTCAGCTATTACTTGCCCCCCATGCTCACCAGCACCTGGACCAATATCAATAATATGATCCGCAGCATATATCGTGTCTTCATCATGTTCAACTACAATTAAAGTATTTCCTATATCAGTAAGATTTCTTAAAGTCTTTAATAATCTTTCATTATCTCTTTGATGTAATCCTATACTAGGTTCATCTAATATATAAAGCACACCTACAAGCCCAGACCCTATTTGAGTAGCTAGTCTTATACGTTGAGATTCTCCACCAGAAAGGGTGCCAGCTGAACGAGATAATGTTAGATAATCTAACCCAACATCAGATAAAAATTTAAGCCTCCCCTTTATTTCCTTAAGTATTTGTTCCGCTATAATTTCCCTTTTCGTATCAAGCTTTAGACTCTCAAAAAATTCCATTGCATTTCTAACAGATAAATCTGTAACTTCAGAAATGTTTTTGCCTCCTACTGTAACTGCCAAGGCTTCATCGCTTAATCTTGCTCCCTTGCATTTTTCACAGGCATTAAGACTCATATATTCCTCTATCCTATTTCTTATATAATCAGAATTTGTCTCTTTGTATCTTCTTTCCAAATTTTTTATTATACCTTCAAAGGGAGCCTTATATTTTCTGAAACCATATTTACTTTCATAGTTGAATTCAATGGTCCTTTCCTTTGTCCCATATAGAAGCTCATCGATGAATTCCCTTGGCAAATCTATAATAGGTGTATCTAAATCTACATTATGGTCCTTTACTAATGCTTCAATCATTTGATGATAATAGGTTCCTTCTCCACTATTTGCTATAGGGGCTATTGCACCATCTCTAATTGATAATAGCTTATTAGGAATAACTAGTTCAGGGTCAACCTTTAAAAGATATCCCAAGCCCTTACAAGAAGAACATGCACCAAAAGGACTATTAAAGGAAAACATCCTTGGCTCCAGTTCCCCAATACCAATACCATGCTCTGGACATGAAAATTTAGTATTAAATAACATGTCTTCTCCATCAATTATATCAATAATAACAAGACCATCTGACAGCTTTAAAGCTGTTTCTATGGAATCGCTGAGCCTTTTTTGAATTCCTTCTTTAGCTATCAACCTGTCTATAACAACTTCAATTGTATGCTTTTTATTTTTTTCCAGCTTGATATCTTCAAATATTTCTCTAATCTCTCCGTCTATCCTTACCCTAACAAAACCATCTTTCTTTATTCTCTCCAATTCCCTTTTATGTTCTCCCTTTTTCCCTCTAATTACAGGGGATAGAATTTGTATTTTTGTTCTTTCTTCCAATTCCAATACTTTATCTACTATTTGATCTACAGTTTGTTGAGATATTTCTACACCACATACTGGACAATGGGGAATACCAGTTCTTGCATAAAGCAATCTTAAATAGTCATATATTTCCGTAACAGTTCCAACAGTAGAGCGAGGGTTTTTGCTTGTGGTTTTTTGATCTATAGATATGGCTGGAGACAGCCCTTCAATATATTCTACATTTGGCTTTTCCATCTGCCCTAAAAACTGCCTAGCGTATGCCGATAAACTCTCAACATATCTTCTTTGACCTTCGGCATATATAGTATCAAAAGCAAGGGATGATTTTCCAGAACCACTAAGTCCAGTTACTACCACTAGCTTATCCCTTGGTATCTTCACATCGATATTCTTTAGATTATGCTCCTTGGCTCCCCTGACATATATATAATCTTTAGTCACTATTTCACCTCAAATCAATTCTAAGTTTTTTCTTATAGTTGAACCTTTTAGCTTAAGAGTGAGTTCTAAAAGTCTAATTATCATCAATTTTTTCCTTTAATTCTCCAATCTTATCTCTAAGCTCTGCAGCCCTTTCAAATTGTAGATCTGCAGCAGCCTGCCTCATTTCACATTCAAGCTTATCAATAAGTTTAAGTGCTTCTTCCCTGCTTAACTTGTTATCCTTCTTAGCACCATACTTTTCTTCTTCCTCAGCAACAATTGTTGCTTCAATAATACTTCTTATTTGCTTATTAATGGTCCTTGGAGTAATTCCATGTTCTTTATTATAGTTCTCTTGTATCTCTCTTCTTCTATTGGTCTCATCTATAGCATACTTCATAGACTTGGTAATTTTATCGGCATACATTATAACCTTTCCCTCAGAATTCCTAGCTGCCCTACCTATAGTCTGTATTAATGAAGTTTCTGAACGTAAAAATCCTTCCTTATCGGCATCTAATATAGCAACCAGTGAAACTTCTGGTAGGTCAAGACCTTCTCTTAAAAGGTTTATACCCACAAGAACATCGAACTTACCAAGCCTTAAGTCTCTAATAATTTCCATTCTCTCCATAGTATCTATATCAGAATGCATATATTTTACTTTTATTCCCATTTCTTTTAAATAATCCGTTAAATCCTCTGACATCTTTTTAGTCAAGGTAGTTACTAAAACTCTTTGTTTCTTTTTGGTTCGATGGTTAATTTCACCTATCAAATCATCTATCTGTCCCTTTACTGGTCTAACATCTATATGAGGGTCAACTAAACCAGTAGGTCTTATAATCTGTTCAACTACTTTTTTACTGTGTTTCTTTTCATAGGGACCTGGAGTAGCACTAACATAAACTACTTGATTCATTATGCTTTCAAATTCTTTAAAATTCAGTGGTCTATTATCATAGGCTGAAGGTAATCTAAATCCGTATTCCACAAGGTTTTCCTTCCTTGAACGGTCACCACCATACATAGCCCTTATTTGTGGTATAGTAACATGAGACTCATCGATTACCATTAGAAAATCATCGGGAAAATAATCTAAAAGGGTATATGGTCTGCTTCCTGGTTTCCTTCCAGATATATGTCTTGAATAATTCTCTATCCCTTGACAAAACCCAATTTCCCTTAACATCTCTATATCATATTTAGTACGTTGATAAATTCTCTGAGCTTCAATAAGCTTACCTTGATCCTTAAATTCTTCAACTCTTTTCTTTAATTCCTCTTCAATATTCTTAATTGCCCTTTCAAGCTTATCTTTTTTAGTAACATAGTGGGATGCAGGAAAAATTGCTACATGTTTTCTTAAACCTACAATTTCACCAGTCAAAGCATTTACTTCCGTAATTCTATCTATCTCATCCCCAAACAATTCCACTCTTATGGCATTTTCAGAAGATGAAACAGGAAATATTTCAATAATATCTCCCCTTACCCTAAAGGTTCCCCTTTTAAAGTCTATATCATTTCTCATATACTGTATATTTACAAGTTTTCCCAATATTTCATCTCTACTTTTTATCATTCCAGGTCTAAGGGATAAAACCAAGTTCTTATAATCTATCGGATCACCTAAGCCATATATACAAGATACACTTGCTACTATTATTACGTCTCTTCTTTCAAATAAAGACATGGTAGCTGAGTGCCTTAGTTTATCTATTTCATCATTAATAGAAGCGTCCTTTTCAATAAATGTATCACTGTGAACTACATATGCCTCAGGCTGATAATAGTCATAGTAGCTTACAAAAAATTCTACAGCATTATCTGGAAAAAACTCTTTAAACTCACTACATAGTTGAGCAGCTAAAGTCTTATTATGTGCAATTACTAAGGTTGGCTTCTGTACTTTTTCAATAATATTTGCTACAGTAAAGGTTTTTCCTGAACCAGTAACACCTAATAAAGTTTGATGCTTTACCCCCTTCTTTATATTTTTGCTTAATTCCTCTATAGCTTGGGGTTGATCTCCTGTAGGTCTATATTCGGAAACAATCTTAAATTCACCCATAAAAACACCTCATATATATAGAAATAAATTCTAAGAAACACTTAGTAATATCATCATTGTCAAACATTAGTTCGTATCTTCTTGTAAATTATATACTTCTTTTATCCCTAAGTCAATGGAATTATATTAATTCTATCACAAATATTTTTCTTTGGAATAAAATATTATTATGATTAATTATAGCCTCTGGAATTTTTAAATATAGTTCGTATCAATTCTTATATAATCCATTGTTATAGGGATTTAAGTAAAGACTTTAATTCATACATGTCCAAAACGCTGGGTATTTATACTTGCTTAAAAACTCAAACTTTTTTTGCAAAAAATTACATAGCTAAAATAGAATAAAATATTGTTGCAAATTATTTTCTTTTAAAACTTATTAGAAATACCCTGATACTTGGAACATGGAACTTACAGCTTAAAACGTGTCGAAAACGCCTTTGTTTATGTATAAGTTAAGTTTTACTATGTAAATTTTTATTCGGATGGTGAATACTATGCTTTATAATAATGATTTCCCAATTTTTAGATCTTTTGTTCATGGAGTAGATATCAAAATTCCCTTAGCTGATAATAAATATGTACCCGAAATCAATTTTGATAATGCTGCAACAACACCTCCCCTTAAAACTGTTTTATCTGAAGTTTTGGCTTTTTCTCCAATGTATTCTTCCATACATAGAGGTACTGGATATAAATCTAGATATTCTTCTTATATGTATGAAAAATCCAGAGAAATAATAGGGGAATTTGTAGGTGCAGATTTAAATAAGGACACAATAGTTTTTGTAAAAAATGCCACAGAAGCTATAAATAAGCTTTCATACAGATTAGATAAAAAAAATGGACGGAACGTAATTCTATCGACTAATATGGAACATCACTCCAATGACTTGCCTTGGAGAAAGAGATTTAAGGTGGATTACATCGATATTGATGATAATGGACGTTTATCATTGAGTGACTTGGAATACAAGCTAAAAAAATATTCCCATACAATTAGACTTGTAACCGTTACAGGTATCTCAAATGTCACAGGATATATTAACCCTATCTATACTATTGCTGAATTAGCCCATAAATACAATGCAGAAATATTAGTGGATGGAGCTCAATTAGTTGCTCATGCTCCCATAAATATGCATCCAAAAAATCCAAATAACCATATTGATTATTTGGTATTCTCTGCACATAAAATGTATGCTCCCTTTGGTATTGGAGTTTTAATTGGACCACGTAAATCCTTTGAAGAAGGGGACCCTGACTATGCTGGTGGTGGTACAGTAGAAATAGTCACCCATGATTATGTAAAATGGACTAAACCTCCTCATAAAGAAGAAGCGGGTTCGCCTAATATAATAGGAGTAATCGCTTTATCAGCAGCAATGAAAACTTTAAAAAACCTTGGTTTGCAAAATATTCATGAATATGAAAAGATTTTGACCAAATATGCTATAGAAGGCTTGAAACTAATACCTGATTTAAAAATTTATGGTGACACAAATAACTATACTGATAGAATAGGAATAATAACTTTTAATATAAAGGGAATACATCATGAAATATTGGCAAATATACTATCCTATGAAGCAGGTATAGCCGTTAGAAATGGCTGCTTTTGTGCTCACCCTTATCTTCATAAACTTCTTAATGTAAGTAACGAAGTAATAGAAAAGCGTATTAAGAATTCCAATTTACCACATCCTGGAATGGTAAGAATAAGCTTTGGTATGTATAATTCTAAGGAGGAAATAAACATATTGATAAACGCTCTAAATAATATATCTAATAATAAAAATTATTATTTAAACAAATATGAAAAAAAAAGTGCAAGATTTCATATTGATTAAAATAAAAGCCTTTGACGACGCATTTTAGTTACAAGTTCCATTTTCCAAGTTGCAAGCATTAGAGTCTTTCTAATAAGTTTTAAAAGAAAACAATTTACGCCAATATTTTACTGGTAATAGTTTTAATTTTTTCTAGTACTTTATTTTACTCTGTTTTAGCTATGCAATTTTTTGCAAAAAAATTTGAGTTCCTATACAATTAAAAACTTAAAAATATTCTACATATAAAAATTTAAGTAAAGACTATATTTTTACGTTAATTTTAAGATTTAATAATATCTATTAAACTTTGGGAAAGAATAATTTTAAGACTATAATAAGGAGGTGTCTTAGGATTGTCAAAGAAAATGAATATGATATTGTTTAGTGGAGATTATGATAAAGCTTTAGCCGCTTTGATTCTAGCAAATTCAGCTAGAGAACTAGGCATCGATGTCAGTATGTTTTTTGCATTTTGGGGGCTTTTTCTCTTAAGAAATCCTAATAAAATTACTGATGAAGAAAAAACTAATTATGAAAAGCTATTTGCTAGGATGACTCCTAAGGGACCAGAGGATTTACCTTTATCTAAAATGAATTTTAGTGGGCTTGGAAAAACATTTCTAAAAGAAATGATGAAGGATGATGATGCTCCTCCTTTAGAAGCATTTTTAAAAGGTGCAAGAAAAAAAGGGGTTAAATTCTATGGCTGTAAATTGTCAATGGAGGTTATGGGTTTTAAAAAAGAAGAACTTATTCCCGAAGTAGAAATAATTGATGCAAAGGGTTATATAAAAGATGCAGTGGATTCAGATATACAATTGTTTATCTAACAAAACGACTCAAAGCATTTTGTTAGGTATGAAGTGAAAGGTACAAATTGCGTAGTGCCAGAAATATGTATCAAGTTCATATCACACCTCACATTTCGCACAAAAAAAGCGACATCAGTCGCTTTTTTATAGTTTAATATTCTGTGCTTCTAGCTTTTTATTGATATATTTTTCAAGTAATATTTTTATCACTGCCATTATGGGAACTCCTAAAAACATTCCTACAACTCCAAACATTCCGCCCCCAATTATTATGGCTAAAATAATCCAAAATGGCGATAGTCCAACCTTATCACCCAATATCATAGGTCCTAAAAATAATCCGTCAAATTGCTGCAATGCTATAATAAATACTAAAACCCAAATAGCCTTAATAGGATTATCAAAAAGCGTAATAGCAACTGCGGGAACAGCCCCTATAAATGGTCCAAAATAGGGTATCATATTTGTAAGTCCAATGATCAAACTTAAAAGTAACCCATATGGAGCTTTTATAATCATAAGACCTATAAAGCAAATACCGCCAATTATACATGAATCTATAAACTTGCCAATTATAAATTGAGAGAATAATTTATCAACCTCAACGCCAAACTCCATTATCTTTTTAGCCCTATCTTTATTAAAAAAGGCAATAATTATCTTTTTTAAATTATGGATAAACCTTTCCTTATCCTTTAAAAAGTAAACAGATATAATCATAGATAGGATTATTCTAAAAAATGTAGATGTTAAATTAATTGCCTTAGATACTACAGCAGTTAATATATGATTTAAATAACTAGAAGCTTGCCCCATTATTTCCTTTATACTATTCTCTACATGAGGGGTTATCCCATATTTATCTAAAAGTTTAAGGTTATCAATTTTTTCAGTAACCCATGTATTTGTTATCTCAAAATATTGGTCTAAATCCTTTATAAGATTGGCAACACTATTAAAAACCTTAGGAGATACTATTGTAATAGAAATTGTTGCAATTCCTATTACAAGCATGTAAATAATTAAAATACTCCATATTCTCTTTGCTTTAAGATGAATTTCTATATAATTCATTAAAGGATTAAGTAAATAAGCTATAGCAAATGCCCATATAACAGGACTAAAAATAGACAACAAATTAATGTTCATAAATAAAAACAAGTCTATCTTATTTATAACTTTATATAATAGAAAGGCTATTATAAGTAATGGTATGAAATTTAAATAAGGTATCTTTCTTTTATCTGACATCTAGTCCCTCCTAATCTACATATTTACTTAAATTATAACATATATCCCTTTTATTTCAGCAAGTTTAAAAATAATTTTATATCTATTTTAAATTCCTTTACAGTAAAAAACTGCTAGTTGAATTAGCTAACAGTTTTAAATTTATCTTTTATTTCTTTTAAATGCCTTTTTAAAAATGCTTTTAATTATACTCACATTTTCTCCAGAAGATATAATATAATTGGAATTTTGAGGAATTATTATAGCACCAATTGAGTTGATTCCGTTTACATAATCTGTATATTCTAATATTAAATTTTTACCCCTCTCATCTATTGCTTCAATCCTCAAGTGTGATGGGTATTGGTTTAGCACATACAAAAGATCTTCCTTTTCATTAATGGAATAGTTATTGGCTCTAAGTAGTATATAACCAGATTTTATACCCATTTTGTCTCCAATACTATCCTTTTTTATATCTAAAACAGTGAGTCCTATATGATGTTTCTTATAAAATGGGATTTTACTTTTCTCTTCCTTCTGGCTGTATATTATTAAAGCTTCATGGGCAATTGGCGCAAAAAAAGCTGCAATAAACTTAAAGATATGAATATATGAAGATATTCCAGCAAGGATCAAAAGAACTATACTATAGACTGCTAGTCTTAAGGATGATTTTTTACTTTTTTCCTTGGGTGGCGACGATACAGCAATATCTCCATATCCTAAGGCTGCTATAACAACTGTTATCTGTAGAGTAATATTATCTTTATCTAAATATCTAGATATAAATAAAGGCCACCAATCAGGTAGATTTATATCTGTTGAACCATGAATTTGCCCTAGCATTACTAATAAAACTGCAAAGGGTATAGGCCAAAATCTTTGAAGTGTGAAGCCACCAACAGTACCATATTTATCATGTTCTATAAATATAGGAGTTGGATGCCTATATCCATCTATCCATATTAGTACACTTTCAATAAGATGCAGTACAGCAACTAATGCAATTATACTAGAAACGTTAACCTTTGGATAACCAAATATCAGGCTGGAAAGCGAAATAATTCCGCCAGCATATGAAAAGCAAAGATATCTTACATTTATTAACATCAAAAGTATTGCAAGGGGTAAAATGAATTTGAAGTCTTCTAATTGAATCGCAACTCCTAGCATTGATATTACAATAGTTCCTAAAATTCCACCAATCATACCTACCCCTATGGAATCTATCATTCTTTTTTTCGCTGAGGTTTTTTCCTTGCCTAAAAGTTTTTTTTCCATCTTAGATACTTTATTATATTGTAAATATATTAAAAATAATACTACCCAAAATAGGGGATTGATTATAATAGTTAAAACCGATTGTAGTGATAGCTTTATAAGTTCTAACCACTCCATTAATTTCCCACCTAACCTTAAAGGATATGTAAACCCGGGACTTTTCCCGGGCAATCATACTATATTTTTCCTCTTAGAACCTCAATTGCCTTCTGAAGTTGCAAATCTTCTTCATCTGTCATTTCTACCTTACCCTTCAGTTCTTCAGGTAATTCGACAACTATATTAGGCTCTATTCCCTTACCATGTATATATTCACCATTAGGCGTATAATATTGAGAAATCGTCAATTTGAATCCAGTTCCATCTGTTAACTCTCTAACTGCTTGAACTAAACCTTTACCAAAGGTGGTAGTCCCAATAATAACACCTGCCTTTGTATCCTTTACGGCACCAGTTAAAATCTCTGATGCACTTGCACTGCCTTTATTCACTAAAATAGCAAATGGATAATCTACCTTTTTTGCATCGGATTTCATATACTCTTTATTACCTGCTCTGTCCTTTGTATAAACAATAGTCTGCTTACCTAGTAATTCATCGGCTATCTCAACACATTCCTTTAATGATCCACCTGGATTGTTCCTTAGGTCAATAATTAATCCTTTAATATTTTTTGATTCTAAATCCTTTAAGTGTTTTTTAAAGTCTTCAGAGGTTTTATCATCAAACATGGTTATTCTTAAATAACCAATATCATTGTCTATAACTCTTGATTTTACTGTTTTAAGCCTGATTTCCTCTCTCTCTATTGTAAATGTCAATGGTTCCTTTTTATTTGGTCTTAAAATAGTTATATCGACCTTAGTTCCAGGCTTACCTTTCATAATAGCAACTGCTTCATCAAGTTTATCGCCTGTAACCTCTTTGTCATTTACCTTTATGATTTTATCTCCACTTATAATTCCTGCTCTTTCCCCAGGTGTATCTTCAATAGGCGATACAACAGTTATATATCCATCTTCTCCTGGAGTAACTATAATCCCTATTCCACCATATGTTCCATGGGTATGGGTCATAAAGCTATCAAATTCTGATTTTGTCATGTATTCTGAATACGGATCTCCCAAGGCTTCAAAAAGTCCTTTTAAAATACCGTCTTCAAATACTTTTTCATCTACAGGTTGATAATAATTATCCTCAATATACTTTTTCAAGTAAAGAACCTTATTAAATTTCTCATTTATGGCCACTAATCTTTCATATTCATTCTTAGATATATAAACCCTTTCGTTGAACTGAATTGCCACCATATTACTGATAACAGTTGTAAATAAAGATGTAACTATTATTAATACAATGGCACCTATAAAAGCTGTTCTCTTTTTAATCATGAATTTCACCTCTATGTCATTTTTATAACCAAAACATTTAAAATATCTGGATACTTTATTTTATTAATTTTCATTATCCATTATACCATCTTTGCTTTAATTACACAAAATTTCAAAAAAAAATTCCCACTTAGTTAGTGAGAATCTTTAAAAACACAATATTTTTAACCTGTTATTACGGTTTTTTTACATATTGCTGCGGATCTATATATTCTCCATTTTTACGGACTTCAAAATGTAGATGAGGCCCTGTTGACATTCCTGTACTTCCACATTTCGAAATAATTTGCCCTCTTTCTACCTTTTGTCCTTCTTTAACTAATATGCTAGAGTTATGGGCGTATAGGGTCACTATCCCACCACCATGATCTATCATTATGGTTTTTCCATAACCACCTAACCATCCTGAATGAATAACCTTACCGCTTTGGGCTGCCACTATATTCTTACCATAAGGTATTCCTATATCTATACCCGTATGTAACTTCTTTACTCTTAAGATTGGATGTATCCTATATCCGAAGGGTGAAGTAATCCTACTAAATCCTGGTGCTGGCCAAGCCATTTTTCCACCAACATATTTTTCACTAGATTGTTTTCTCCTTATTTGATCCTCAATTCGTTTAGCTAAGTCAATTAATTTATCCTCTTCCTTTTCTAAGGCTTTATGATTCTGAACAAGCTGCTGTTTTACTCTCTCCATCTGCCCCCTAGAAACCTTTAAACTTTCCTTTTTCTGCTTCGTACTATTCATTAAAGCAATCAATTGAGAATTATGATTTTCAAGAGTAACCTTCTTTTTTTCTATTAAATCCCTTTGAGCCTTTAGATATTTTAAAAGCTCCACATCGTGTTTAAAAATCTTTTTGACCATATCCAATCTAGTTAGTAAATCTTCAAAGCTAGTAGAATCAAGAAGAACCTCAATATATCCTACATCCCGGTTTTTATACATTACCTCAAGTCTAGAATTTAAGATATCATTTTTATTTGCAATATTTTCTTGTGCTTTTGTCAATTCCTTCTTGGTTAATTCTATTTTATTTTTTGTTTCTACTACATTCTTGTTTAATTCTTCTATTTCAGACTCAAGCTTTATTATACTCCCTTCTAGGATTTTTATTTTTTCTGTAATATCCTTTTGTTTTTTTTCATTTTCTTTTTTTTCTTGTCCAACTTTATTTATTTTATCATTTACATTACTTAATTTTTTCTTGTCTTCATTGATATCAAAGGCAAAGGCTTCTAAAGCCATTAAAATCATCAAAACCGAAGATATTAAAAAGATTAAAGTCTTTCTCCTATTCATTATTTATATCCCCCTTTCAAGTGTAAAGGCGTCTGATGACACGCTTGTAGTTGCAGGTTCTATGTTACAAGCTGCAAGTTTTAGGGTAAATCTTTTAGATATAGCTTAAGATTAAGCACTAGGGTTTAAGTCTTAAGCTTAATCTTACCCCTATAATTTCTACTTTAAAGTAGATTTTATACTTTTAAATATTTCTTCATAGAATTAATACTTCCTAATGCTCCTATTCCTGAACCTATTACTATAAACATAAGCAATAAGCTATCTACAATTTTAGGCATAGGTACTAAATATGCTGTTAGCATTATATACAGATTTGAAGCAGCAAAATTATAAAGGTATTTATAGCTGAAATATATTATTAAAAATGCTATCGATGAACCAAATAAGCCAAGAAAGGTTCCTTCAATAAAGAATGGCCATCTTATAAACCAATTTGTTGCTCCAACATATTTCATTATATTTATCTCTTTTCTACGTGCTGCAACAGTAAGCTTTATTGTATTTCCAATTATAAAAACTGAAATAGCTATTAGAATTACTATAATAACCATCCCAACAATCTTTACAAAATCTGTTATCCAAATAAGCTTATCTATTATGTCCTTACGAAATTGAACTAAATCTGTACCACTGATTAGTTTAATTTCCTCTACAACCCTGCTACTATCCTCAATGTTATTTAAAAAAACTATATAGGAATTTGGAAGTGGATTATCATTTTCTAAGCCTTGTAAAAGATATCCATGTTCACCCCAGAGTTCCTTCATAGTTTCAAGAGCATCCTTTTTTGATTGAAATTTTATCTCCTTTATACCTTCAATCTTTCTAATTTCATCACCTATTTCTTCTATTCGAGCATTATCAATATCTTTTTTTAAATAAACCTGAATTGAATTAAATTGCTGTTGTGCCCCCTCTGCTAAACTATTTATATTAAATATCAATATAAATATCATGCCAAGAATAATCAATGTAGCAGCCACAGACCCTATAGAAGCCAAACTCATCATTCTATTACGCCAAAGGTTTTTAAACCCTTCCCTTATCATATATCCTAAAGATCTAATCTTCATAACCGTAGCCACCTCTTTTCTCATCTCTTATTATCTCTCCTTTATCAAGTGCTATAACTCTTTGCTGCATCATATTTACTATTTCCTTAGCATGGGTAGCCATAACAATAGTTGTTCCTCTCCTATTAATTTGTCTTAACAGTCTCATAATCTCCCAAGATGTTTCAGGATCAAGATTCCCAGTAGGTTCATCAGCTATAAGTATTGGAGGGTTATTTATTATAGAACGTGCAATAGATACTCTTTGCTGTTCACCACCAGAAAGCTGCTCTGGATACATCTTTGCCTTACTGCTTAGTCCAACAAGACCAAGCATAGTTGGTACATTTCTTCTTATCTCCTTTGGTGTAGCTTCAGTTATCTCCATAGCAAAGGCTACATTTTCATAGACTGTTTTATTAGGAAGTAGTCTAAAATCTTGGAAAACCACTCCAATTTTTCTTCTAAGATAAGGAACCATTCTTCTATGAATCTTTGTTATATTCTGGTTGTCGATTATAATCCTACCTTGAGTGGGTTCAGTTTCCTTTAAAAGTAATTTTACAAGGGTAGATTTTCCTGCTCCACTTGCACCTACCAAAAAAACAAACTCGCCCTTCTCTATTGTAATATTTATATTTGAAAGTGCCATAGTACCACTTTTATATCTCTTGGAAACATTTTTTAATACTATCATTACATCAGCTCCTAACATTATTTCTAATTCGATAAATATCTTTTATTTCCTTCAAAAACTTTTTGGCAATCCCTAGTATTTTTTGACTATTTTTCTGTATTCTATTATAATTATAAATCAACTTAAGCAGAAAAAAATCTTAAAGACGTTATTGTCTTTAAGATTTAATATTTGATTTAAGATTTTGTAATATTTGTAATGAATTAAGCAACTCCCTCAATTCTCTATTTTTCTTCTTTAGCATTATTTGTTTCTTCTTTTTCCGCAGCCTTTGCATATTTATTAAGAGTTTCAGTGATTTTATAATGAATTGTTCCTCTAGGATATTCTCCTTTTTCATCCTTTTGTCCAGCAGGTATCCCCGTTAATATTTCTATTCCTTCATCAATTGTTTTCACTGCATAAATATGAAACTTTCCTTCTTTAACTGCTTCAATAACCTCATTACTTAACATTAGATTTTTAACATTTTGGTGTGGTATCATAACTCCCTGTTTGCCAGTTAATCCCTTTAATTTGCACACCTTGAAAAAGCCTTCAATTTTTTCGTTTACTCCCCCAATAGGTTGAATCTCTCCTCGTTGATTAACAGAACCTGTTACAGCTATATATTGTTTTATTGGAACCTTGGATATACTAGAGAGAATTGCATAAAGTTCTGTACTAGAAGCACTGTCCCCATCAACCCCAGAATAGAGTTGTTCAAATACTATACTAGCTGATAAAGCCAAGGGTTTTTCTTGAGCATATTTATACCCTAAATATCCGCTTATTATCATGACTCCCTTATCGTGTATTTTACCACTAGTTTTAGCTTCTCTTTCTATATTAATTATCCCAGCCTTTCCCCTATAGGTTGAAACTGTAATCTTGCTAGGTTTTCCAAAGCTATATTCTCCTGTTCCTGTAACAGCTAAGCCATTTATTTCTCCAATTTTTTCTCCTTCAACATCTAATAGGTAATCTCCTTCCTTAAACATTTCAAGAACCTTTTCTTCATATTTATTGTTTCTAAATATTTTCTCTGATATTGCCTTTTCAACATGTTTAAGTCTTACTAAATCACTTTCATCTACTTCAGCCCAGCTATCAGCCTCATATAGAAGCTCAACAATTTGATTAAATCTTGAACTTAGCTTTTTTTGATTTGCTGCTAATCTTGAGCTATATTCTATAACTCTTCCGACTGCTTCATAATCAAAATGTCTTATATCTTCCTTTTCACAATGAGCAGCAATAAATCTAGCCATTTTAAGCATGTTTTCTTTATCTCTAGTCATCTCTATATCAAAATCTGACATTATTTTAAAAAGCTTCTTAAATTGTTCATCATAGTTATACAATAGATAATATGTATATGGATCTCCTATTAATATCACTTTCAAATTAATTGGTATTGGCTGTGGTCTTAATGAAGCTGTTACTACATATCCAAATTGATTACCTAATCCTTCTATATTTATTTCTCCTGTAATTAGTGCCCTTTTAAGTCCATTCCATGCAAAAGGATTTGTAAGTACATCCTTAGCCTGTAAAATTAAGTATCCTCCATTTGCTTCATGTAAAGCTCCTGGTTTTATTTGGGTAAAATCTGTTTTCATGACACCCATTTCGTTTTTATATTCTACGCTTCCTACTAAATTATAATAAGTTGGATTAGATTCAATAATAACAGGGGCACACTTCTTTTCACTATTATCTATAAAAAGATTTACTTTATATCTATCAAAAAATCCTTGACTAGACTTAATTTGAAACATTGCTAATGGATTATCCATTGCTAAACTATTATCTTTTTTAAATCTATCAATATGTTCTATGATGTCCTCCTTTAACATATCAAAATATTCTATTATCTTATCATTATAATTAAATTTTGTCTTTAGCTTTTCTATGTAAAAATCAACAACTTTAGTTGCTGTTTCAATATCTAATTCTTTAATTTTATCCCTGTATTCCTCTTCAATTTCCCTCAGCTTATTTAATACATCAACTGATTCTAGGCTTAATTTATTACTCTTTTCCTTTAATATCTCAAATTCTTCAGGAGAAAGACTACTATAGTCTGCTTCACTCATGGGCTTGCCATCTCTAAGAGGTACACTAATCAATCCCTTTTCTGTAAGTGTAAATCTAAAATCATATTCTGCTGCAACTTTGTTTAAATCATTAATAATCTGTTGAGATATACTTTGATATTGTTGTATAAAGACACTTCTCATATTCTCGTAGTCTTTACTAGTAAAAGCATTCTCTATTTCCTTTTTAAGCTTAGTAATTGTATCTTCCATATCCTTTACTAGTTCCTTACCCTGACCAGTATTAAGATTTAATGCCATGGGGCTGTGGGGATTTTTGAAATTATATACATATACCCAATCATCTGGAACTTTTTTTTTCGATGCCTTTTCCTCTGTTATTAATTTTACATAACTATTTCTACCAGTGCCACTTTGCCCAGATACAAAAATATTATATCCCTTCTTTTTTATGGACAGACCGAAGTCTAATGCCTTTGAAGCTCTTTCTTGCCCAATAATACCTTGAAGTGGAGTTAAATCTGCAGTACTATTAAATTCAAAACATTCTGTATTGCACTCTTTCTTTAACATATTATAAGGCAGCCTAAGTTTTTCTTGCATACCCATACTCCCCTTTCCAATTTACTGTTTTTTATGAATATTTTGTTTATTTATACCCCTATATATTTACATGTATTCACCAGATTTCAATTTTCTAAGTTTTACAATAGGTTAAAGGCGTCTGATAATGTGTTTTAGTTACAAACTCCATATTCCAATTTTTAAAGTCTTATTTTTAGATCTAAAACCCTTAATTTCTGCTTCTAAACTTTTACTAGTGATAATTTACATTTAATTTCCTTATACATGTCAAAATATTCAGGCTTTTTAAAGATTTTTGATATGTATAAATTAACTGTTTTACTGGAATATCTATAATATTTGTTATAAATCTAAAAAAATTTATTGTAGCTATAAAAATTTTATTCCAATTATTTCTATAATAATTTTTGAATTTTTTTAAATACTTAACAAATTACGTCCATCTCCCTTATTTTTTATTATATAATTATCATAATAGAACTAAATGGGAAGGAGTTGAGTTTGTGGAAAACACAAACAAAAAAATTATTGATTCTTTTATGGAAGTTGGAAAATATATGAAGCATATATTAGATGAAGATGTTATAGTATCTATATCTGACACTAAAACCATATTAAAATATATAAAAGGATATGAGCTTGACATACAAGATAAGGAAGGTTCCCCTTTAAACCCTGGGGATGTTATGTATGACTGCATTAAAAACAACAAAAAAATAGTGAGAATTGTTCCAAAAGAAGCCTTTGGAATACCTTTTAAAGGTATAACGGTTCCAATACGAGATCATAATGGTAATTGTATAGGAAGTATTGGCATTGGTAAAAGTTTGAAAAAACAAAATAATCTGAATGATGTTGCTCAAAATCTTGCATTAGCTTTACAGCAAATAACTGCAAGCATAGATGAAATTTCATTAGGTGCCAATAAAATTGCAAAAGCATCCCATGATATATCTAGCAAAAGTCAAAAAACAAAAAAACAAGTAAATCAAACCGATAATATTTTACAATACATAAAAGGTATATCTGAACAAACTAATATGCTTGGTTTGAATGCCGCCATTGAAGCAGCAAGGGCTGGAGAACATGGTCGAGGTTTCTCTGTTGTTGCTGAGGAGATAAGAAAACTTTCTGATGAAACAAAAAAAGCAGTAAGTAATATAAAGGCTATTTTAGACAATATAAAAATATCTGTTGATGATATGTCTTCAACTGTTGACGAAACAACTTCTATTACTAAGATTCAAGCAGGGACAACTCAGCAAATTGTAGCATCAATTGAAGAGCTTAATTCTACAACTCAACTCTTAGCAGATTTGGCAAAAGATTTGTAGAACAAAGCTGCTTTCATCACTTCGTTAGATTGAGGTTAAGATTCCGTTAAGGGTCAATTCTATTATGTATAGGTTGAAAACTTTGGCCAGTACCCTCTAGGTCTAAAAACAATTAATTCGGAGCTATATAAAACAAAAGATAAAAGCTACTATCAATTAGAAAGTAGCTTTTATCTTTTGTTTTTCTTCTAAAGAGATACGATCATAGCTCTCAATCTCAAACTTAATCTTAATCTCGACCTTCAAAAAACTACCCCAGAGTAATCTAGTTTATCTCTACATTTTCTCCATCAACTATATAAATAATTCTTTCACATATATTAGTTATGTGGTCTGCCATTCTTTCTAAGTATCTTCCGACGAATAAAAGCTTTGTACCTTGGTTTATATTTTTAGAATCAGAATGTATCATCATTAGTATTTCAGTATAAATATCTTTGTATAAATTATCAATTAACTCATCTTCTTTTCCCACCCTATAGGCCAATTTTGAATCTTCATTCATAAAGCTAGTTTTTGAGTTTCTAAGCATAGCTAAAATGATATCCCTCATTTTAGGAATATCTATTAAAGGTTTTATAAGGGGTTCATTACCTATTTTTATAGTTTCCTTTGATATATTTACACAAAAATCTCCCACTCTCTCAATATCAGTTATTATTTTAGATATGGAAAAGATGATTCTTAAATCCTTTGCCATAGGTTGCTGAAGTGCAATAAGTTCTATAGTCTTTTCCTCAATGTTATTCTGCATTTCATCAATATTATCATCTAGCTCTATAACTTCTCTTGCCAATTCAACGTCTCTATTTACAAGTGAATCAACAGATTTTATAACTAATTCTTCTACACCTTCCATCATTTTAACAACGTCTTCCTTAAGTAAATTTAATGAAGCCTCAAAACTTTCTCTAACCAATCCCATAACCTCCTTGGATATATTTTAATATATTATGTCATTTTACCCAAACCTACCAGTAATATAATCTTCCGTTCTTTTATCCTGTGGTGTTGTAAATATCTTACTAGTCTCATCAAATTCAACTAATTCACCCATTAGAAAAAATGCTGTATTGTCAGAAATCCTAGCTGCCTGCTGCATAGAATGGGTTACAATGACAATTGTATAATCTTTCTTAAGGGAGTCAATCAAATTTTCTATCCTTGATGTAGCTATAGGGTCTAAAGCAGAAGTAGGTTCGTCCATTAAAATCACTTCTGGTTCCATTGCTATAGCCCTAGCAATACATAATCTTTGCTGTTGACCTCCTGATAAATCCCAAGCAGATTTGTGTAATCTATCATATACTTCATCCCAAAGAGCAGCTCCACGTAAACTTTTTTCAACAATTTCATCTAACTTTTTCTTATTTTTTATTCCATGTCTTTTAGGCCCATACACAATATTTTCATAAATAGATTTTGGGAAAGGATTTGGTTTTTGAAATACCATTCCCACTCTCTTTCTTAGTTCTTCCACTTCGATTTTTTTTGAATAGATATTTTCTCCATCTAAAGTTATTTCTCCTTTAACTTTAGTTTCTTCAATCAAATCATTCATTCTATTTAAAGTTCTTAAAAAAGTAGATTTTCCACATCCTGATGGACCTATTAAAGCAGTTACTTGTCTTTCTTTTATATCTAAATTTATATCCATTAAAGCTTTAAATTCTCCATAGTAAAAGTTTAAATTTCTGACTTTTATTTTAGTAGACATTTAGAAACCTCCCTACATTTTCATTCTGTCTTGATATTTATTTCTTAAAAGTATAGCAGTAAGATTGATAAATATTAGTACCAGTAGCAATACTGTAATTCCTGCTGCAGCAACTAATTGAAAGTCAGCCTGTGGCTTTGAAGCCCAAGTGAAGATTTGCAATGGCAGTGTAGTAAATTCATCCATCAATCCCTTAGGAGTAAACCATATAGCTGCAGCTCCTCCAACAACAACTAAAGGTGCAGCTTCTCCTATTGCCCTTGAAATAGCTAATATAGTTCCTGTTAATATTCCTGGCATAGAATATGGTAATATTACACCAGTAATAGTTTCCCATTTAGTTGCTCCTAAGCCATAGGATGCTTCCTTCAAATCTTTAGGGACTGTTTTTAAAGCCTCTTGGGATGAAACAATAATTATTGGTAATATTAATAACGCCATAGTTAAGGATGCAGACAAAATTGTTCTTCCAAATTTCAAAGTCCTAACAAACAAAGATAAACCAAGTATACCATATACAATTGATGGAACCCCTGCTAGATTACTTATATTAATTTTAATTAAGCTAGTAAATCTATTTTTGGGTGCGTATTCTTCAAGATAGATAGCACCGCTTACCCCTAATGGAAAGGCTATTATTACAGTAGTAATTATTATCCATAGTGATCCAAATAAACCAGCCCTAATTCCAGATTTTTTGGGAAATCTTGATGAGTACTTTGTTAAAAAATCAATATTCAAAAATGGGAATCCCTTTTTTAAAATATCTGTAAATAAAATTATTAGAACAATCAAACTAAATAAGATACAAGCCACTAAAATAACATGAAAGATAGTATTTATTTTTTTTCTTCTTGCTAAACTCATTAGTAATCCTCCTTAAACCTGTTAACTATAAGCTTTGAAAGAAGATTCATTGTCAATGTGATTACAAAAAGTAGCATTGCTACAGCAAATAGACTATGTGCTTCTATAGTCCCTTGAACAACATCTCCTTGACTTATCTGTACTATAAAACCCGTCATAGTCTGGATACTTTCAAGGGGATTTAATGTTAGCTTTGGGGTAGCACCAGCAGCTAATGCAACAATCATCGTCTCTCCTATAGCCCTTGATATAGCTAAGATAAAAGAAGCAACTATTCCTGAAAATGATGCTGGAATAACAACTCCAAAGACAACCTCAAGTTTCGTTAATCCTAGAGCATATGCTCCTTCTCTTAAACTTTTTGGTACTGCCCTCATTGAATCTTCACTTAATGATAAAACCATAGGAATAGTCATAATTCCAACTGCTATAGAAGCACTTAAAGCATTATAAATACTAGTATCAGGATAAAATTTCCTAATAATTGGCGTAATTGTGGTAAGTGCAAAATATCCATAAACTATAGAAGGTATCCCTGCAAGAATCTCAATAAATGGCTTTACTATTTTACGAACTTTCATATGGGAATATTCGCTTAAATATATCGCACTCAATAGTCCTATTGGTAAAGATATTAGTGAAGAAAATATAACTATTAAAAAGGTCCCTGCTACTAATGGAAGTACCCCAAAATTCTGTGGCTTAAAAAGAGGAGTCCATTTTGTTCCAAACAAAAAATTTAATATGGGTACTTTTTGGAAAAATATTAAGCTTTCACTTAAAAGTGTTGCAAATATGCTAATTGTTATTAATATCGATACAGAGCCAAAAATAAATAAAATTTTCTTTATAAGTCCCTCTCTTATTTTTTTGCTCATTTCTATCCTCCTAAACATGCCGATAAAAGGGCACTTTATGCCCTTTTATTACAAGTGTTATTATTCTATTTTAATCCTAATTTTGATAAAGATTCATCATATAGATTCTGTGGAAGCTTTACATAACCAACATCCGGAATTACTTCTTTTCCTTCAGTTAAGTAATATTCTACAAATGCCTTTACTTCAGGTCTTTCTAAAGCTTCAATATTTACATATATGAATATCGGTCTAGAAAGAGGGATATATGTTCCATTTTCTATTGTTTCACTTGTTGGAGCAACTGGTCCATTTCCGCCATCAATGGCTACTGCTTTAATTTTATCAGTATTTTCAACATAGTACGCATATCCAAAGAAACCTAGTGCATACTTATCACCAGCAATACCTGTAACTAAAACATTATCATCTTCACTTGCTGTATAGTCTGGTCTTATATTTCCACCTTCGCCATTAATCTCTTCAGTAAAATAATCAAATGTTCCTGAGTCTGAACCTGGTCCATAAAGCTTGATTTCTTCATCCGGCCATTCTGGTCTTACATCTTTCCATGTTTTAACCTTGCTATCCTTATTCCAAATCATCTTCAATTCTTCAACAGTTAAATAATCAACCCAATCATTCTGAGGATTTACTAAAACAGACAACCCATCATATGCAACTTTAACTTCCTCATATTTTATTTCATTCTCTTGTGCAATTTTTATTTCTTTCTCTTTTATTGGTCTTGATGCATCATTTATATCTGTTTCTTTTACAAGAAACTTTTTAAATCCACCGCCTGTCCCAGATACGCCTACAGTAACTCTTACATCTGGATTTGATTTTTGGAACTCTTCTGCAACAGCCTCAGTTATAGGAAATACTGTACTTGATCCATCTATTACTACTGAACCTGATAATTTATTAGATTCTTGGTCGTTTACTTGCTCCGAACTGTCTCCATCTTTTTTTCCCGTAGCTTGTTCCCCACACCCTGCCAAAAGTGATAATGCTAAGCTTAAAATCAGTAATAAAGCTAATAACTTACTATTTTTTAATAAATTCATTTTCATTCTCCCTCCAACATTTAAAAAATTGAATGTTTTATACAATAATAAAATAACATTATTATTCTTTTTTATTGTTATCACATTGTTAACTGATTGTTAATTCCATGTTAAACAAGTACTTCTTACTTGATAAACTTGCATAATTAACATTGTTAATTTTGAATTTCTGTAATCTTTTAATCAAGTTATTGGGCATGTCATTTATAATATTATTTACTTCTTCATCCATTTTCATTATAGAACATCGTATTTATTTCTACGCATTTTATCCCAACTATTTCTATTCAATATCATTATCTAAAATTACTGTTAAATTCTAATTAATTTCATGTAAATTATTGTAGATGATATATTTTTGTTAAATTTGATATGTATTTGTTTTTGCAGTAGATAAAACAACTTATAATTTAATTGCATATTGAAAAATTTGTTTTTAATACTATTTCCAAGAAAAAAAGAATCCTATCACAAGGATTCCAATTTTTTAGATATAAATCTTAATTTTCAATTATATTATCTATAGGTTTTCCAGCAGGTACCATAGGATATACACATAAATCTTTATCTATTTTACATTCAATAACAGCTGCCTTTCTTGATTTTAATACTTTGCATATTACTTCTTCTAAACCTTTTAAATTATTAACACTATAGCCATCAATTCCATATGCATCAGCCAGTTTAACATAATCAACTTCTTGTCCTATATCCGTTTCAGAATACCTTTCATTTTGAAATAGTTTCTGCCATTGCCTTACCATTCCAAGAGCATTATTATTTAGGAGCAATGTTATTGTTGGAAGCTTGTATTTTGTAACGGTAGCCAATTCATTACAATTCATTCTAAAGCTTCCATCGCCTGTGATATGCAATACTCGTCTTTCTGGATTAGCTATCTGTGCTCCAATAGCTGCTCCAAGTCCATATCCCATGGTTCCTAACCCTCCAGAAGACAAAAAACTTCTAGGTCTAGAAAATTTCCAATATTGAGCCGTCCACATTTGATGCTGCCCTGTATCGGTTACAACTATTGTATCATCATCTAATGCTTCACATATTTTTTCTAATATATTTTTAGGTATAAATCTCTCATTATTTATACTAGATTTAGATTTCCATCCTTCTATTTTATTTAACCATTCACTTCGATCTTTAAAGTTAATATTTTTAATTAAGCTTCCCAAAATATGCTTAACATCTCCAATTATAGATAAATCAGCCTTCTTATTTTTATTTATTTCTGTTTTGTCTATATCTATATGAATAACCCCAGCTTGCGGTGCGAATTTATTCACATTTCCCACTACTCTATCACTAAATCTAGCTCCAACAGCAATAATTAAATCACTATTTGTCACCGCCAAATTAGCTTGCTTTAAGCCATGCATTCCTACTAATCCTAGAAATAAAGATTTTGATGTTGGATAACTTCCAAGCCCCATCAATGTATTTACTACAGGTATATTTGCCTTTTTAGCAAATTCGTATAATTCTTCAGCAGCATCTGCCATAACAACTCCTCCCCCTGCATATATAACTGGTCTTAAGGATTTATTAATGGTCTGGGCTGCTTTTTCTAAGATTTCCTTATCAATATCATCTATAGGAAAATCCTGAGTCCTATTATCTTTGATATCATACTCTGCTTCATCTAAAAAAATATCCTTAGGTATATCTATCAGTACTGGTCCTGGTCTTCCTTTTTTAGCAGTATAAAATGCCTCTCTAATTATGTCTGCCAAGTCATTCACATCTTCTACTAAATAGTTATGCTTTGTAATAGGTAATGAAATTCCAGTAATATCAACTTCTTGAAAAGAATCCTTCCCAAGTAAGGATCTCGGTACCTGCCCAGTAAATACAACCAAGGGCACAGAATCTAAATAAGCTGTAGCTATTCCCGTAATAGTATTTGTTGCTCCTGGACCTGATGTAGCAAAGCATACCCCTACTTTTCCAGTAGAACGTGCATAACCATCAGCTCCATGAACAGCTCCCTGCTCATGGGCCGTTAATATATGGGTAAAGCTATCAAAATTATCATACAAAGCATTATATAATGGAATAACTGCTCCGCCTGGATATCCAAAAATCGTATCAACATTCTGTTCCTTTAAACATTCTAATACAATTTGTGCTCCACTAAGCTTCATAATTTCACCTTCTTTCGGAGTAAATATTGAGTGTTTTTTAATATATTTTAACTTTCTAAGCTAGTAAATAAATTTTCAGCTTTCAAGATTTCTTAGGGGGTTTTAATATTTCTTTTGAGTAATTTTTATAAACCTGTTTTTTCATTGAAGTCATATAAAAAAACAGGTTTATTACATGAACGAAAAGGAAATATTAAAACCCCCATGATAGAAAGCATATTAGGTTACCTTATTTTTTTTCTATCCATTCCATCATACTTCTTAGATTCTTTCCAACCTCTACTATAGGATGTTCAAGTTCTCTTCTTTTAACAGCATTAAATACTGGTCTATTCATGGTATTTTCAGATAACCAATCTTTTGCAAACTGACCTGTTTGAATTTCCTCTAAAACTTTCTTCATTTCCTTTCTTGTTTCTTCAGTTATCATTCGTCTTCCAATCATGTAGTCCCCATATTCAGCAGTATCGCTAATACTATATCTCATTTTTTCAAATCCGCCTTCATATAGAAGATCTACAATCAGCTTCATTTCATGTAAACATTCAAAGTAAGCTATTTCTGGTTGATATCCTGCCTCTACCAAGGTATCAAATCCCGCCTTTATTAACTCTGTTGCACCACCGCATAAAACACATTGTTCACCAAATAAGTCTGTTTCAGTTTCTTCCTTAAATGTTGTCTCAAGAACTCCTGCTCTTGTTGCACCTATTCCCTTTGCATAGGCTAAAGCTAATTCCTTAGCATTACCAGTATAATCTTGGTAAACAGCTAATAATGCAGGTACTCCTTTGCCTTCTGAGTATACCCTTCTAACCAAATGTCCTGGACCCTTTGGGGCCACCATAAATACATCTACATACTCTGGTGGAACTATTTGACTAAAGTGAATATTGAAACCATGGGCAAATACTAATGCATTGCCTTCTTCTAAATTTTTTACTATATGCTCTGCATAAACCTTTTTTTGATGCTCATCTGGAACTAAAATCATAACTATATCACTGGCTTTAGCAGCTTCTGCTACTTCTAAAACCTCTAGTCCTTGCTCCTGTGCTTTACTCCATGATTTACTTTCTTTATACAGTCCTACAACTACGTCTACTCCACTTTCCTTTAGATTTAATGCGTGGGCGTGACCTTGACTTCCAAAACCAATAACTGCTACCTTTTTATCCTTTAACAATTCTAAATTTGCATCATTATTATAGTACATTTTTGCCATTTTAAATTCCCCCTATTTTAATTGATTTCTCTTATATCGTATACATTTACAAGTTTCTCCATTTGATTTATTGCTTGTTTTATACCATGCTCTAATCCATCCTTTAATGTTATTTCCAAGTTTGAATACTGTGAATTTTCTATTTCTTCCAAATTTACACTTCTTATATCAAATCTTTTTCTTTTTAAAAGACCTACAACTCTAATCAATGCTTCTAAGCCACTATCGACTCTACACAACAATTTTTTATCCAAATTAATTCAACTCCTTAAAATCATTTTTATTTTACTAATTTTCATTTTTTAAAAACAATTTAATGCCTTAAGTAAAAAAGAAGCAAAGGATTTTATGTAGGAAGTCATATTTATATAAATAATGGTCATCACAATAATTTCCATAATTATATTGATATAAAAAGAAGGATATAGTCTTTTAATGTCTAATTATTAGATTGAAGTATATAATTTTTTTATTAGCTAATAGATTATAGATTAAGTCTGTTAGCTTTTTTTATCTTTTTTATAACACATAGTAAAAATTTTTTTCTATTGACTCCTTTTTTATTCTTCTTTGACTTCTATAAATAAAACTTTAATTATCTATCCACTATTCACCTCCCTTTATTATTTTGGATCAATACTTTTTAGTATGACAATATTAATTTGATACTAGAAAAAATTTTAATGTCTCCAAATAAAAAATCTCCCATCCCTAAGACAACAAAAGCTTATCTTAGGGACGAGAGACTATTCTCGCGGTACCACCCTAGTTTCAATTAAAAACTAATTGACTCTCCATTCAGGTCGAAGAATTATTCCTTGAACCTTAGCTATATAACGGTAGCACCCGACCTAATCTACTTGGATGAACCCTTTCAATCAGGTAGTTCAAGAGTGATCATTACATATCTTCATTAACACCAGTTCTCAGCAAACCTGGCTCTCTGTAGTTAAAGTTTAGATATCTTTCTCTCTATCAATACTTTTTATACTATATTGAATATTTATGAAAATTATACTACCCTTATACATATAAGTCAACATTAATTTTGAATTTTCTAAATTATTTTTTATCGTACAATTTTTTTATATTTGAATTAATTTTATTATATAGAATTTACATAGTAAAACTTAATTTATACATGTGCAAATATGCAATGCTTCTGGGCATTTTGGACATGTATAAATTAAAGTCTTTACTTAGATTCCTATATAAATAAAAAAGCTTCTACGAATTTATGACACTTTTATTTTAATCCAGCAGATATTTTTATATTATACTGATGATCATAATCAATTTTTCCATCCTTATGTCTTGTACTATTTGCAAAGTGTATATCCATGTGTCCCGTTACACCATTATCATAGATATATTGTATATCATGGGGCATAGCAGATGCGGATGCTGCTATTTTTCTTCCATCAACTATTATAATTACAGGTCTAGTTTTCCAGCTGTAATCCCCACCCCAAACCTCTTTCATAACTGCTGAATCATATTTTGTTAAGGGTTCACAGTCAGCATGATTAGCACCTACAGTCCTTTTCATTGTCCATTCTTTACCAGTATAAAAATCTCTAACTTTAAATACCTTTCCTATAGGTATTACATATTGTGCTTCAGTCCACCAATCTAAATATTCCCCATATTTTTCTCCTAGAGTATTCTTCACTGGTACATTATGAACAGGAATCTTTATTACATCTCCAATATACAATATAGTATTTTCAGTCATATTATTTACTTTAATCAATTCATATTGAGGTATACCAAATTTTATAGAAATTTTCCAGAAATCATCGCCTTTTTGAACTGTATAATAGGTATATGTTACATAGGCTTCATCATCATTCTCTTGAGTTGAATACTCAGATTCTGATGAAGCTCCATCAGGTATCAATATTTTCTGCCCTACAAAAAGTTCACTATATTCATTTGCATTATTTATCTTTAATAATTCATTTATATCTACAGAATATTTTTGACTTATTTTCCAATAGGTTTCTCCCGCTTCAACTATGTGGGTTCTATAAATATTTTTTACAGGTATAATTAGTATATCATCTACATTTATCATAGTTTGTGAATCTGCATGATTTGCCTCTAGTAGCTTATTAATATCAACATTAAATTTTTCACTTACTTTCCAATATGTATCTCCCCAAACTGCTTTATACAGCAACTTATCATATGGATTAAAGGGAAGCTCTATAGTTTGTCCAACATTTAGATAAGAATTACTATTAGCTGAATTTTCACTAAGAAGTTCATTTAAATCAATAGAATATCTCTCACTTATTTTCCAATAAGTATCTCCACTCCTCACTTGATAAGAAATTGTATCTGCAAAAGCATTAATACCATTTTGCGACATTAAGGTTAATCCAATTATTCCACCAATAATTATTTTTTTTATGTTCATTTCAATCCTCCTTATAAGAATTAAGCTTACCAAAATTATATTCGACATTTTTCGATTTTCCCCTTTGAGTAATAAATGGAAAAAATATAGCGACCCTTTATGGTCGCCATTCTAATCTTCAAATCTTGTTTTTAATTCAATTCTATAGGGTAATTCCTTCAAATTAGTTTTAGTAATTATATATGGATATGTAATAGCCTCTGTTACAACCTCTCCTGGTTTTGGATCTGTAAATTTAGCATAAACAACTAGCTTGAATTTATCTTCTCCTTCATCTATTTTCTTTATTTTATCTATTTCAACAGTATATCCCCCTGTAGGCTTTTCTCCTCTTGTTACCACAACAAAGATTTCACCATTAACCTTACATGCTAAAGCTCTTTCTAAATTTTGATATCTAGGTAATATTTCTTTTATCTTTTCTGGTATTTCTTTGTCATTAAGAACTCTAAATTTAACTTCTTTATCATCATTAATAAAATGTTTTACTGCCATACTCACACTTATCATAATCATTATAGCTATCAGTAGAATTATTAGAGATTTAATATTTAAGAATCTCTTTATACCATTATTAGATTTAATATTAGATTTTTTTGTATTAGATTCCATTTGCATTATTCCCCCTTCACTTGGCATCCTTCAATATATTAAATACTATTCAATAGAGGGTACAAATATTCCATACTAAATAATATACATCATAAATTAAAAAACTTAAGGGTATAACCCTTAAGTCTCTATTTCCCTAAAATTTCTTTAGCCTTTTCTACTATATTTTCTGCTGTTAATCCATATTTTTTCATCAATTCATCAGGTTTGCCTGACTCACCAAAGGTATCATTAATGCCTATTCTTTTTAAAGGAGCTGGATAGTTTTCTACAAGAACCTCTGCAACTGCACTACCTAATCCTCCAATAATATTGTGTTCTTCAGCAGTTATTATTCCTTTAGTTTCCTTAGCTGTCTTAATAATAATTTCTCTATCAATAGGTTTTATTGTATGTATATCAATAATTCTTGCAGAAATACCTTGCTTTGAAAGTTCTTCAGCAGCTTTTAAAGCAACATCCACCATTATTCCTGTAGCAATAATTGCTATATCATTACCTTCCTTTACTTCGATACCTTTGCCAATGGAAAATTTTGTATTATTTTCATCGTATATTACTGGCACTTTAGCACGACCTAATCTCACATATACAGGTCCATTGTACATTGCAGCTTCCTTTAAAAGAGCTTCAGCTGATACTGCATCTGCAGGATTTAGTACAGTCATGTTGGGCAATGCTCTCATAATAGCCAAGTCCTCAATTGCTTGATGAGAAGCTCCATCTTCACCTACAGTAATTCCCGCATGGGTAGCACATACTTTAACATTTAATTTAGGATAACAAATTGAATTTCTTATAATCTCAAAGGCTCTACCTGCTGCAAATACAGCAAATGTACTTGCAAAGGGTATTTTACCAGAAGCTGCAAGCCCAGCAGCAGTTCCCATAAGGTTTTGCTCGGCTATACCCATATTGAAAAATCTATTTGGAAACTCCTTTGAAAACCCATGGGTTTTGGTGGATTTTGATAAGTCTGCATCAAGAACAACTATATTTTCGTTATTTCTTCCAAGTTTAATAAGAACGTCACCATATGTCTCACGAGTGGCTATCTTTTTTGTCATTATTGTTCACCTCCAAGCTCTTTAAGTGCCTTTTCTTTATCTTCATCCTTTGGAGCAGTTCCATGCCAAGAAACTTCATTTTCCATAAATGAAACTCCCTTACCCTTTATAGTTTTTGCAATAATCATTGTTGGCTTTTCTTTAACTCTTTCAGCTTCATTGAAGGCATTGATTATTTCTTCAAAATTATGACCGTCAATTTCAATGACATTCCAACCAAAGCTTCGCCATTTTTCATCTATGGGCTTTGTGCTCATTACATCTTCATTTTTCCCATCAATTTGAAGTCCATTATAGTCTAAAATTGCTGTAAGATTATCTAACTTATAATGGGCAGCAGCCATAGCAGCTTCCCAAACTAATCCTTCATTTATTTCTCCATCACCTAGTAATACATATATTCTATTATCTTTTTTATCTAACTTTGAAGCTAGTGCCATACCAATCGAAGTAGAAAATCCTTGTCCAAGGGAACCAGTTGACATTTCTACACCTGGAATACCCTTCATATCTGGATGTCCTTGAAGCATACTTCCAGCTTTTCTTAAATTTAGCAATTCATCGGGTGAAAAAAAACCTCTTCTTGCAAGAGCAGCATATAATACTGGTGCAGCATGACCTTTTGATAAAACGAATTTATCCCTATTTTCAAGCTTAATATTTTGTGGATCAATATTCATCCTTTCAAAATATAAAACTGTTAATATGTCTGCTGCAGATAATGACCCACCAGGATGACCTGATCCTGCTGCATTAATCATCTCTATTATGTCTTTTCTGATTTGTGTGGCCTTTTTTTCAAGTTCTTTATATTGAACCTTCATAAAACTACCTCCTGTTAATTATTTTTCCAATCATTTTTTGAATGATAATACCACAAAAAATGACTCAA
Organism: Paramaledivibacter caminithermalis DSM 15212; assembly: GCF_900142245.1. Taxonomy (GTDB): domain Bacteria; phylum Bacillota; class Clostridia; order Peptostreptococcales; family Caminicellaceae; genus Paramaledivibacter; species Paramaledivibacter caminithermalis. Next base: position 62,548 of record NZ_FRAG01000004.1, on the reverse strand, counting down.
TACCTAAATTTTCAAATATAACTACTCCTTAAATATAAAGAAAAATAAAAGAATATATTCAAAGCTCCTGTAATATAAGCTAGTACAAATAGTTAACTTCAGCTTTTATTTATTAATTTCAGCAAATCCTTCTCCTAAAACTTCATGTATAGTTGTTACCATTATAAATGCTTTATTATCTATAGAGTAAACAATCTTTTTCAGCTTAGCTACCTGTGCCCTGTTAACAACACATAACAGTACATCTCTATCTTTTCCTGTATACATCCCTTTGCCCTTTAACGATGTAGCTCCTCTATCTAATTCTCTAAAAATCTCTTTACTTATTTCTTCAGAATAATCAGTTATTATATAGAATGCCTTTGAATAATTGAGACCTTCTACTATAAAATCCGCAACTTTAACTAGTATATATAATGCAATTATTGAATATAGAGAGGTCTCAATATTTTTGTTTACTACCCCAGCACTAGCAACAATAATAAGGTCTATTATCATCATTAGCTTAGCTGTGCTTAGATTGGGTATGTATTTGTTTAATATAGCACCTGCTAAATCAGTACCTCCTGTAGTTCCACCAGTTATAAATACAAGTCCTATTCCTATCCCTAATATTACTCCTCCAAATATGGAAGCTAATAAAAGATCATTTGTAGCCTTAATATTGCTACCAAAAGCTATAATTAAAATTCTTATAAAAAGTGAAAGCATACCTGTTCCATAGGCAGTTTTCGCTCCAAATGCTCCTCCCAAAACAATTATTCCCAATATAAACAATGGGATATTTATGGCTAGATTAGTTACATCTATGGGTATTCCACTAACTTTCTGAATAACAATTGCAAGCCCTGTTACACCTCCTGGTGCTATTGTGTTAGGCTCTAAAAAAAATAATAAACCTACTGCCATCAAAAAAGCTCCTAAAGTAATGCTTAGATAGTCAAATAATAATTTATACCATCTACCTTTCATATATATCTCCTTTTTTATTCTAGGAATTTAAAAAATACGCATCTTTATTACACAACAGTCATTATAACATAGTTAAGTTAGTTTTTAAATAAAATATTTTTACATCATTATTATGGAAATAATAAACAAAAAAGATACAAGAAATAACCTTGTATCTTTTTTGTTTATTTTCAACAATCTTTAGTTACTAATATCTTTACTAGTAAGCACTTGAAACATAAATTTAGGAAGCACCATCATTCTCTTAAACCTCCAAGGTTCTTTTATAAGCCTATAAAACCATTCTAATCCAAGTATTCTGAAAATTTTTGGTGCTCTTTTAGTAGTTCCAGCCCAAATATCTACACAACCTCCCACTCCTAAAGCAACCTTGACATTCAAGTCTTTTCTATATCCATACATAAACATCTCCTGTTTAGGCACTCCTAATGCAACAAACAATATATCAGGAGATAGATTATTTATATTTTCTATAATATCCTTTTCTTCTTCTTTTTTAAAATATCCATGTCTATATCCCTTGACATCAATATTAGGAAACTTTTCTTTAATATTATAGACTGCCATTTCAGCAACTCCTGGTTTCCCTCCAAGTATATATATAGACTTTCTAGAATAATTGCAAAATTTTAAAATTTCACCCATTAAATCTATACCCGTTACCCTTGTAATAAGACCTAATTTATGTATTTTTGAAGCAATAATAAGTCCTATCCCATCAGGTATATTCATATCAGAGGATTTAAGAGCTTCAATAAGTTTCTCATCATTTCTAGCAGACATTATAATTTCTGTATTTGGAGTACAAATAAATGAAAAAGCTGATCTATCTAATAGTTGCTTAAATCTTTCAAAGGCACTTTCCATAGTTACTATATCAATTGGAGAACCATATATTTTTGTTGTTTTTCTCATTATTACACCTGCTTTACTTTAACATTTTTCCTAAAATATCATAATTTATTTTTGAATTTTTTTTCAGTTTTTCAACTCTATCATGGAGTTTTTGAGATTCATTATATCTATCCTTTAATATATTGTCAAATTCAATACATAGGTTTAAAAAATCTAATGTTTCCACTTTCCCTCCATTTTTTTGATCTACAATATCTAAAAAAGATTGCACCTTTGGATCATATTCTAATCCTATCATAGGAATTTCCTTTATTGCAGCAAATATTAAAGCATGTAATCTCATGGCAACTAAAATATCTAATACTCCTATTATGCCTAGCATTTCCTCAGGAGTATATTCATTTTTCAGTATATAAGCTCTGTTATCCATATGATTAATTATTCTTTTAGATATTTCTTCATCCTTTGAAGCCTGCATAGGTATAAATACTACATTTAATCCTTGACTTATAACATAGTCTCCAAATTTTGCCATAGTATTTATGAAGTTTTGTCCTATTTTCCAAGGTCTAACTGAAACTCCTACTAAAGGTTTGTCATGGGGAATATTTTCATTTTTTATAATCTCTTTTACTCTTTTTTCATTTACACTATTTAGGCAAAATGTAGCATCTGTAGTTACTTCTATTGGTTTTGTTATACCTATTTCTTCCATCAACTTTTTTGACTGCAAGTCCCTTAAAACTATTTTATCTACTTTATTGATTACTTTGCTAGCTAAATATTTATTTAAACTTTTTTTGATAGGTCCAAAACCATTACAAAAAAATAGAACTGGTTTTTTTAATAATTTTGCTATACTTATAATTGCTAAATAATAAATAAGAGAACGGCTGCTGGTGGCATCCTGCAATAATGAACCACCACCACTAATAACTAAATCTGATTTCCTAATAGCATTGAAAATATCCTTAATACTGTTTCTGCTTACACCATTAATCTTATGAGTACTTTTAGTATACTTTACATTATATGAGAGAGCAGATATTTCTAATCCTGAATGCTTTTCTTTTATCATTTTTACAATAGAAGATAAAATAGCTTCGTCTCCCAGATTTTTAAAACCATAGTATCCAAAAATAAATACATTTTTCATAAAGTTCTTCCTTTCAAGGAATTCTATTCTATTCCATAAATTACCGCCATAAATCTAATTAATTTACTTTCAATTAACATCGACCGACCTATTTGAACATCTACATTTGACACCTTAATATCCCTGTCTGTTTCAGTAACATTTCCTTTGCTTTTAAGGGTAAGTATCAAATCATATCTATCAGGTATAATGCTATATATAACATTACCTTCTGTATCCGTTGTCTGTATTTGGGAATTGGCTACTTCCTTCTTCACAACCTCACCTAAAATGCTACCTGTTTCGACGTCTCTAAACACATCTCCTTCCTTTACGCTATTTACAGAAATTTCTTTAATTCCTTTAATATAGTAGGTAAGTAAAATTTCTTTATTAGATTGAGATTGTAAAAGCTCCTTTGCATTTTCATCATTGTCTAAAACAAAAAATTTTCCTGCCAATAATGCAACAATTAAGAGTACCATCAAATCTAGATAGTTTATTAATCCAAATATTCTTCCTTTTTCATCGATTATTTTCACTTTCCTACACTCCTTTTAGCAGCTTATTATATATTTCTATAGTTCTTTCAGTCATTGATTTAATTGAAAATTGATCTATAACAATCCTTCTACCAAGTTGTCCTAACCTATCTCTCTTTTCTTTGTTACAAGAATCTAGTATAGTTAATATCTCTTTTTTAAGCTTATCTACAGTTAATTCTTCACTGGACGTTCTGCCAGTAAAATTATTTAATATTGCAGCTTCCATATTGTTTTCCGTCAATAAACCCATATAGCCCTCTCCACCTGCTAATATCACAGGTTTTTCACAAGCCATAGCTTCTAAAGCAGACCTTGACACACAAATAGCTAAGTCTGCTATTGATAAAATTTCAGGAATATCTGTTCTTTTTCCCAGAATATGAATAAAATCACTATTGCACTCTTCATTTATTTTATAAGCATATTCAGATATTTCCTTAAAATCATCTCCATCACCAGCAATAATAATTTCTACTTTTTCCATATCCTTGTATAATTCTTTTCCAGCTTCAATAACCATTTTAACTAATGTTGCTAAAGGTCCTGAGATTCTACTTATATATGCAATCTTCATAGTATCCTTTTTAAGTTTTAACTCGCTTTTTAGGTTTAAAGCATTTATATTTGGATTAAATTTATTAATATCTATTCCATTGGGTATTATAGTTATTGTTTTGGGATCTGCATTAAATTTATCTATTAGATGATTCTTGATATCTTCACTTATAGATATAACTTCTTTCCCCAAAAATGTAGTATGTTTGTAAATTAAAGAAGCTTTAAATTTTGCATGAACCGTAGTCATAAATGGAATATTTTCCATTAAAGAAACAATTTTGCTATTTAAAGCTGGAATCCTTCCATGGGCATGGATAATATCAATTTTTTCTTTTCTAATAGCATATTTTAATGTTTGTATTGATGTGAAAATACTCCTAAAATCCTTTTTATTTAAAGGTGCTTTATAATGAGGAATATTTTCTTCTATCAATTCTTTTACATAAATACCTCCAGCAGAAACTATTACTGGCCCATACCCCATTTTTTTTAATTCCTTTGCTAACCCAACAACATGTGTTTCTGCTCCTCCAATATCTAAAGCCATTGAAGCTAATAAAACATTCATTCATATCATCCTCTTTAGTTATTTCTTTTATAGAAATTTAAGTAAAGACTTTAATTTATACATGTCCAAAACGCCCAGAAACGCTGGGTATTTGCACATTTATAAATTAAGTTTTACTATTTAAATCCTATATATTAGCAAGTATTAGACATCCTTAATTTATACTTCTTTATATACCCTATAGATACTTAAATTCATTCCAACTATAAGCCAGAATACTAAAATTATTTTGGGATTAAAAAACACATGTTCTGCCATTCCATGTACTAATATGGCACATAAAGAAGCTATATAAGAAGCTGTAGAAATTTTTATAAATTTATCTTCACCATTTATAATCGAATTAATTCCCATTTTAAATATAAACAATACTAGTAGCAAGAACACAATAACACCTACAATACCAAGTTCTATCGCTATTTGTAAATAGGTATTATGGGTATGATATGGTGACATGGTCTTTATATAAAAAGGAGAAATTTTTCTAAATGCAATATAACCAACTCCAATACCTGAAAACCAGTAATCCTTTAAAATATCAATAGCCATATTCCATACATTAAAACGATAAAAATTAGAACTGTCTTGCAAGCTCCCGATTGTGCTAATTCTGTTAAGTACAGAATCGGGCATTAAAAATAAAGATCCAATACCTACAGGGATAAAAAGTGCGAGTTTTTTAAAATCAGTCAACAAAATGAACACAATTATGCTAAAAGCAAATCCAATCCAACTACCTCTTGAATATGTTAATAAATCGCATACAAAAATAATCAAGGCACCTATGGAAAAGCAAATTTTAGTAAATTTATTTTTACTATAAAGGATTAAACCAATAGATATTGGCAATACCATTATTAAATACTCTGCTAAAAGGTTTGGATTCTCAAAGGTTGCAAAAACTCTTATTTTAATATCCGGATTTTGAGAAACATCAATCCAACCGCTTCCCATGGGAACACCATGAAAAAATTGATAAAATCCATAAATAGAAACTATTACTGCAGTCAATGTGAAAACTACACTTAATAGGTATATCTCTTTTTTACTTTTCTTACTATGTATTAGTACAAATACTATGCCAATTGAAACTAAATGAATAGCAAAGTCTCTAAGGCTGCCTTTAGGAGTAATAGATAAAAAAGTGTTTATTGCAATAATAATAGCAAATAGAAATATAAAGAAATTTGCTGGTGTAAACTTAAATTTAAAGCTATCTGTCCTTATAAAGTCAATACAATATGAAGCAATTACAACTATCCCAATTAGCAATGTATTTACATCTGAAACAAATGGAATGCTTAAAATATATAAAATCATACCATATGTAGGTTTTTTAATTATCACTCTTAGAATGATTAAAGCCATAATAAACTTTACAGTTTCTAAAACTCCAAAAAAATAGGCTATAGTTCCTATACTTAAACCTATCCCAAGACCAATCCATCTATACCTTGAAGAAGCCTTCTCTTCATTCATAAATATCACTCCTCAGCTATATAGGCAAAAACGTCCAATAACGCATTTTTAGTTATAATTTCTTGGTTCCATGTTGCAAGTTTTCAAGTATTATCTTAGAAATCTAGATGAATTTTATAATTTTATTAATATAATTGTTAAAAAATTCTTCTTATTTTACTCGAATTCAAAAAAACTATCTACTATTTTTTTAATAAGGCTATTTTTATATAGATTATATATATCCATAAAGTATATATTTGTTGCTAAAATAAGAATTACTGCACTTATATATAATTGAAAAACATAAATATTTTTATTAATAAAGCCAAATAAATTAAAGGCTAAAACTGTACCAATAATCGCAAATGTAATTAATTCCATTATGCTTCGTTTGTTGTCCTTTTTAATATTGGCTTCAATTTTTAAAGCAATGCTTCCTTGTACCCCTTTGCAATATAATGGATGTAATAGTTTTAAAATTCTTTGTATTATATCCTCTGTTCTCTTTATTAGTGAAAATTCAAAAAACTTGAGATAACTGCTCTTTTCTTTGGTTAATAATCTATAAATCATACTATTAATAAAAATATTTCTAATATCTATAGAAATTTTATTTAACATTTTCCTTGTAAAGCTAAATTTATAGTAATGCTTAGTAATCTCAAGAATCTTCCTAAAAAATCTCACAATTATACTATGCTGCACAATATCAACTCCTAAATTAGACAATAAAACTAAAAGTTATATCTAATATTCTATATTTGAAACCTTGCAATCAAATACATACATATTTGACTTTAATCTTATTTCAGATCCAATATATATGGGTTTTGTAGCAATTAAAATCCCATCTTCATCAATAAAAGCCATTGAATTAAGCTTAATCTGTCCATCAAAAGATTCTGGTATCTCCTTATATTCTACTTTGCCATCCTTATTTATAACTAATTCTTGATGGGGTTTTATATTTTTTCCAATCACTCTACCAAATTCAGTACCTCTAACTGAATCAAATAAGATATCTCCTTCTTTTATAGCATCAACAAGCCCTTTAGTTTCTTCTTCAAATTCTATAGTAACACTTATCTGTTTTTGATCTTCAATGGACATATTTTTTAAACTGCTAAGCTTATATGCTCCCCCTGCTATTAAAATACCAATGAATAATATTACAGTTAAATCTATTATATTAATCATTCCAAATAATTTTCCTTTAGAATCAATAAACATTATACTTATTCCTCCTTAATTTAAAGCATCTAAAAAAAAATAGAAAGTTTTATTTGTTATACACCCTTTTATAAATAGGCTATTGAATAGTGTATGCACCCTTTATCATAACATATGAATCAACTGTTACTGAGGCTCCTCTTCCATCATTTCTTGGAATTATCAGTAGATGATTAAGGGGTATTTCTACTCCTTCAGTAAGGTCTACTCCAGTTGTAACATCTGAAAGACCTCCGTTCTGACTAGCTATAACTGCTGCCTTTCCAGAACGCCAAATTACTTCGCTACTTTCCCCAAACATTATTGTGCTTCCAGCCTTTACAAAAACAACTCGATATTTATCCTGGGATTCTGCTGTAGATGTATTATTCAATTGTTCAACCTTAGCTTTAAGCTCCTGCAATTGAGAATTCATTCCCACCGAACTGTTATTTATAGTTTCAATATTTTGATTTATGTAATATTTAATTTGCTCTATTCTCTTTTCAACATAACTAAGGGTTACTATAGGATCATCTTCAGAACCTGGTCCCATAAGCCCCACTCCATTGATTATAGAAAAACTTCCAACTAAAATAGTTACAGTAAAGAATATTAATGAGAAATTTTTTATTCTTTTTATATTCATACTTTTCCTCCTAATTATATTATTTAGATATATGATTTGGTTATTATTTCGTCCATTTACATTTTAACATAAATACTTCAAATAAATATATTACAAATTTATTATTATAGGAATTTAAGTAAAGACTTTAATTTATGTTGGACAAAGGCGCCCGTAGGGCTCATTTTAGTTACAAGTTCCAAGCTGCAAGTACTAGAGTCTTTCTAATAAGTTTTAAAAGAAAATAATTTACACCAGTATTTTACTGGTAATAGTTTTAATTTTCATTCTAGTCCTCTATTTTACTCTGTTTTAGCTATGCAATTTCTTACAAAAAAAGTTTAAGTTCCTTAGCAACAAGAAAAAGACAAACCCTTTATTATTCTAGAATAATAAAGGGTTGCTATCTAAATCCTCCAAATTTTATTTTAAACCATAAAATCTATTTATGTATATGTTTCTATTTTATAATTCAATAAGCCCTAGGCTTATCATTAAACTTTCATTGACTTTATTCATCATGTCCTCATCAAGTTTACAGATTTTTTCAATAAATCTTCTTTTATCTATAGTTCTAACTTGTTCTAAGAGTATTACAGAATCCTTTGGCAATCCATATTGCTTTCCATTTATCTCAACATGGGTAGGTAGCTTGGCTTTATTAATCTGCGAAGTTATTGCAGCAATAATCACTGTGGGACTATATTTATTTCCTATATCATTTTGAATTACAAGTACTGGTCGCACACCTCCCTGTTCTGAACCAATAACTGGACTTAGGTCTGCGTAAAATACATCTCCTCTTCGAATTATCAATCTACTCACACTCCGCAGCAAGCTCTTCTTCATATTTTTTAAGACAACTAAAATCTACATCCATACCCATCTCTGCATAGATCAAATTTATAGGTGCCATATCTTTATATCCATTTTTCATATATTCCCTCATTTCCATTCTTTTTCTCTCCCTCAAATAGGCTTTCATGGCCTCTCTTATAAATTCACTTCTATTTCTCTTTTCTAACTTTACTATGTAGTCAACTTCTTCGAGTAGTGCGTCTGGGACGTATACCATTATCCTCTTTTTTTGGGCCATATTGCACCTCCAGGAGAAATTTAAATAAGATTTATAAAAACTATGTAATCTTTTATAAACTAAATTATAAATGGAAACAATTGTTCATATGATGTTCATAGATATCAATATTATATACTATTTAATATAAGTGTGTCAATCTATTCAAGGTTTTATACAAATAAACTATAAATTCATATTTTATAATTTTTTTAAATTACCCCCTTAGTTTATTTCACTATAACTATATAAAGGGATTAAATAATTTTTCCCTTAAAGTTTCAAAAGGTAATCGCAAATATCAACTATCTGATTATTTTTTACATACACCCTAGGAACTCTTTTGCTTATCATACATACTATTTCATAGTTAATTGTATCTACACCTTTGGCTACTTCATCAATACTTATGGAATTATTGCCATTACTACCAAATAATATAACAATATCTCCTCTGTTAACATCAATTCCTGTAACATCAATCATACATTGGTCCATACATATTCTCCCAACTACAGGTACCTTTTTATCCTTCACTAAGACCTTGGCCTTGCCGCTCAGTAGCCTTGTATATCCATCTGCATACCCTATAGGTAATGTTGCAATTTTTGTCGGTTTATCTGTTTTATATATCAATCCATAACTAATCCCGATTCCTGCTTCAACCTCTTTAACATGTGATATCTTTACCTTTAGAGACATAACCTCTTTTAAGTTTACCCTGTTTTTATCTACTTCATCAGAGGGATATAATCCATATAGCATAATACCTGCTCTAACCATATTATAGTTCAAATCTGGTAAATCTATTATTGCAGCACTATTTGATACATGTTTTATTGGAATATTAATATCTTCTTTTTCGATTTCATCACATATGAACTTGAATTTTCGTGCTTGTTCATACGTAAATTCTTTTTCCACTTCATCTGCAACAGCAAAATGAGTAAACATTCCTTCGACTACCATATTTGGTAATTTGTTAATTTTTTTTATTGTTTCAACAGTTTCTTTAGTAGGTTTCATTCCTAATCGGCTCATCCCAGTATCAATTTTTATATGAACTTTAACTTCTTTATTCAACTGTCTAGCTTTTTTAGAATATATAGCGGCTTGATCATATGTATAGATAGTTTGGATTATATTATTTTTTATAACGATATCTGCACTTTCACTAGGAGTATAACCTAATATAAGAATTGGAATATCTTCATAGCTTTTTCTAAGCTGTATAGCCTCCGACAAAGTTGCTACCGCAAATCTATCAGCCCCATTTTCAAGTAAAGTCTTACCTATCTGTACAGCTCCATGTCCGTATCCATCTGCTTTAATTACTGCTGTAATCATTGTACCGTCTTTAACAACTCTTTTAACTTCTCTCATATTATGTGCTAAGTTATCAAGATTGATTTCTGCCCACACTGGTCTTAATTCATTCATCCTTTGCATATTATCCCTCCAATTGTCATAAAACTTATTCTATTGTAAATATTTTATCATCTATATCTTCATTATATCGAAAATTTAGATATTTTACATCTATTCTTACTTTATTATTTACATCTAAAACTTGAAGCATGACAGGATAATACTTTTTTATATCAAACCAAAGTATCTCTTTATTGAAGTACGGATGATTTCCTGGAATATCAGTTTGTAGTAATATGTATTCTTTATCATCTATAATCTTTCTATTTACCTTTGCAGTTTCTGTATTTATGAAATTATGTATAAAATAACCTATAAAAATTTTCTGCTCCCTTGAAGATGAGAAATTCTCCATTAGCCAATCCTGACCTATCCTAGGATGACAAATCCATGCTCTTTTCCCATTGTATATAGTTGTTTTGCCTTTTAAACTCTCTGGATTTTCTATCTCTATTCTATACTTATCGGGAGCCGCAAACCAATGGCGAGCAGTATACTTTTGAGGATTTTTATTCCCATATACTGTAATATTAGCAGTACATGTATAAGTATCTAAACTAACTATCTTCTTTTGAGCTTCATAAAACAATTCTTCATCTGTTTTTTCACTACATCCAGCAAACAGCAAAATGATGAAAATAATTGTTATAAATAGCTTATTGTTCAAAGATACCTCCTCCAAGAATACAGGCGTGTGATAACGCATCTTTAGGTTAAGATTAAGATTAAGAATTATAGTCATTCTTTTAGTCCTTAATAAATATTAAGCAACAAAAAATTTTCTATAATCTATATGATAATAACTAAAGCTTATAAATCATTATAGTCTTTTATTTAATTTTACGTTTTAACCTAATAAATATGCCTTAAAATATTACTTCTAGTTATAATTCCTACTAGCTTATCCTCTTCATTTACCACAGGTACTCTATTTATTTTTTTATCTAATAAAATATTAACTATCTCTTGTACCTCAGTGTCTTCTTTTACAGTTATAACATCTTTAACCATAACATCCTTAACTTGATATGCGGTCATTTTCTTAATTTCCTTCTCCAGTTTTTTAAAGCTTTCTAAAAAAATGATACCATCCAAAATAGGAATAAAAGCTGGTAAGTGTAAGCTTTTTTCAGGATATATTAAGTCCGACTCACTAACTATTCCTACAACCTTATCTTCTTCATCAGTAACAGGAACCCCACTAATCTTATTGTTAAGTAAGATTTGAACAATATATTCTACATTATCTTCAGCTTTAACAGATATAACATCCCTATTCATAATATCTCTAGCTTTCATATTTTATCTCCCTTCGTCTTTTCCACAATATCTTTTATGGTATATGCAATACATTCAACCATATCTCCTGCTAATAATCCATATTCTCCTTTATCACGGGCAACCCTATCTCCTGTAACTCCATGGATATATACCCCTGTTACAGCAGCCTCTAGAGGATCTAAGCCTTGAGCAACAAGCCCAGTTATGATACCCGTAAGTACATCTCCGCTTCCAGCAGTAGCCATGCCTGGATTTCCTTTTATATTTATAAACACTTCTCCCTCAGGTGAAGCTATTATAGTACTTGCTCCCTTTAAAACAACTATGACTCCCCAATTTTGTGAAAAGTCCCTTGCAACTTTAATTAAATTTTCTTGTATTTCTTCTATCTCTATCCCTGTTAATCTTGACATTTCACCTATATGGGGTGTAATAATTATTTTTGTCTTTTTTTCAGAGAGCCATTCAATATTTTTTGATAAACCATTTAATCCATCCGCATCTAATATTATGGGAACTTCTACATTGGCTATTACTTGCTTTATTATCTCAGAAACCTCAGCTGTATTTCCACATCCTGGACCAATAGTCAACACGCTTGCTTCTTTTGTGTCGCTTATAATTCTATCAATATGGTTTATTCCTATTACACCTTTTCTAATTTCCCTAAGTGGAACGGTAATAATTTCTGGTATACTTGTTTTAACTATATGATTTAAGCTTTCCCCTATATATAGTCTAAGCAGCCCTAGACCAGTTCTCAGAGCTGACTTGCATGTCAAAATGGCTGCTCCAGTCATTCCTGATGAGCCAGCAATTATATTGGCCTTACCATAATTTCCTTTATGGGTATTCTTCCTTCTCGATGGTAAATTATATTTTATAATGCCTAAATCTATTAAATTATGGCTTAATTCAATATTTTCAATAATTTTATTGGGTATACCTATATTCTTAATTATAAGTTTACCATTATATTCTGCTCCAGGATAAATTAAATTACCACACTTTGGCAGAGCAAAAGTGATGGTTTTATTAGCTCTTATGGCTGCTTTATATACTTTACCATCGTTTCCTCCTATTCCTGATGGAATATCAACAGCAAAAGTGTATTTGCTATATCTATTAATAATATTAATAATCCTTTCTCTTATACCTTGAACATCTTTATTTAGTCCTGTACCAAACAGTGCATCAATAACTATAGGATAATCAATAACAGTCTCCTTTAGCTTCATAAGATCATCATCACTTATAATCTCCCTTATATCAACACCCATGTTAATAATTATATTGAGATTTATTAACGAATCTCCTTTAATGCCCTTCATATCTCCTACAATAAAAACTTTTACTTTAAATCCCTTATCGTACAAATGCCTTGCTATAACAAAGCCATCTCCGCCATTATTGCCTCTACCGCATACTACAGTAAAATTTGCATTAAACCCAAACTCCTTAATTATTTCATCAACCACAGATTTTCCTGCATTCTCCATGAGCACAACTCCAGGTATTCCGTACTTTTCTATAGCAATTCTATCAATCATTTTCATTTCATCACTCAAAGCTACTTTCAAATTATCACCACCTAAATTTGAGATTAAGATTAAGGCTCAGATTGAGGTTCTCACATTATTGAATTTCTCTGTTGTCTTCTATGCCTATAGCTTGAGCCACTGCATATTGTCTGCAATGGGATATTGATAATTCAATATTTGATATCCCTTTTTCCTCGGCTATTTCTTTAGCCTTACCATATAAAATAACCATCGGTTTTCCCAGTTTATCTCTAATTATTTCTACATCTGTCCATTTAAATCCTCTAATTCCCGTTCCAAAAGTCTTTACAACAGCTTCTTTAGCAGCAAAGTTTCCTGCAATAGTATATATATTATTGTTTATACTTTTAAAGTACACTATTTCATTTTTTGTGAAAATTCTTTTAACAAATCTTTGATTTTTTACTGCTTTACTTATTCTCTCTATTTCGATAATATCTATTCCTGTTCCTTTAATCATCTATATTTTCTCCTTTATTAATTAACTTATTGTGCTAGTTTTTGCTATGGAAATTTTAATACTAGCATAGCTGATTAATTATTTAAATTATACCCAATTAATCAAATAAAAAAAACCTCCAGAAATATAGTTTCTTGAAGGCATTTACCATGTATCATAAAAATTTTCTATCTAATTTATCCGTTTCTTCATGTCCTAATGTACCATGTAAGTATAAGTAAAGATCATTAATCCTATTTTCTTTTGTGAATTTTTCCTCCCACATTTCTCCTAATTTTTTCCTTATATCCTTAATTTCTTTGTCTAAATAACTAACTCTCTTTCTACCCTCAATAATATCTTCATATGAAATAGCTATAGTTTCTTTAAGTAATTCTAAATTAGTATCATATATTTCTTTGGGCAGCATTTCCAATCGAAACTGTAATTCATCTATTCTGTCATTGACCTCTAATATCTTATTTCTTGTATTTTCAAGTGCATCTAAAGCAGCCGTATTATTATTAGAATTGGCTTCATCTGAAAGTTTAAGGATTTTATTCATTAACATTTTTTTCTCTTTATTTGCTTCCTTTAACAATTTAGTGATTTCCTTTTCTTCACTAATCAATTTCTCTAATTTATCTGATAATCTTTTCATATTCTTTGTGGAATTTTCATTAAATAATTTACGCCAATGCTTATCTTTAATTAGAATAGGTATTTTATTTCTTTTAATTATTTTTTCATCAATTTGTATTTCTCTTAACATATATGCTATCTCTCCTACAATTTTGTTAGTTCATACTTATACTCCCATCTACATTTTCGTCAAATTAGTCAAACATCTTTAGTCCTCATATAAGATAAATATAATGTATGAATATATCATAGATATTTGTAAAAATTATATGTAGTGACCAATAATTCAAGCCATATTTAAACATGAAAGGAGTTTTATTATGAAACCTTTGGTACCAGATAGAGTATATTTTGAGCCTTTAGCCCTAGAATATCCCTTAAATCAAAAAACATATAATTATTGTGAAAAGAATAATATTGAAATACTAAATACTACATCACATAATCAAGTCAGGGATATGCTTGGTAAAAATGAAAAGGCTAAATTTGCTGCTGCAAAGAAAACACTGATAGTAGGAACGGACAAAGGCACCCGTAGGGTGCGTTTTAAGTTCCAAGTTGCAAGTACTAGAAGCTTTATAATAAGTTTTAAAAGAAAACAATTTGTACCAATATTTTACTGGTAATAGTTTTAATTTTCCTTCTAGCTCTCTATTTTACTTTGTTTTAGCTATGCAATTTCTTGCAAAAAATGTTTCAGTTCCTATACAATAAAACAAGTCCCTATCCACACTGTATAATATGCGTCTAAGGACTTATCATCTTATATATTCTATTTTATTTCTTCCCTATATTGCCTTGCCTCTGCTTTAGAACAAAGTACAAAATGTTCTGGAGTTATTTCACGAAGCTCTGGTTTTTCTGATCCATAGTTATGGACACTTGGGTCATAGAATATACGCTTTCTATTTCTTTCATAACTAGGATCTGGAAGTGGTATCGCTGAAAGTAGAGATTTTGTATAAGGATGAAGAGGGTTTTTATACAAGTCTTTAGACCTTGCACATTCCACTAGCTTACCAAAATACATAACACCTATTCTATCTGAGAAATATTTAACTACCGATAAATCATGGGCAATGAATAATATAGTAAGTCCTAGCTTTTTCTGTAATCTATTTAAAAGATTAAGAATCTGCGCCTGTATGGATACATCAAGAGCTGATATTGGCTCATCAGCTATAACAAGATCAGGCTTTACTATAAGGGCTCTTGCTATCCCTATACGCTGTCTTTGTCCACCTGAGAATTCATGGGGATAGCGACCAGCATGCTCTTTTGTAAGACCTACTGTTTCAAGTATATCATAAATCATCTCCATCATTTCATCTTCTGATTTACACATATTATTTATTTTAAGTCCTTCTCCTATAATCTCTTTAACAGTCATCCTAGGATTTAGCGAAGCAATAGGGTCTTGGAATATCATCTGTATCCCACGAGTTACTTCTCTAAGCTGTTGTTTAGATAGCTTTCCTGATATCAACTTTCCATTGAAGTAAACTTCTCCTCCTGTTGGGTCATAAAGCCTTATTATGGAACGTCCAGTTGTGGTTTTCCCACAGCCTGACTCTCCAACAAGCCCAAAGGTTTCTCCTTTATATATATTAAAGCTAATATCATCTACAGCTTTTACAGTTATCTTGTTCTTTCCCCTTCCACTAGTAAAGTATTGTTTTAAATTTTTCACCTCTAAAACTGGTGTATTATTTGTATTGCCCATTATTTTTCACCTGCCCTTCTCTTCTGTCTTTCTATACGTTTCTTAAGAATTTTTGGCATTTCAACCTTAGGTGCATCTGGATGAAGTAGCCATGTAGCAGCATAATGAGTATCACTAACCTTATACATAGGAGGCTGCTTTTCAAAGTCTATTCTCATAGCATATTTGTTTCTAGCTGCAAATGCATCTCCCTTTGGTGGATGAACCATATTAGGAGGAGCTCCTGCTATAGCAAAAAGTTCATCCTTATCATCGGTATCCATATCAGGCATAGATGCAAGCAGACTCCATGTATATGGATGCTTTGGATTATAAAATATCTCATCGGTTGTACCATATTCGACTATTTTACCTGCGTACATAACTGCTATACGATCAGCAACATTGGCAACCACACCTAAGTCGTGGGTAATAAATATAACAGATAAGTCACGATTTTTTTGCATATCTTTTATAAGTTCAAGTATTTGTGCTTGTATAGTAACATCAAGTGCTGTTGTAGGTT
Source organism: Paramaledivibacter caminithermalis DSM 15212 (assembly GCF_900142245.1). GTDB lineage: Bacteria > Bacillota > Clostridia > Peptostreptococcales > Caminicellaceae > Paramaledivibacter > Paramaledivibacter caminithermalis. The sequence continues at coordinate 45,962 of NZ_FRAG01000004.1, read as the reverse complement.
CATCGCAAATAAGAATCTCAGGGTCACAAGCAAGGGCTATTGCTATAACTATTCTTTGTCTCATTCCACCTGAAAATTGAAATGGGTATTGATTATATCTTTTTTCAGCCTCGGGAATTCCTACAGCCTTCATTAATCCTATAGCCTTTTCCTTTGCTTCTTGTTTACTAACTCCATACTTTAGTCTAAGGGTCTCTGTTATTTGTTTACCTATTTTCATAACTGGATCAAGGGATGACATAGGGTCTTGGAATATCATGGATATTTCTGTCCCCCTTATCATATTGTAATTCTTTTCAGTATATTTCATTAAATCATCATCTTTATAAAGAATTTGACCTGACTCTTTATTTGCATTTTTTGCGAGTATCCCCATTATAGTTTTTGTTGTTACAGATTTACCCGAACCCGATTCCCCAACTATAGCTAAAGTTTCACCTTTATACAAATCAAAATTCACACCACGAACAGCATGAACCTTTCCAGAAAAAGTATTAAAAGTTATATATAAATCTTTAACCTGCAATATTTTTTCTTGATTTTTCATATCATAATCCCCCCATTTCTATTCTTGTCCTCTTAAAGTTGGGTCAAAGGCATCTCTTAGACCATTACCGAATAAGTTAAATGAAATCATTAAAATAGAAATTACTATAGCAGGAAATAAAATCAAATGAGGGTAGTTAAGTAATTCTTTTTGCCCTTCTGCTAATAAAACTCCAATCGATGGTTCTGGTGCTTGAATCCCCAAACCTAAATAAGCTAAGAAAGATTCACTAAATATAGCTACAGGCACAGCAAAGGTAACACTTGTTATAATAGGTCCAATGGCATTTGGAAGAATATGTCTAAATATAAGTCTACTATCGGTTGCCCCTAAGGTTCTAGATGCTAAAACATATTCCTGACCTTTATATTTATAAAACTGTGCTCTTATAAGATAGTTCATCCCTACCCAACCTGTTAACACTAAGGACAAAGCTATAGGAACAATTCCAGCACCCATATAAAGCAGGAATAGTATAATGATTACGAATCTAGGTATAGATATAAGTATCTCTACAATCCTCTGCATTACAACATCAATCATTCCACCATAATAGCCTGAAATAGAACCATAGACAACTCCTATAACAAGGTTAACTGTAACTGCTAGTAGTGCTATAGCAAACGATATCCTAGTTCCTCTCCAAAGCCTTGTCCATTGATCTCTTCCAAGATAATCAGTACCAAACCAAAAATATTTATCTTCTACACCCTTATATTTGTACATATTCACTCTAGCTACAACCATCTCAGTTCCACGTTCTTCATATTCTCTAACTACTTTAACTATAGAATCCTTATATTTAGTTTCAAGACTAGTCTTCCTAAGATTTCTTTCTATAGAACCATCAAAAATACCTAATTTCTCAATGCCAGGAATCCTAGGTGGCATAAAAGTAAGCTTTGGATTTTGTTCTCTAAAGCTATACTCATTCATTGCAGGCCCAAAAATAGAAAAAAATGCTATTATAGCTATGAATATAAAAGCCACTAAAGAACCCTTATTCTTTCTAAATCTCATAAATGCATCTTTAAAGAACCCAATAGCTTCTCCTTCAAATTTTTGATCCTTTATATCTTCCTCAAGCTGTACAAACTCAAAATCTCTTTCTGTTAGCTTTATATCCTTTTCATTCTTCATTACTTCCTACCTCCAATACGAATACGAGGATCTATTATTCCATATGATAAGTCAACAATTAACACCGTCATAAGACTTATTACTGAATAAAAACAAAGAAGTCCTATAGTCAAAGTATGATCCTTGGCATTTATAGCATTTATCAATACTCCCCCCATACCTGGTATGGCAAATATCTTTTCTATTACTAACGATCCAAATAATATACTTGTAAATATTGGTATAATGATATTTGCAAGTGGTACAAAGGAGTTGCGCATAGCATGTCTTATTGTTGCCTGCAACTGAGTAAGACCCTTGGACTTTGCTAAAAGCATATACTCTGAATTAAGTGCCTCGCAAAGCTCAGATCTAACATATCTTGTTATAGTAGCTATCCCTGAAAATGATAAGGCTAATATTGGAAGAATCATAGATTTAAATCTAGCCCAATTTAATACTTGTTCTTTAGAAAGTACCGTAGGAAGCAAGTTCCATTTAAATGCAACAATATATTGAAGTCCTGAAGCAAAAACAAAGGATGGCACTGAAATAAATAGAACAACCACTACAGAAATTAAATGGTCTGATATTCTATTCTTTCTAATAGCGGCTATTATCCCTAGTATAATTCCAATAGGAATCATAAATAACATCGCAAACAAATTAAGCTGCATAGTAATTGGAATCTTGGAAGCTAAAATCTCCCCTACAGTACGTTTTGGTTCTACCTTCAGTGATACTCCAAAATCTAGTTTTACGGCATCCTTTAAAAAGTATCCATACTGAATAATTAAAGGCTCATTAAGATGGTATTTATCTTCTAGTTGCTCAACTACTTCCCTAGGTAAAGTAGGATCATCAGCAAAGCTCCCAGGCATTAATCTTAGTATAAAAAAGGATATACTTATGATTATAAAAAAGGTAATAGCCATCGCTATTAACCTTTGGACTATATATCTTAACATATCAAACTACTCCTCCCAGTGACAAATAATAAACATGTATGACTTAAGAACATACCAAATTAACCTCAGTCTGACAATTAAATTTATCAGACTTTATATATACTATCAGTCCAAGCTTTCGTTAGCCAAACTAAGTTGTATTTTCATAGTAGAGTGCTTACAGTAATAATACTACTGTAAGCACTATTCTTAATAATAGCTCATTATTATTCTTCTAATGGCTCTATATCAGCTTGTAAAACTTGATATAAACCTCCAGCTGGGAAATATTTTCCATTTGCTGAATGTAGCTTCACTCTGTCTGAGAACATAATTGGTATATTTACCTCTACTAAAGGGATAATTGGCAAATCATTCATAACCATTTTTTCCATATCTCTTAAAGCATTTATTCTTCCTTCTTTATCATAAATCAAATCTCCTGTTTTAGCTCTTTCATAAAGTTTATCAAACTCAGGATTCCTATAGGTGTTATATTTTCTACCTGGATCACTAATAAAGAACTCCATCATTCCCCATGGTTCAAACCTCGAACCGCTCCAAAATGCGAAGCCAGTTTGATAATCTCCCTTCTCTACATTATCATATGATACTTGCCATGGAATAGCCTTCAATTGTACATCTATTCTATCAGCACCAAATAGATTCTCATATGCTTCTTCCATATACTCAGAAATCTTTTTAACGTTTTCATTTGTATCAAAGTAAGCTATTTCAAAGTTTATCTTCTTGCTACCATTTGCTTTATATGCTTTATCAAAATACTCCTTAGCTTTATCAGCATTGAATACTTCTGTATAAGCTTCAACTTCTTTCCCTTGAGGTGTTGATCTATATGACTCTCCTGTTTTAAAATCTGCTATGTACGAGCTAGGTAGATAGTAATTTGCAGGTTTTCCTGTTCTATATATGTCCTTGGCAATAACATTTCTGTTTATACCGTAATGAAGTGCTTTTCTAAAATCTAGATTTTGTAATGCTGGATTATCTTTACTTTCTGTATTAAGGATTATAAACATAGCAGTGGTAGCTGGTGTAAAATCTACCCTTGGGTCCTCCTCGTACTTGTCATATTTAGCTCCGAGAAGCTTAACATAATCAAGCTCTCCTTTTTCAAATAACTGAAGTATAGTTTCGTTATCTTCTATAGCTCTTATTTCAACTCTATCTACTTTATAAACAGAAGCTAAAGGTGAATCTGGGTTCTTTTCAAAGTTTCTATATTGATCCCTTACCCATTCCTTTAATATATATGGTCCACCAGTAGATTTAGGAATCTTGTCAAAATCTGTTCCGTATTTTGTTTCAGTCTTTTCTTCATTCATAAGGGATGTATACATTTCTACATGCACAGGTGAAGTAGTTGGAAAGATAAATGCATCTAAGATAGTTGTTTCAGGAACCGCACTCTCAAGTGTAATCTCGAGTGTATAATCATCAATAGCCTTTATACCTACTTCTTCCCACTTAGCTTCTCCGTCCCAGTATTTTTTAGCATTTACAACAAACATATCTTTATAAAAAACAGTTGAATTTGGGTTCTTAAGCTTTGGATCTAAAAGTAGTTTATATGATTCTTCATATGTTTTAGCATTGATAATTGTCCCGTCATCGAATTTTAAGCCTTCTCTGATTTTAAATGTCCATACTTTACCATCTTCGCTTCTCTCTGGAAATGCTTTTGCATGATTAGGAAATATCTCATATCCATCTCCAGCTTCATTCATTACGATTCTTAGTAAAGTACCATTAAAAAGGAGCATAGACTCTCTTTCAGGTACAGTTTTATAAATATGGGGATTAAAAGTTGCTACCTTTGAATCTGCAAATCTAAATACCCTTGACCCCTTTGGTGCTTCTTTGTTTTCTTCCACTTTTTTTTCTTCTTGATTTGCTTTTGGTGTCTTAGCTCCTTGTTTTGCACATCCTGCAAAAACAACTGCAACCATAGAAATTGCAAGTAATAAAGCTAAAATTTTCTTAAAACGCTTCATAAATAGACCCTCCTTAAAAAATTTTTAATTTTAGCATTAATAAAAAACACCCTTATAATGTTAACACTGTCTTTTTTTACATTAGCAAAAAATTAATATTTCCCTAAAATTACAGTTACAGAAAAATTTTTTGCTAAATTATTAACATTCGACTATTATATTCTAGGGCTCAAAGTTATTATACAATATTTTTTTGATATATCATATATTTTTTTTATAAAAGTTTTTATGTATTGTTAATATTTTGATCAACCTTTCCATTTTTCTTTCATCCCCATTAAAAAATATATAAAAATTAATTCATTTACATGCTTCAAAAAATTATAGTCATTGTTTTTTTTTTGTAAAGATTATATAATTATGATTTAAGAGGTGGTCTTCATGAAAATATTAAGCTTAATAACAATAGTATTTACCTTAACCTATCTTATTGCTAGTAAGGTTTCATTACTTTTATTTAAACTCTCAAACGCTTTTTTTATTTTAGGAATTACTTATCTAATCATTGCTTTGATTATGCACGTAAAAAACGTTGGGTTATTTAAGCTTATTAGGTATAATAATTATAAGAAAAAGCAAAAACTCTTAATTGAAAAAGGTTTTGAGGATAAGGATTCCTTAATGGAGCCTTATGAATTCTTTAACAAGGATAATTCTAATAAATGGAATAATTCAATATTCTATATTTTTTCTATTCCTTTACTTTGTATATCTGTATTACTTGCTTTTATTGGAAAATAACAGAAAACAAAATGTATAATATGATGCCCTTTGCCTTTATATTTTTATATTGAAAATTTGCATTAAAAAAGGAATCTTCCTTTATTTTCCAGATTCCTTTTTCATCAATGCTTCCCTTTTTCACTCTATTTTTTCTTAAGCTTTACTTTTCTACCTTTATCTCTAGTAGCCTTTCTTTCTATATTTTTTTTCTTTTTCTTACCCTTAGATTTCTTACCAGTTGCTGGTTCAATATTTATCTTATTACCCTTTATAGTATTTTTACTCATTATGGAAAGAACTTCATCTGCATATTCTTCAGGTATTTCTACAAAGGTATAATTTTCATGTATATCTATATCTCCAATTCTTTTTCCTGAAATACTAGTTTCTCCAGCTATCGCCCCAACAACATCTTGAGGTCTAATCTTTTTGTTTTTCCCTATATTTATAAACATCCTAACCATGCCTTCTTCTTTAGCATTAGTTCCTTTATATGGTTTATCAGGTTTTATATCTACTTCTTTAGCATACTTCATTTCAAGCTCCATCTTTAAAAGGGCTGCCGCAACCTCAATAGCTGAGAAATCATCTTCTATTAAATCATCTAAAACCTTGATATATTTTTCAAGCTTGCCCTCATTAATTTTTTTCTTAAGTTTTTCAAGGAAAATACTTGTCTTTATTGTCTCTATATCACTAATAGTAGGTATTGGATGCTTCTTTATTTTCTTTTTTGTATACTTCATAATGTTTCTTAATAAATAGAAATCTCTTCCTGTTACAAATGTAAAAGCACTGCCAGTTCTACCTGCACGCCCTGTTCTTCCTATTCTATGAACATAGTATTCTTCATGGGTTGGCATATCATAATTAAATACAGATTCTACATCATCGATATCTAATCCCCTAGCAGCAACATCAGTAGCAACCAATATCTCCACATCTCCACGTTTAAATTTATCCATAACTTGTATTCTTTTAGACTGTTTCATATCTCCATGGATTTTATCTGTCGCATAGCCTCTAGATTGTAAAAGATCAGTAATATCATCTACCTTTCTTTTTGTATTACAAAATACTAAGGAAAGCTTAGGGCTATACATATCTATTAATCTTGTCAATACTTCAAGCTTATCCTTTTCCCTAACTTCAAGATATAGTTGGTTTATATTTGGAGTAGTAAGTTCCTTATGAACTACCTTTACTATCTCAGGGTTTTTTTGATATTTATGTATTATTTCCATAATAGGCTTTGGCATTGTAGCTGAGAATAAAAGAGTTTGCCTTTCCTCCCCTACACTTTCCAATATAGTTTCGATATCTTCTCTAAATCCCATATTGAGCATTTCATCGGCTTCATCTAGTATCATCATTTTTAGATTCTCTAGTTTTAATGTCTTTCTTCTCATATGATCCATAACTCTACCTGGTGTCCCAATTACAATTTGAACTCCCCTTTTAAGCCCCTTAATCTGTCTATCAATAGGCTGTCCACCAAAGATTGGAAGTGTTCTAATACCCCTTTTATACTTCGCTATTTTAGCAAGCTCCTCTGCCACTTGAACAGCTAGCTCTCTAGTAGGGCAAAGTATCAATGCTTGGGTTTCTTTTTTATCAGAATCCACCATATCTATGGCTGGTATTGCAAAGGCTGCTGTTTTGCCAGTCCCTGTTTGAGCCTGTCCGACTACATCCTTCCCTTGTAGCACCAAGGGAATTGCCATGGTTTGAATAGGTGTAGCCTCTTCAAAACCCATATCTTTCACTGCTTTTTTAATTTCTTCTGAGCAATTAAGCTCTTCAAATCTAATTTTATCCATTTTACCATTCCTTTTCTTAATATTTTGCTTTCCCATTCTTATGTGATTATTGCTTACCACATAGTTATTAGAAATAAATGAAAAAGATAAGGAAATGTTTTAGCCAATTTCGCCTTAAAAACTTAATTGTAACTAGAAAAAATTTATTGTATTAAAGCTCATTTACGCTCTTTTTCATTTATTAAGCCCTTTATTGATGTTTCTTCTTATAGGAATTTAAGTAAAAACTTTAATTTATACATATCAAAAATTCCCAAAAGCTCTGGATATTTTGATATACATAAATTAAGTTTTACTATGGGAAATCTATAAACAAAGCAACTTTTTCTATTATACTATTTATTTTGTGTTTTTACTATTTTTTTCTGAATCTTAATCATATTTATTTTTCCCCTTTGGATAAATTTAATACTTTACAAACTTTACTTATATGCTATAATAAATGAAGAAATTGCATAATACATTTATAAAATTTTTAAATGCAAAATGTAATAGAAAGAGTCAATAAAGCTATCTACATATTGTATTTCAAAACTATTAGTGTTAATTATGCAAGTTTCTCAAATAATCGATAAGTGTTTTCTTGGTACCCACTTCAAAAAAAACAAGAGCAAAATATTTTATTTTTGTCTCTTAAGTGGCTCTGGGAAACATATATATTATGTTGAAAGGAGTTCTTTTTATGCAAAAATTTTCTACAAATGCTTTAGTTAAAAACGCAGTTGTTGCTGCTATTTATGCAGTAGTAACTGTATTCTTACTGCCTTACCTAAGCTACGGCGACCTACAATTTAGAATTGCAGAAATTTTAGTATTACTAGCTTTTATAGATTCCCTTTATATACCAGGACTTGTAATTGGATGTATTATTGCTAATCTAGGCAGTCCCCTAGGAGTAATTGATATATTTGCAGGCTCATTTGCTACACTTTTAGCTGTTACTGCAATTTATCAAACCCGAAAAGTTTTGGGTAATAATTTTAAAGCATTAGTAATAGCAAGCCTATGGCCAGCAATATTTAATGGATTAATAATAGGCTGGGAATTAAACTATGTGCTTAATCTTCCTTTTTGGATATCAGCAGGTTACGTAGCTTTAGGGGAATTTGTAGTAGTAAGTATTATAGGTACTATAATATTCAGAAGTATATTATCTAGGGAAAATTTTCTAGACATACTTGTATTAAGTAAAGATAATAAATAGTAATTAAAAGCCTTAACATAAAGACAATGTTAAGGCTTTTTATATCCTAATAATCCCAATCTTCCTTCTTTTCACCTATGATTTTTCTATAATACTTAGCTGTTTCGCCATAGTTCCCCAAAGCTTTCTTACCTTCTGGATGAAGCTTATATATTCCTCTATCAACCTTCTCAAACCATCCATAGAAATTTTTTGAAAGAATACTTTGGGTTTTAGCACTTGTACCAAGCTCCCTTAGCCTTTTAGGTGAAAGTGGTCCATATTTTTCCAAACAGCAAGCTATATGTATGGCATTTTCTCTATAGGCTGTCATAATTTTTTCTTTAACACTACCACCTATATTATAGCTCCCAGATCGTCCATTTATTTCTCTAATTATGCTTTCCTTCATCCTATTACTTTTTTTATGTTCATAAACCGATGGATGGAAAACTATTTCAACCTCTGTTGTAGTTTCTAAAAAAGATACTACTATAAGCCCTATCTCTAGACGTTTTATCAGATTACATATGTCCTTCCAATGCTTGCTCCATTTAAAGTTCTTTGGTTTAGGTATAGCTATATATACCCCATTGGTTATTTTCTGCCTCTTTGTAGCTTGTATAAGCAGCCTTAAGCTTATACTTTTCTTAAGTTCAATAATGATTATTTCTTCACCCTTTTGAGCCACAATGTCACAGTCCTTAACTTCACTTTGAACCTTATAGCCTTGATTCCTTAGGTAACTACTAATAGGTCCATATAAATCTTTTTCTAATATTTTCTTTGAAGTGTCATTAGCCATCAATTCCTCCAAAATCATAGGATAATATTAATTTTTATTGATACGATAATTATTTGCTTCCTCAAGGAGTGCCTCAAATAGCTTTAAGAATATTGGATGGTGTATTGTCAAATCTTCTGGATGCCACTGAACACCTATCACAAAATTTTTATTAATATGTTCTATGGCTTCGATAGTACCATCAGCTGCCCATGAAGTCTCCTCTAATGACTCAGCAACCTCTTTTACCCCTTGATGATGAAAAGAGTTTACCTTCATTTCAGTTTTTTTAAATATGTCAAAAAGCTTACTTTCAGGATTTATCCTTATATTGTGGTAAAGATTATGTACAGGTGTGTTCTGTGGAAAATGCCCTAAAGAATTTTTTCTTTGTGAATATATATCCTGATACAACGTTCCACCCATTGCAACGTTGATTAGCTGCATTCCTCTACATACACCTAAAATGGGCATATCTAGTTTAAGAGCTTCTAAAAAAAGCTCTATTTCAAATTCATCTCTTTCTTCACATATAGTTTGAACCTGTTGAATAGGATTTTCTTCATAAATCAACGGAGAAATATCATTTCCACCAGTAAAAATTATGCCATCTATCATATTCAAATAATTTATTATAGCCCTTTTATCATCAATCAATGGAATCAATATAGGAATACCACCAGCTAGTTGTACTGATCTTATATAATTATGACTTACAAGGTTATATAATTTTCTAGGTCTATTCTTGTTTTCCCAAAATGTTGTTATACCAATAATTGGTCTCATTTTCATTATCCTTTCTAAATATGAGGAAAGTTATTTTTTAAAATTTATAAATAATCTCTTTATTGAGTGCCTTAATAATCTCAATTACCCACCTTATAGCATCATCATAATCCTTTATTGCTGAAATTCCTTCATGGGTATGTATATATCTTACAGGAACGCCAATTACAATTGTAGGCACTCCCGCATTTGATAAATGAATCTTGCTTCCATTTGTAGCTCCACCTAATCTTACTGCATCCTGAAAATCAATATTCAAGTTTTTAGCTATTTCTCTAGCAAATTTTGTAAATCTAGGATTTGAAATCATCAATCTATCTCTATGCCTTATTTGAGGACCTTTTTTTAAAACCGATTGAGCCTCAAACTCATCTCTGAATGTATCATCGGCTGGCGTTCCTTCAAATACAATGGCAACATCTGGTTTAACTGTATTTGCAGTAATAACAGCTCCCCTCATTCCAACTTCTTCTTGAGTAGAAATTGTTCCCACTACATTTACATCTAGTTCTTCATTTTGTAATTCCTTTAGTACCTCTATTACCAGCCCACATCCTAATCTATTGTCAAAAGCCTTTCCTATTATTGTATCGTTTATATCATTATGTCTAAATTCAACATCGGGAATTATAGGTGCTCCTATTTCTATTTTAAAATCCTCTAATACCTCTTTTCTTGATGTGGCTCCAATATCTATAACCATATCTAAAATATCCAAAGTCTTATTTTTTTCTGATTCTGTCATAAAATGAGGTGGTTTAGTTGCAACTACTCCAATTATATATTTTCCTTCAGAGTTCTTGATTCTAACCCTATGGGCAGGAATATTTTGGGATACCCAGCCACCACTAGCAATAAACTTTATAGTCCCATTGGCTTTAATAGACTGTACCATAAATCCAACCTCATCAGAATGACCATCTATCATAACAATTGGCTTATTGCCATCATTTTTTTTTCTATAAAGATATAGATTCCTAAGTGAATCCTCTTTTATATCTAAGTAGTTTTCCGTATATTTCCTGATCACATCAACCACTTCATCTTCAAAACCTGATATACCATTAGCATTAGATAATTCTTTAATCAATTCTAAATTCATAATTCATCTCCTCAATTCCTTTATTATTTTCAATATTTTTATCATCATTAAGTAAATTTAATAAACAAGGAAGTCACATTGTATTATTCCTCTTTAGTTCCTAAACTATCGTATAGTTCCAAAAACTTTTCTCCTTCTCTAGAAATTGTTGTTCCTGCTCTTCCAGGTCTAACTAAAATCAAATCCAAATTATTCAAAATTTCTAGTCTAAGTCTAAGCTGTTGATCAGTTAATACAATTTCTCTTTGTAGAAGAAGCTGCCTTAGAGTGGCTCTTCCATAGGAACAATGCTTCTTCTTACCTTCTAAAAATACTCTTAAAATTTCTAAGCTTTCTTCTAAAAAACCTCGTTTTTCTATCTCTCTAATTATTTCATTTATATTAATATCATATTTGTTATTTATGTTATTATCTTTTTTATCTTTATTCCATGCTTTAGTAAAAAACGGTAAGTCTTCTGGCGTAATTATACTTTTTTCACTACAAGCAATATATGTTAATACATTGAATAATTCCTTGACATTTCCATCCCAAGTATATTGACGTAAGATTTCCATAGTATCATCTGTAAACTTAATATCATGTCTGTTAAGATTGTCTCTTAAGTATTTATAGGTTAAAATTTCCATATCCTCTTTTCTATCCTTTAATTGTGGAATTATGCAAATCATTCTTGTCAGTAGGTAATAAAGCTCCTTTTTAAATAATCCTTTATTTACAAGCTTTTTTATATCTACTGTACTGGTAGTAATTATTCTTAAATTTACAGGAATCGATAAAGGATTCCATGCACAATAAACTCTCTTTTCCTGTAGAAATTGTATTAATTTAGCTTGTGCTTCTAAAGTAAGTTCTCCAACTTCTTCAATACATAGTGTACCATTTTGAGCTATCTCAAATAGCCCCTTTATATATATACCCTTGTCATTATATCCAAATAATTCCTTTTCCATTGCCTCTGGTGTTCTAGATTCACAATTTATACTAACATAAGGACCATTTTTAAAATAAGAATAATTATGAATAGCTTCAGCTAACATGCTTTTACCTGTTCCAACATTACCAATAATATGAATTGGTTCATCAGACAAAGCAAATTTTTTTGTGACTTTTATTAGTTTTTTCATTTCATTACTATATGTTATAATATCTTTAAATGTTGATTTTGCCATATATTTCTTTGAAGAATTTATTCTATTTTTCTCAATATCCATTTGTGTTTCTTCTGATAGAACAAACAATGACTTAATGTATTTTTTACAGATTATAGAATAGTCTAATTTAATACCAAGCAACTCATAAAGCCTAATTACTATTGATATATCAGCTATTCTATATCCTACATCAATGACTTTTTTAATTCCAGCAGGTATCATAGCCCTCTCACCTGGAGTTACCACAATATCTATTTTTCCCTTGAAATTTGAGTTAGGATAATATGGTATGTACTCATGTCTACCAATACTTTGCTTAAGCTCCTCAACTACTTCATCTGTATTCTTCCTTGTGTCATTTACAACAAATATTTTACTGCCCGATGGAATTGATAAAAGCTCCTTTGCTTTATAAAAATTTATACTTCTTTCAATGATTAAACATTCTGTATCTTTAGGTATAAAGGGCTTAATAAGTGGTTCTATTAATTTTCCTGATATTAATACTATTTCATCGTCTCCAATAACGTTTGACTTTAAGTCTTTAATTGTCATTGCTCTTACAGATACAATATCTCCAAATATTACCCTTAGTTGGGTACTAATCTTCTTTGCATAAAATTCTTGAATTGCAATAACAACTAATTTACTTTTAATCAACAATTTCACATCCTTAAATGTTTTAATAAATTAATATAAATGACAAGCAGTAAAATGTCTATCTTCTACTTCCTTGAATTCTGGAGCTATCTTTTTACATATGTCTTTAGCGTGTTTACATCTAGTATGAAAAGCACATCCCCTCGGTGGATTTAATGGACTTGGTATATTTCCTTCTAATATTATCCTTTTCTTTTTTATTCTTGGATTAGGTATAGGTACAGCTGACAATAATGCTTGTGTATAAGGATGCAAGGGATTATCATACAATGTATCTTTATCAGTTATTTCTACTATTTTGCCTAAATACATTACTCCAACTCTATCACTTATATGTTCAACAACACTTAGATCATGGGCAATAAAAAGATATGTAAGATCCAAATCTCTTTGTAAATCCTGCATTAGATTTAGTACCTGAGACTGAATAGATACATCCAAGGCAGATACTGGTTCATCTGCAATAATAAGCTTAGGCTTAGCTGCTAATGCTCTTGCAATACCAATTCTTTGTCTTTGTCCACCACTAAATTCATGGGGATACCTCACTGAATGATATGAGCTTAATCCTACCATGCCTAGAAGTTCATGAATACGCTTTTTCATTTCTTCACTATCTTTATACATATTATGAACTATAAGAGGCTCAGCAATTATTTCTCCAACTGTCATTCTAGGATTCAATGAAGCATATGGATCCTGAAATATCATTTGTATATCTTTTCTTAATGGCCTAATTTCATCATCTGTCATTTTACTAATATCCTTACCTTGAAAAATTATCTGTCCATCAGTAGGTTCAATTAGTTTCAATAACATTCTACCCGTTGTGGATTTTCCGCATCCGCTTTCTCCTACAAGCCCTAAAGTCTCACCATTGTATATCTCAAAGGAAACATTATCAACTGCACGAACAAATTTTTCTTTTTTATTAAGAATACCCTTTTTTACAGGAAAATATTTTTTTAAGTTCTTAACTTCTAATAGAGGCTTTGCCATTATATTCCCTCCTCTCTATAGACTTTTTTATTCACATAACCAGCATTTACTGCTGTGATTTTCTTCTACATTATAGAATGGCGGTTCTTCCTCCCAACATTTATCAAAAACATTCTTGCATCTTGGTGCAAATTTACAACCCTTAGGCATATTTTTAGGGCTTGGTACATTGCCTGGAATAGATGCTAAACGCTCTACTTTCTGACGAAGTACAGGAACGGATTTCAAAAGTCCCTTTGTATAAGGATGCTTGGGATTTTCAAATATCTGATAAACATCTCCACGTTCAACTACTCTACCAGCGTACATAACTACAACTCTATCACACATTTCTGCAACTACTCCTAAATCATGGGTTACAAACATTATTGCAGTACCTACATCCTTTTTAAGCTTTTTCATTAAATCTAAAATTTGAGCTTGTATAGTTACATCTAATGCAGTTGTAGGTTCATCTGCTATTAGAAGTTTAGGGTTACATGCCATAGCCATAGCAATCATTACCCTCTGTCTCATCCCCCCTGATAATTGAAAAGGAAATTCTGAATAAATATTCTCAGCCCTAGGAATTCCTACTAATTTTAGCATTTCTATAGTATGCTCTTTAGCTCTTGCCTTATCATATTTTAAATGTAACCTAATAGCTTCACTAATTTGTTTTCCTATTCTAAGAACAGGATTTAATGACGTCATAGGTTCTTGGAAAATCATAGCAATATCATTTCCTCTTATCTTTCTCATATCTTCTTCTTTCAAATCTACTAAATTCCTGCCTTGAAATTCAATTTTTCCATCAACTACTTTCCCTGATGTATCATTTAATAGACCCATAATTGAAAGGGAAGTTACACTTTTTCCACTACCCGATTCTCCTACTATTCCTAAAGTTTCTCCTTCATTAACATGAATATCTACCCCATCTACTGCTTTTACTATTCCATTATCAGTAAAAAAATAAGTCTTTAAATTTTTAATTTCAAGTATTTTTTTATCCATTTAAGTTCCCCCCTCTCTCATAATCAGTTATCTATTTTGGGATCTAAGGCATCCCTAAGCCCGTCGCCTAGTAAATTAAAAGCTAATACCGTAACAAATATAGCCATGCCTGGGAAAAAGGTTATATGTGAAGCCACACCTAAATAATCTCTTCCTGAGCTTAACATAGCTCCCCATTCTGGTGTGGGCGGCTGTGCTCCCATTCCAAGAAAGCTTAAACTGGATGCTGTCAAAATAGAAGTACCTATTCTCATCGTAAAATATACAATTATTCCAGAAAAGGTTCCTGGTAATATATGCTTAAACATAATTCTTTTATCCTTTGTCCCAATGCTTTTAGCTGCTTCGACATATACTGTTTCTTTTATTGCAAGGGTACTTCCTCTAACTATTCTTGCAAACATAGGCGTACTGAAAATGGCAACTGCAAAAACTACATTATAAAGCCCTGGACCTAGTATAGCTATAATACCTATTGCTAGTATAATTCCAGGAAAAGCAAACAAAACATCTGCTATTCTCATTATTACATTATCAATCCACCCTCCATAATAACCACTTATAAGCCCTAAAATAGAACCTAAAATAGCACCAACCAAAACCGAACTTAAACCAACTGCCAAGGATATTCTTGCTCCTACTATTACTCTACTAAATATATCTCTCCCATAAGCATCTGTTCCAAACCAGTGCTTACTCGATGGTCCTTCTAAGATATGATCATAATCAGGCTCTGCAACATCATAGGGAACTATATAGGGTCCGATTATGGCAGTTATAAAAAACAAACATATAAACAATGCTGCTACAATAGCTGTTTTTTGTTTCTTGAATTTCCTCCAAAATTCTGAAAAAGGTGTTCTTATATCTTCCATTTTTTCATTTTCATTAGGTTTAGCTACTTCTCTAACTGTACGTTGAGACAATTCTATCCCTCCTTATCATTATCGATAACTAATTTCAGGATTTAATACTGCATATAATAAATCTACAATTAAGTTAATAATAATAAATTGTAGTGAAAAAATTAGAATTTCTGACTGAATCATTGGATAATCTCTAAATGCCACTGAATCTATTAGCAGGCTTCCCATCCCTGGCCAACTAAAAACTGTTTCTATAACAACAGAACCACCTAAAAGAAATCCAAATTGCAACCCAACCATTGTTACGATAGGAATAAGTGCATTTCTAAATACATGTCTCCACACAACAACTTTCTGGATTAACCCCTTTGCTCTTGCAGTTCTCACATAATCTTCTTTTAAAATATCCATCACTGATGATCTGGCAAATCTGGCTATTATTGCTGCCACTCCTGCCCCCAATGTCATAGATGGCAAAATAAAATGCTTAAATGTTCCATACCCACCTGTTGGGAGCCATCCTAGCTTTACTGAAAAAATTTGTACCAGCATAAGTCCAAGCCAAAATGATGGCAACGAAATACCAGAAACAGCAGCAAACATTCCTGTATAATCCTGCCATTTCCCACGATTAACTGCCGAAATAATACCAATTAAAAGTCCAAAGATAACGGACCAAAAAATACTAAATAGAGTCAACGTAAGTGTAGGAACAAATCTATTTTTTATTTCCTCTAGCACTGGTTTTTTAGTTTTTAATGATGTTCCTAAATCGCCGTGTAATATACCCTTCATATAAGTTATATATTGAACATATAAAGGTCTATTTAATCCCAATTCTTCTCTAATAAGTTCTACATCTGCCGCTGTAGCATCTTCTCCAGCAACTATTCTAGCTGGATCACCTGGAATTAAATGTATGAAAAGAAATACAAAAATTGATATCAATATAAGGGTCGGTATAACACCAAGTACTCTCCTTATAGTATAATTTAGCATCTAAATCTCCTCCCTTCTAAAGCAACGGCGTCTGACTACGCATTTTAAGTTGCAAGTTCCATGTTCCAAGTTTTAAAGTCATTCTTTTAGGTGGAAAGAATTTAATTCTTGATTCTAAAATTTTAATTAGAATAAGATAAGCACCCTTAAGTGCTTATCTTATGTTTCTAAGCTATATGAAAGGTTTTATTTGATTTCTGCATCCTCTACACTAAGGGAGCCATCTGGTAATAGATATACTCCTTCTAAATACTCTTGTCTACCACCCATTGTTAAGTTAACTCCTAAAAATGCCCATGGAGCATCATTCCATATGATTTCCTGTACCTTCTCATATGCTTCTCTTCTTTCTTCATTGTCTGCTGTAGCTATACCTTTTTTAATCCATTTATTAGCTTCTTCATTATTATAATAAGCTGTATTGTATGAATTTGGAGGGAATGATTCACCAGCAAACAACGGTCTGATTCCCCAGTCAGCATCTCCTGTAGATGGTGACCATCCACCATAGTACATTTGAAGTTCAGCATCCTCTGGATTTTCTACTGTCCATATCCTTTCAAGTCTAGTACCTGATTCCATCGGAACTAGGTTTGCTTTAATGCCAATTTGAGCAAGCTGCTGTTGTAGGAATTCCATACCTTTTATAGTACCAGAACTGTTATTTGACCAAATCTCAGTTTCAAAGCCATTTTCGTATCCAGCTTCCTTCATAAGTTCTTTGGCTTTTTCTAAATTGAAATCATATGTATTTTCTTGTTTAGAATAAAACTGTGTATTTGGAGCTATTATTGAATCCATTTTTTCCATATATCCGCCATAAACAACCTTTGCAAATGCTTCCTTATTAATTGCATAGTTAATAGCTTTTCTTACTCTAACATCGTTAAAAGGCTTTTTATTACAATTCATTGCTAAATATCTAACGATAATTGATGGTTTTGTTTCTACAATAACACCGTCTTTACCATTAATTGCTTCAATCTGCTCTGCTGGAACAGGATAGATAAAATCTGCTTCCTTTGTTTGTAACATAGCAATTCTACTTCCATTCTCTTTTACAGGTTTAAATGTAATGGAATCAACCTTCGGATAATCAGGCTTCCAGTAGTTTTCATTTTTAACTACTTTTAAGTAAGTACCTGAAATCCATTCTTTAAAAACAAATGGTCCTGTACCAACAGGGTTGCGTGATACTTCTTTTCCAAATTCCTCTAAGGCCTTTGGACTATGCATCATAGCTGCTGGATGTGCAAAGGTATTTATCATAGCCCCAAAAGGTTCTTTAAGTACTACTTTAACAGTATAATCATCAATTACTTCTGTATGGTCTACTATTGCAAATAAACTGTGTCTTTTTAGCTTATTTTCTGGATTTGCCAATCGGTCTATATTAACCTTAACTGCCTGTGCATTGAAATCTGTACCATCATGGAACTTAATTCCTTTACGTAATTTAAATGTAAATTCTGTTGCATCTTCATTAGCTTCATAGCTTTCTGCAAGAACAGGTATAACATTCATTTCCTTGTCAAAGCCTACTAGACCCTGCATCATCGTCTTTTGTGCTGAATAGGACAATGTATCATTAGTATCATGTGGGTCCATACTAATAAATGTGTCTGCCACTGCTATCACTATGTCTTTATTGTCCTTAGCAGGTGTCTTACTCTCATCTTGAGTTTTTTCTGTAGCTTCTTGTTTTTGTTCTTGACTTGCTGCTCCAGTATCGGTTTTGTTTCCACATCCGACTAAACTAGATACAACTAAAGCCATCACTAAAAACAACACAAATACTTTTTTAAACATCTTTTTTCCCCCTTAAAATATAATTTTGTATGTAAAAGTGCAAAGCACTTTTTACCTAATAAGCAAGACTTATATTGAAAATAATTTCTAAAGTTTTTTTGCCAATATATATATAGCTATATGGCCAAAAAACTAAAAGGAATGATTTTGTTAACAAAATTTAATAATTACATTATACAACACAAAACAACCTATTACAACCTATTAATCTTAATTCCATACTTTTTTAAATATTTTTATTAATAATGGACCACATAAAAAGCATTATAAACTCTTTAGCTATATTAATTTAATCTTTTTTTATATGTCTTTTAATTATTATAAATGTTATACTATTATATATTTGGGGAAATTGCATAGTACATTTAAAGAATTTTGGAGTGCAAAATTTAGTAAATAGAGTCAAGAAAGCTATTTACATATTGCATTTCAAAATTATTAGTGGTAATTATGCAAGTTTCTCATTTAATTTTAAACTACATAGTTGAAGGAGGAAAATAATGCTTGATTTAGACTTAGCTTTAGAAAAAGTAAAAAAATGGGTTAAAGAAGCTGGTGATATTCAAAAAGAATATTTTAGAAAGAAAAGTATATTGATCAATACTAAATCAACTGGTATTGATTTAGTAACCGAAGTAGATGAGCTTTGTGAAAAACATATGTTAGACTCCATAAAAGAAAATTACCCTCTTCATGGAATTTTATCAGAAGAATCTGGAAAATCCGATACTAATATAACATCAGATTATTTATGGATTGTTGATCCTGTAGATGGTACTACCAACTATGCTCAAGGGCTCCCTATATTTGCTATATCAATAGCACTTAAATATAAAGATGAAACTATTTTAGGAGTTGTATATTGTCCAATAGTTGATCAATTATTTGAAGCTGTTAAAGGCAAAGGAGCATATTTAAATGGAGAGAAAATCACTATTGGCAATAAAAGAGATTTAAGTGAATGTGTTTTAGCAACTGGCTTTCCCTATGATAGGGCTGTACACAAGGATAATAATGCCAATTATTTTGCTCATCTTGTACCAATGGTAAGGGGACTTAGGAGAATGGGGTCAGCAGCCTATGATTTAGCTAATGTAGCAGCAGGAAGCCTTGATGGCTTTTGGGAAATAAATTTAAGTCTCTGGGATATTGCTGCTGGTGAACTTCTTATAGAAGAAGCAGGTGGAAAAATAGTATATTTAAAAGAAAAAAGAGGTATTTCATTAGTAGCAGGAAATGAAGCTATATGTCAGAAAATATTAGATCAAATAGAATATGTTGATAAAATAATATACAAAACCCCTTGAATAAATTTTTCTATCAAGGGGTAAAATTTACCTAGCTAAAGCAATGTCTTTAGTTTTTGTATCATAATAATCTTCTAAAAGTACTGGTGTTCTAAATCTTAAGGACTTTTTAATATCAAGTATTCTTTGATTTTCGGAACCCCTAAATTTAAGGAGTAGGTTCTTTTGTTTAAGTATGAATGGCCCATCTATAAGTACATCTATACTTTTTAAAAATTCAATCCATCCATCTTTATATTTTTTACCTCTTTTATTTATTAATTCTTCAAATTTATAGCCTGTATAACACCATATATCTAATCCCATATCCTTTGCTGCTAAAGCTATCTCAAGACATTCAATTGGCTGTTCAAATGGGTCTCCACCACTAAAGGTAATCCCCCTATGTAATCTTAAGCCCCTTAACTCGTCAATAACATCCTTTACCTCCATTAAAAAGCCACCATTAAAGTCATGGGTACTAGGGTTATGGCATCCATAACAATTATGCCTACAACCCTGAGTCCATATTACCGCCCTTAGACCTGGTCCATCAACAATACTATCTCTCATAATCTTATGGGATAGTCTAATAAGCATAAACCCACATCTCCTTACTATCTCATGCCATGTTTTGTTCTATCCTTAACCTCAGCAAGCTTAGCATCATTAAATCTATCTATAGTACCAACTAAATATCCTGTAATTCTTCTGATTCTCTCAAACTTTATTCCATCAGCTTCAGTCCTTCCACATCGTGGACAAACATTATGGATAACCCCATTATATCCACAAACTGGATCTCTATCCACAGGGTGATTTATGCTACCATATCCTATACCCGCTTCATGCATTGCCCTCACAACCGTTTCAAAGGCTTCAAGATTATCAGAGGGGTTCCCATCAAGTTCTATATATGTAATGTGACCTGCATTAGTTAATTCATGATAAGGAGCTTCCAACTTAATCTTGTCAAAGGCACTTATTTTATAATAAACAGGAATATGGAAAGAATTTGTATAATAATCTCTATCATTAATATCTTTCAATACTCCAAACATCTTCTTATCAAGTCTAGTGAATCTGCCTGATAATCCTTCAGCAGGAGTTGCAATAAGTGAAAAATTCAGTTTATATTTTTGTGAATTAGCATCGAGCTTATCTCTCATAAACTTTACTATTCTAATTCCTAATTCCTGTGCTTCCTCACTTTCTCCATGGTGCTTACCTATTAATGCTTTTAAACATTCTGCTAAGCCTATGAAACCCACAGTTAATGTTCCGTGTTTTATTATCTCACTTAAACTATCTTCCCAAGATAATTTATCTGAATCAATCCAAACACCTTGCCCCATGAGGAACGGGAAATTTTTAACTTTTTTAGATTGCTGCACCTGTAATCTTTCCATAAGTTGGTCTATAAGAAGATCAACCTTAGAATCTAAATCTTCAAAAAAGCCTCTTATATCAGGAGTCCCATTAGTTATTTGACCATACTTTATTCCTAGCCTAGGTAAATTTATTGATGAGAAGGAAATATTACCTCTTCCTGTGACTATCTCCCTTGATTTATCATATACATTTCCAATAACTCTAGTTCTACATCCCATATAGGTTGCCTCTGTTTCAGGTCGTCCTTCAACATAGTATTGAGCATTAAATGGAGCATCTAAAAAACTGAAGTTAGGAAATAATCTTTTAGCTGAAACCCTACAGGAAAGCTTAAATAAATCATAGTTAGGATCTCCCACGTTATAATTTATTCCTTCTTTAACCTTAAAGATTAGTATTGGAAATATGGGAGTTTCTCCATTCCCTAGTCCTGCTTCCGTAGCTAAAAGTAAATTTCTAATAACCATTCTACCTTCTTCAGAAGTATCCGTTCCAAAGTTTACACTGCTAAATGGCACCTGAGCTCCTGCTCTTGAATGCATGGTGTTGAGATTATGTATAAAAGCCTCCATAGCTTGATAAGTTCTCCTGTCAGTTTCCTTATATGTGTGCTTAGTAACAAATTTTTGTATTTTTGCAGCTTCTACATCATTTATATTTAATCTATCCTTAAGTATGGATATTTCTTCAGCTTTATATTTATCACTTTCCTTAAGTCTTAATTCTTCTTCTGAAGCTTTCTCGCTTTTTTCTACTATTTCACTAGCAATACTTTTTGCTTCTTCATCCTCCAAATCAAAGTTTAACACTAAAGCCTTTATCATATTTTCAATATACAGCCTTCTATAGGTTTTTTTCACCCCAGGTGCTAAACCATAATCAAAGGTAGGAATACTTTGACCTCCATGCTGATCATTTTGGTTTGATTGTATTGCAATAGCCGCTAAGGCAGCATAGCTCATTATATCCTGTGGTTCCCTTAAAAATCCGTGTCCCGTTGAAAATCCATTCTTAAATAACTTCAATATGTCTATTTGCGTACATGTTAACGTCCCCATGTTAAAGAAATCTAAATCATGAATATGTATATCACCGTTATCATGGGCAAAGGCATGCTTCGGCTTTAACATATGTGATTTGCAAAACTCTTTAGAAACCGTACTTCCGTATTGAAGCATTGTCCCCATTGCAGTATTTCCATCTATGTTGGCATTTTCTCTCTTTGTATCACTCTCATTAGCATCCTTTAGGGTAATCGTTTCAATGGTTTTCATAAGCCTTGTTTTTGTTTCTCTAATTCTCGTTCTTTCCGCTCTATATAATATATACTCTTGACTTGTTTTTGCATGTCCGCTTTCTATTAATACTTTAACAACTGCATCCTGTACCTGTTCAACCGTTGGAATTTCATTACTATATTTTTTATTAAGAAGAGCCACCACACGTTGAGTTAACTTTTCTGCAATATCATAAGAAGCTTCACTCCCTTCTTTATCTGCGACAACCTTCGCCGCTTTATAAATTGCAGCAGTAATTTTTTCTGGGATAAAGTTAATTATTCTTCCATCCCTTTTCTTAATTTTTTTAATCATATATTTCTCCCTTTCTGCTATATATTGTGCATACAACATCTATATATACTATATATAGATTTAAAAGCAACAAAAAATACCCTCTGACTTTTAAAAGGGCTAAAAAAATATACTACTTGCTGTCTGATATCTAAATTTTATCAAAAGAAAATCTAAATAACAATAAGAAAAAAGACCCATAATCTACAGTAATATTGCTTTGTTTGTCATATTGCTCTTTTTTTCTCAAGAATCCTCTAATTTTTAAGCTGGTTACAATTATAAATAGAAAAAATGCGACAAAAGTCGCATTTTTAGATCTATATATAAGTATATATAAAAAATAGTTTGTAATCATTCCTTACGTTTAGCTCATTATCTTAGGTATCTATTCAATAAAAACTCTAGATATTTTTATATGTATAAATTAAGTTTTACTATGGGAAATCTATATATATAACCAATCATACACATTAGCTTTGGTAAAAAGAAACCACATATATTTTATAATACCTTAGCACCTACAAAATCAATATCTAAAGACTTTACTTCCCACTTCTTACTTAATGTATTTAAGAATTCCTGAATTTCAATATAAAAATTTTCATTACCATCTTCACATAATAATGCCATTATTGTCGGACCAGCACCACTCAAAAATACCCCTAAACAGCTTAAATCTTCACATTTTTTCTTTATCTCATCAAATCCATCGATTAGTTTTCCCCTATAATTTTGGTGTAATCTATCATCACAAGCAGTTCTTAGAAGATTAAATTCACCATTAGTCAATGCAGTAATAAGCAAAGACACTCTTCCTACATTGAAAACTCCATCCTTATATGGAATCTCCTTAGGTAAAACTCCCCTTGACTCTTTAGTTGATAGTTTAAAATCAGGAATCATTGCATAAAATTTCAATCCTTTAGCTACATTTATTCTACTATAATTTATATTATTATTATCCTGTATTGCTACAGTCATACCTCCAAGGAGGGCAGGAGCTACATTATCGGGATGACCTTCAATCTCGGTAGCAAGGTTTAATATTTCCTCTTGTGATAAAACCCCACCTGCAATCTCGTTGGCACCAATTACTCCTCCAACTATACAAGCTGCACTACTACCTAGCCCCCTTGATACAGGAATATTATCTTTAATTATTATTTTAATTCCCTTAGCTTTATACCCTATTTTTTCAAAGCATTTTTTCATAGAAATATAAATTAAATTATCTTCATTTGAAAATTCTTCATGGCAGCCCTCTATAATTAATCCCTTGTCTATTTCTTCGAAATAAAATATATTATATAGATTTAAAGCTACTCCAAGACAATCAAATCCTGGTCCTATATTTGCACTTGTAGCAGGAACTCTTACTTTTATCATTTTTATCATCCTATCTAATAAATAATATTACACTTTAAAATTATTATTTTAAAATATCAGTAATAACTTTTTTAATTTCGTCATTTTTACATTGCCTATTATGCAAAATTTCTCTTTTTTCCAAATCCTTTATTCCCTTTGGAATATTCATATCTGTAATATTTGACATTTCTTTAATTAACTTAAAATCGTCATATCCTTCAACATTTGCATCTATAGCCTTCATAACACTTCTAGTAAATTTGAATGGGCTTGCTGTAGATGCTATTATAGTCTTTGTTTCATCACCAGTATCTTTTTTATACTTTTTGTAAACAGCATATGCTACTGCTGTATGGGTATCTATCACATAATTAGAATCCTCATATACTTCTTTTATAGTATCACAGGTCTCATCATCATCTATATATCCACCATAAAAGTCCTTAAGACCTTTCTTCATTTCATCGGATATTACATACACTCCACTTTCTTTAAGCTTTGCCATCAAATCACTAACCAAATCATTATCATTTCCACTTAAATCGTATATAAGTCTCTCTAAATTACTTGAAATAAGTATATCCATTGATGGTGAAATGGTCTTCTTAAATTCTCTTCCAATATCATACACTCCTGTATTAATAAAATCATATAGAACATTGTTTTCATTGGATGCACAGATTAATTTATTGACTGGTAATCCCATTTTCTTTCCATAATAAGCAGCTAAAATATTACCAAAGTTTCCAGTTGGTACTACTATATTTATCCTTTCATTTTTAGTGATTTTTTCTTCTTTAAGCATGTTTAAATACGCAGAAAAATAATATACTATTTGTGGAATCAACCTGCCTATATTAATAGAATTTGCTGAAGAAAACATATAACCCTTTTTATCTAATTCCTCATTAAACTCTTTATCGGCAAAAACTTCCTTAACTCCCCTTTGTGCATCATCAAAATTTCCTTCTATTCCTACAACAAAGGTGTTCTTTCCTTTTTGAGTTATCATCTGTCTTTTTTGTATATCGCTTACTCCATCCTCAGGAAAGAAAACTATTATCTTAATCCCATCTACATCTGCAAAACCTTCAAGAGCTGCTTTTCCAGTATCACCTGATGTTGCAGTAAGTATCACTATTTCCCTGGTAATATTCAATTTCTTACTTGCGGTCTTCAATAGATGGGATAATATTGAAAGAGCCATATCCTTAAAGGCTAAAGTAGGACCATGAAATAATTCAAGAAAATATACTCCTTTTCTTTCAACTAATGGTGCTATATCTTCAGCTTCAAATTTCCCATCATAGGCTTTATTTACACACTCCAATAATTCTTTATCATCAAAATCAGTAAAGTATTTTTTCATTATGTAAAATGCTAACTCTCTATAATTCATATCCATCAATTCTTCAAATGATTTTTCTACCACTGGAAATTCTATAGGAACATATAATCCTCCATCATGGGCTAAACCTTTAACTATCGCTTCGGAAGAAGTAATAGTTAAATCATTGCTTCTAGTACTTTTATAAAAACAAGCTGCCATTTTAATCACCTCAGGTTATTATTAAGATACAATTTGTTTTATTTTACAACAAATCTGTAAATCATACAACAACAAATGTAATTTTTATTCGTACATTTTAAATAAAAATGCGTCTGGTGATGTATTTTTAGTTGCAAATTCCAGGTTCCAAGTTGCAAGTTTTCAGGACATTCTCTTAGGTTTCGAAAAACAAATCTTAATATTTTACTGGTAATAGTTTGTAATTCCTTTTGTCAGTTGAAATCACTTTATATAATACGTGAACTCGTTTAGCTTGCGCTAAACATCGAGACTTCAGATGGAGAGTCTACTCCACCTGAAACAAAAAGTGAAGGTCTAACAAATTTAGATAAAATTTCTTCAAAAATATTTGAGTTCTTATACAATAAATAATCCGCTGGAATAAGGTCCAGCGGTTATTAATTTTCTATACCCTTTCTTGCCATTACGCCTTTAGTATAATAGTGCTTTATTTCCTTCATTTCAGTTACTAAATCTGCAATTTCTATAAGCTCCTTAGGAGCATACCGTCCCGTTAGAACAACTTCAACATGAGGAGATTTTTGCTTCAACATCTCTATTACATCTTCTACTAAAAACAATTTGAAGTATAGTGCTATATTTACTTCATCCAAAATAACCACATCATATTCTCCCTTTGAAAGAATGTCACTACATTTTTTAAGACCATTTTGGGCTGCATCGATATCCTCCTGCTCAGGCACTCTATCTATAAAACAGCTTCTTCCCAGCTGCTCAATCCTAAAATTAGGAAGATATTCTTCTGCCTTTACTTCACTATATTTCATTCCTTTCACAAATTGTCCCATATAGACCTTTTTACCTGCACATGCAGCTCTTAATGCTAATCCTAATGCCGCAGTTGTCTTACCCTTGCCTTCTCCTGTATAAATATGTATGTATCCCTTTTCCATATTAATATTAGTCCTCCTATTTTATTTAAGATGCCTTGTATAATAATACCATCTAAGAAAATAATGAAAATTGGAATAAAAAGCTATAAAAAGAATAAGTATATTTAATGGTATAAATTCATTCTCCTTTATACTCATAAATAGTATTGTAATAAATATAATATTTGAAACTATCAAGGTTAATATACCTTGTACAGAATCCAATGGTTTTGACATAATAAACCCTATTAAGCCCTTTGAAGTCCTAGCATAACATCCTTCATGGTACACCGCTACACCAATAATACCCTCTTGGACGATCACTAGCTGACTCTTATACTCTATTTCTCCACAGCATTTGTTGCAGTATACATCTTTCCCCATAGTATCTACCCCCAAAATAATCTGTTTACATATATTGTTACTATTCTCTTTCTATATAATTATTGTGATTCCTGCTGTAATCTATATATTTTTATATATAACGAGTTGCAAGTATTAGGGTCCTTCTAATTAGTCTTGAACTCCTTTAGCTTGCGCTAAGCATCGAGGCTTCAGATGGAGAGTCTACTCCACCTGAAGCAAAAGTGGAGTCCTCCACTTATAAAAGTAGAGGTCTTACAAGTTCAGATAAAAAAATCATCAATTCCTAAGAAATTTTACAGGAAATGACGATTTCTTTATTGCTAATCTAGTTTTGACAGTTCTAGGGCTAACTTTGCTCCAACCCTTGCGTTATTATATACAAGCTGAATATTTGACTCAAGGCTTTTACCAGAAGTTATACTCTTGATTTTTGATAGAAGAAAGGGTGTCGTTTCCTTACCCTTTATGCCTAGGTTTTCTGCTTCTTCTATAGCATCCTCAATAGCTTTATTAATAATATCATAATCCATTTCATATTCTTCTGGTATCGAATTACCTATAACTAATCCACCCTGTAGCTTTAAGTCCCATTTAGCCTTTACTACGGCTGCTAATTCCTCAGCAGAATCAACTTTATAATCCACCTTAAATCCACTTTTTCTAGTATAAAATGCAGGAAATTCTTCGGTTTTAAATCCAACTACAGGGACACCATGGGTTTCGAGATATTCTAGCGTCAGTCCTATATCTAATATTGACTTTGCTCCTGCACATACTACTGCTACATTGGTATTAGCAAGCTCCATAAGGTCAGCTGAAATATCAAAGGTATTGCTTGCTCCTCTATGAACTCCTCCTATACCACCTGTTACAAAAACCTTTATGCCTGCTAGATTTGCAGCTATCATAGTTCCTGCTACTGTAGTTGCACCATCAAGCCCTTTAGCCAATACAAAGGGAATATCTCTTCTACTAACCTTTATTACTTCATTGCTTTTTGCCATATGCTCTATTTCTTCTTGGCTTAATCCGACCTTTATTTTTCCATTTATAATTCCTATAGTGGCTGGCACAGCTCCGTTTTCTCTAATTATTTCCTCAACTCTTAATGCAGTTTCTATATTTTGTGGATATGGCATGCCATGGGCAATAATAGTCGATTCCAATGCTACGACGGGTTTATTTCCCTTTAAAGCCTTGTCTACTTGTGGGTGCATTTCTAAATATCTTTCTAGCATTATTTCATCTCCTTCATCGTTTCTTCTATCCTCTTAACAGACATATTAGGGTTGATGGTATTTTCATAACCAAGTGCAATTACTGCTGCAGCCATGGAAAACTTGGTGCTTTTCTTAATATCAAAGTCATTTAGATAGCTATATACGAGTCCTGCAATAAAAGCATCTCCTGCTCCAGTTACATTGACCACTTTAATTTCCTTTTGTGGTATATACCCTATGTCCTTACTGTCCCCATAGTATACTCCATCCTTACCAAGACTGATAAAGACTCTCTTAACTCCAGAATCTAAAAAATACTTCATGGCTTTCTTTATATCTTCTCTACTATTTATTTTTATTCCAGTTAATTCTTCAGCTTCAATCTTGTTTGGTTTTATGGTATGAAAAGCTCCTATAAAATCCTTTACCTTTCTTCCCTTTGTGGTAGACACCGTATCCAAGAAAAAATCTACTTCTTTAAAATTAGTAACAATATATTCTATAACTTCCTTCTTTATATTTGTATCAACTACCACACATCTAGAATTCTTAATGATGGATGATTTTTTTCTAATAAAATCAATATTTATTTCATCTATAATATCCATATGGGATAAAGCAACCTTCATATCTCCTTTTTCATCTAAGACCGAAAGATATGTTGAAGAAGGCATATTTTTTAGTATCAAAGAATTGTCCATATCGATTCCCGATAATTTACACTCATCTAGTATCTTCTTGCCATATAAATCATCACCTATAGCCGTTATAAGCTTTACATCTATATCCATCTTAGCAAGATTTTCAGATATATTTCTTCCTACACCTCCAAGGGAAATCTTAATTTTACCAGGATTTGAATCCTCCATTTTTAATATCCCTGTAGGAAATCCAATCAAGTCAATATTGGCTCCTCCAATAACCGTAACATACTCTTTATCCCTTAATATATATCCCTTACCCTTAATATAACCCTTTTTCACAAGATTGGCTATATGGACAGCAGCAGAGGAACGAGCAATACCTAGGGTATCAGCAATCTCTTGTTGTGAAATCATGGGATTATTACTTATTAAAGCTAATATTTCCTTTTCTCTGTCTGTCAAACAAATCACCTATTTCTTTGTTTTTAAACTAATGTTTATAACCTAAACTATTGATTATATAATATCATTATTTTATCTTTTTATCAAGACGAAAAGTCAACTTCTTTATATTTCCATAAAATAGTTCTCTCATTGGAGTCTTTATTTCTTCTCTAAATTTTCAATTCTCTTCTTTAGCTTATCAATCTCCTTTTCAAGCCAAAGATTTTCAAATTCAACTTGAAATATAACCAATATAAGAAAGATTATAATGAGTTGCCTAAAGGAAACAACTGCTTTCCCGTCTATCCAGCTATATAAAAGAAATATCCCTCCTAATATAACAAAGGGTAGCCCTAATTTTTTAATAACGATAAGTATTTCTATTATTCCCTCTTTAGTAAATTTATTGAACTTTTTATAGTCCATATTTCTACCTCTCCTAAAATGGATATTTAGGTATACTAAATAAAACCTCTAACAATCACCTACAAAAAAATATTCTGAAATAAAAGATGATAGAACATTTTATATTGATGTGAAAAGGATAAGTAAGTCCTCATAGGTAATCTATAAATGATTATTAGGCTAGTTGCGAATGATACAGAAGGCTAGTTTCAATCCCTTATAGGTAATCTATAAACGCTT
>NZ_FRAG01000004.1:12075-14565 GCF_900142245.1 Paramaledivibacter caminithermalis DSM 15212 | reverse complement strand
TACATCAGTCAAAAATATCCTTCTTTTTTTTATAAAATCTTATAATCATTGTAATTACTATATAGTTCCAAAAACTAAAATGTCGTCGACCTCCTAGGGTTTTTGCACTATTGGTGGTCGACGACATTAAAATCCTGTATATAATTATTATTGATTTCTAATAATTAACATATTTATCTTTATCAAAGTTCAAAATCATTGTATTATTAACATAATGCAAAATCTTTATTAATAGCTAATTTTAAATTCCTCTTAAATTTCTCTACATCTCCATCAAATATTATCAAATCAATATCCATTTCCTTAGCTCTTTTTGATACTGTCCTTTTATGGGGCTGGTGAGTTGATACAAGAATTTTTATTACATCTTCTCCTCCAAGTTCCTCTGCATAGACATCTATTTCGTTTAAATCATCTTCGTCATAGTTTTTTGTATCCTTACATGAAATACATACTAAAGTAGAATCTAAAGCTGCCATTACATCTATTTCATTTTTAATTCTATTATTGTCATCCCAAACAAAAACTACTCCGCTTTTTGCATCATCTGTTCCCTTAATCTCCTTTATACATTTATAGGTTAAAGCCTCAAGCCAGCTTCCCGAAATCAAAAAATATCTCTTTATACCTATATTTTTAAACTTAAACTTCATGGCATATTTATTATTACTATAAACGTAAATGAGTCTATTTCTTTCTAATATATTCATTAGTTCATAAATCTTATTTCTCAAAGCCATATTTATTGTCTTCCATCTAACACTCATAGTTAAATATGACTCATCACAGCTTAATACCTTATTACGATCAGTAAATATCCTTTTTACATCATTCCATATATCAAGATTTCTAATTATAAAATCTACTATCCCTGCCTTAATGAGTTCATCCATATCATTGGTAGCCTCAAATAATATATCCTTACCAGTACTTTCAAGTATATCTTTAATGGATAGTTCTATGAATTTTTCATGATACTCAGTCAATTCATCATTGCTTATACTATATATTTTCTTGCTTTGCATATCTACAATCATGGATTGGATATTATTTATTCTTGCAATTTGATTTGCATATATAGCCTGTATTCTACTGCCTCCAGAGATATTTATAATTGTTTGTTTTCCCTTATATTCAAGTAAAATATCCTTTATTTTTGATAAATCATCTAAACCAACTATTCTTTCTTCCACTTTAATACGAGGCATCTTTTCCCTTAAAAATTCCTCTAATTCATTAAATATTTCCTTTTCATCTTCATTATTTAATCGTATAAAAATAGCCTCCTCAGGCTGCATCTTGTATAATGCAACAATATTATGATCATTATAATCACTTATAAAATTTATTAGTACTTCACATTTCATAATATCACCTGCTATTCTATGTATTGACTAACTTATTTGACAAAAAAATAAAAAATCCTGTAGGATTTTAAATATGTTTGAATAATTTTTATGTAAAGGTTAAATCCTTGTAGGTAATTTATAGACCCATTTCACCATTGAAAACACTATATTTGTATTTTTCCCACATTTAATAAAAAACCTTCTCATCTCTCAAATATTAAAAAATTACTAAAGATAAACAACTTCAAGGTTTAATAAATTTCAAATAAAAAATGTAGCAGAGTTCATTATTTTATTTGAAATTTATTTTTATGTAAATCCTATATATCTCCTCAAGCAACCATGCTTGAATATCCTTTTTGTAACTATATGGTCCCCTTCTCTCTTTTCTTCTACAACCCTATTTGTAGTGGCATAAATAGGAATTCTGCCATTTTTTAAGCAATAATCTACTAAGTAGAATGTACCTCCATATTCTCCCTGTATCAAAATGTAATCATTTAGACTTGATTCCATATCAATCCATTGGACTATTTTATATAACTCTTCAATAGGTAATTCACCTATAGGGTCTATAGATCTCCAAATTTTAAGTAACTCATTTGGCAATATTTTTATTTCAGTAACGCCTAGCTGGTTTTGTGCTTCTTCTCTTTGCTCATCTAGAAGCTCATGAGACATTATAGCTAATAAATTCAATATTTCCTCCCCCTAGTGCATAAAGTCTCCCCATACCTATAACTTTTAAGAGATTTAGAAAAATGTCAGGCTTTATATCTTCTTTAAAATGTATCTTCCCTATTTTTCCTTTATAATATATTCTTTTATCTCCAAGACAAATACTATTTTTAAGGTGATATCCCTTAAATGAATTTGAAAAGAGAAACTTCTTATTATCTATTTCATTGAAAAAAAACTCATATTTTTCATTTAACTTAAGTAGCTTTTTGAGTTCATATTCAAAAATATCTTCTTCACATAATAAAGGACTTAAGATTTCTATACCCTTTATCTTTTTAATTGAATTATCAAGTTTAATTGGAGTTACCTCATAGGTAATCTATAAACCCTGAACTATGATGATTATGATTGGCGTTATGATGAACGGTTTCAATCCCTTATAGGTAATCTATAAACTTTT
>NZ_FRAG01000004.1:0-9599 GCF_900142245.1 Paramaledivibacter caminithermalis DSM 15212 | reverse complement strand
TACATCAGTCAAAAATATCCTTCTTTTTTTTATAAAATCTTATAATCATTGTAATTACTATATAGTTCCAAAAACTAAAATGTCGTCGACCTCCTGGGGTTTTTGCGCTATTGGTGGTCGACGACATTAAAATATTATATATACGGGTATCAACTTATCATTATTTATAAATTACATCCAATAATTCAAATGTATTATAGTATTCATCATTTTTGTGCTTTCTTCCAATTCTATTGCATCTAATAGCATCTCAGTTTTATAGACATTTACTCCTGATAAAGTCAAGATAGATGTAAAATATTTAAATCTAGGGAATTTTTTTATATTCTTCTGTATGTAGTAAATTAAATTACCTATTTTCAAGCTCAACTATCCCATTATTTTTATGTTTTCCATACTTATCTAAGTCAAGTAACAGCTCTAAGTTCTTAGCATATATATATATCTTACATCGTCTTTATCAAGGCTTTTAATCAAGTTCGGATAACTTTCCTTAAAAATTCTATACATCCTAACCTCTCCTAAACTCTTCTACATTTCTAAAAATTTATTTTATAGAAATATAAGCTTACTTACTCTCTAATATAGATACAATATCATATTTGTATTCTATCAAACAGTTTCTATTTTTGCAATTTAAAGCAACCAAAGCCTTGACTGTTTTTACTGCCTATTCCTACAAAATAGGCTAATCTTATAAGCTCAGTATTTCCCTTTATTAGATACCTTCCGTTATATCCATTAATCATAGTTTTATGGTATCTAATAACGCTTTTCCTTGGTTCCTTTTCCCCTATATACTCAATTGTAAATTCATCATCTTCAGGAGTTTTTCCATGTATTGCTGTATATTTCCTTATAAGGTTTTCTTGAATCTTCTTTGAAAAAATACTGTCTTTAGGTGAATAGTATACGGTTTTATTTTTTCCATCTAATTTTATGCTGCTATATATTACTATTGGAGAAAGCATTTCTATCTTTGCATATCTATCTTTAAATATGGGATATTCTGCATTAATGCTAGATAATTC
Source organism: Paramaledivibacter caminithermalis DSM 15212 (assembly GCF_900142245.1). Classification (GTDB taxonomy): domain Bacteria; phylum Bacillota; class Clostridia; order Peptostreptococcales; family Caminicellaceae; genus Paramaledivibacter; species Paramaledivibacter caminithermalis. The sequence continues at coordinate 8,568 of NZ_FRAG01000004.1, read as the reverse complement.
CATTTCCTTATTACCTAGAAATAATTTTTCGGATTTGAACAATGAAGTACTTAGATCATTTACAAAATCGTCGACTAAAGATGATATGTGTAATTTAACTGGCGATTCAAATATTATGATTTTATCTTTTTTATCTACTTGATATTTACCTAGGAGTCTTGAATAGGTAAACATCTTATAGCTTCGTTTTCCGTTTTTAAACCCTACTTCATGTAAAAAAGTTCTAAGGCCTTCATCGGTTAGGTTATTATATATTAGTCCTTGTAGCATATGATTATAGTGAATTGGCAGTTTTAATTTGTCTTTAAATTCAAATTGGCATGTTAGTCTCATATATTTATTCCTTTCGTTTATATAAATTAAGATTTACTTAGAAATCCTTACATGTGATGATTTATAGAAAGTTATCTTCTCCACCTTTTTTAACTCCGTATTCTTCTCGCTTTGAATAATTTTTTGATCTAAAGGTATAAAATAGCACAGAATCTTCTTCTTGATTTATCTTTTTCAATAATTCACCTTTTAATTTTGTGAAATTTGCTTCAGTTATATCTCCTTCTAAAACTGAATTTTGTACCCAGTATAAATATTTTCTTGCAGTCTTTAAAACCTTTGCCACTCTCTTTGTATTAACATCATAGACTAAAATCACAAACATATTTTCCTACCACCTTGATACATATGGAATATATTTTTCTTCTTCCATCAAATGCTTTTGAAGCTTGTAAAGCTCCATTCTTATAAGCCTTTGATAGGATACCTTTCTACCAAGACCTCTATGGGTTATTGTAGTTTTTAATTTTTCATCGAATTCTTGTACAAAGGTTTTACGACCTTTCTCTTTAAGTAAAATACCACCCATATCCTTTTCAAAATCCTTCTTAGTTATCATCTTCTTTCCTAAAAGATTAAATATTATTCTATCTACAATTATAGGCTTAAATATTTCAGCTATATCGAGATTTAAAGTAAATCTTCTGAAATTTGTTGTATGAAGATACCCTATCCTTGGATCGAGATGGGTCTTATAGATTTCACTAAGAACTTGAACATAAAGTAAGGAATTCCCAAAGCTAATAAGAGTATTAAGCTCATTTTTAGGGGGTCTTTTACTTCTACCTTCGAATATAAAGTCTGGCTTTTCTATAATAACATCAAATGCTTTATAATATGTGTCACGAATATTACCTTCTATACCCATAAGCTCAGAAATATCATTACATCCTTCTATTTTAGTAGATAAATTGATAATATTTTCCAATATATCTCCAACATTTTTTTCTCTCTTGTAATAATAATTTAAAACCTGAGAAATATTTCTATAGCTTCCTTCAACAAATGCCTTGGCAATTTCGAATCTCTTATTTTCATCCATATAAAACTCTGCTTGCTTTAATATCATATATCCAGAGTTTAGATGTTCTCTAGGATAGTAAGTCCCTTTATAGTATCCATACATTGTATTAAAGAAATGTAGACAAATCTTTTTGTCTGTCATAAATTCCAAGAATCTTTTGTTCAGTGTTACTTCTCCGAAAATTAATATATCATTTATATCTTCTATTGGAAGATATTTTTTGCCCTTTTCCGTTTCAAAATATATAGTATTATCTTTTCTTTTAAATTCACCTTCATTAAATACATATATGTTCTTCTTCACCTAATCACCCCACTATGAAAAGCAAAGTTCGCTATAGGCACATTTTTTGCAGTATTTATTCTTAATTGCCTTAGGAGGCTTGTCCAAGTATATAATCCGCAATATATCTCTTACTACCTTATCCAATTCTTTTTCATCTTCTTTAGTAAGCTCTATCTCCTCTCTCTCTTTCTCCTTAGGAAACATCAATACTCCCTTAGCTACTATTCCTTTATCTTTTAATTCCTTTAGGTAATATAGAAGCTGCATTCTTGCACTTTCTTTAAATCTTGAAGATTTCTTTACTTCTCCAACTATAAGCTCCCCATTTTCTTTCTTCATAACATCTATTATTATGTTTCCTAAAGATATTTCCTTTTTATCTCTTTTATAGCTTTCTTCATGAAGAAACCTTCCTATATCTATATTTGAATTTTCCTGATCTGGTATTAGTTGATGGGACATAAGCCATACTTCACGTTTGCATATGAAGTAGTACCAAATTAGGGTTCCGTTGACTTTCATATCCTTCACTAAAAACACCCCTGTATATAGTTTTGATTTATAATTTATAAAATAAAGGTTTCATTCTTAACTTCTCTATTAAAACCTATATCATCTTTATATGTTCTCTCTCTATCCTCTATAGACATTCTAAATATGTTTTTTTCTTCAATAAATTCTCTGTAGAAATCCTTTGGCAAGGATATGATATATTCTCTCAATTTGGGCTTTAATCTTAGTAGTGCTTTGTATCTTTTACTCTTATCATCTTCCTTTAGCACTCTTTTTTTATAGTTTTCAAAAATACACTTAGCCTTTTTATCTACTTCAAAATAGACATCGATATAATTGGGTCTATTTTCTATAAGGGAAAATTCTTTAATTTTATCAAATTCAAGGTTCTCCATAGCTTGAATAAACTTAATAGAATCGTCAACTGAATTAGACCTTTCCAATGCTGATTTGAAATATTCTTTGATAATCTCTAAAAATTCTGATTCCTTAAAATAAGACTTTGCTAATATTTCCTCAGTAATTTGTGGCAATAGCTTTCCATATACATAGGAGCTGTATATTTTCCCTTCATTTACCATTTTTATAACTCTTACTTCTCCCTTATTTTCACCATTTCTATTGCATCTTCCAGCTGCTTGTATTATACAATCAAGTGGAGCCAAGTCCCTATACACTATATCAAAGTCTAAGTCTACTCCAGCTTCTACTACCTGTGTTGAAATAACTATAGGCTTTAATTCCATTATCTTTTGTATTTTGTTTATTCTTTTACGTCTTTGTCTTGGTACTAAATTCGTTGATAGATATAACACTTCTCTATCTAAAGCCTTCAATTTGTCATATATTTTCAAGGACTGCTTTATTGTATTGCATATTATTAAATATGATTTATCTTCTACTGCTTCAATAAAAGTATTACAAAACTCTTCTATTGTTATGGATTTTCTATCAAATACCAAATTTACTCTATCAAGTCTTTTAAAATATTCCTCAAAATTATCAAGAAGCTCATAACTATCTTGTAAAATAATAGGTCTTGTAGCAGTCATTGTTATAATTCTACAATCCAATTCATTACAAAGCTTCTTCAAAGCATAGTCAATCAGTTTCCAGTATTTTATATCTATAGTTTGAAGCTCATCTAGTATTATTACAGCACCTTTGAGACTATGAAATTTTTTAAGCATCCTATTTTTATAGCCTATCAGCGTTTCAAAAAATTGGATAAATGTAGTAACTATAATTGAGCTTTGCCAACCTTCCATCAATAATATTGAAGAATCTATATCATAAGCTTTTTTATTGCTTTTATATTCTACATCAGATAAATGATGATGCTTTATTATATATTGGCTATAGTTTTCTTTAAAATTATCTACTTCTTTATGAAGCTTTTGTATCACCGAATAGTTTTGGTCTATTATTGATGTAAAAGGTAGAGCATATATTATTTTTCTATTGTCATCTAATAACTCACACAATTTTTTAGCTGCATAAAATCCCGCTAAGGTTTTTCCCGTTCCCGTAGGAGCTGTTATAGAAAAATATTTATTATCTTTATACCCCTTTAATATGCTTTCTTGAATTTTTTTAAAAACCTCTGATCTAATATCACTTAATTTCCCTTTTGATGACTTAAAGGTTTTATTATAAACACTATATAAATTTTCAAAGGTTTCTGTCCTATAATTAGGCAAAGGTGTATTTGAAGCACTTAATTTATCTGCATCTATTAGTGCTGAATAAAGTAATTGATGTTTAACATATATTTTTTCTTTATCTATTTTATTTCTATTTATTTTTCTTACAATTTTAAAAAGCCTTCTTAAAATCCTTTCATATTCTCTCTGTTCAATAAAGCTCTTAAAATATTCGTGTATGCTTAATTCTTTTAATTCTTTATAGATATAATCAAAATTATTATCCATATCATTTAATTGTTTGTCTACAATTCGTAGCTTGGCTTTTAAATCATTTCTTAATGTATTCATGTTAAATTTTATATTATATGGTAAAGCATCGGTCACATTTTCAAGATTTCCATGATGATATAAAATTGTAGTGTATAAAATTAGGGGAAGATAAACATCATCTCCAAACATTTCAAGCCCTATAAATGCTGCAAATAAAGCAGATACAAATCCATGATAGGATAGTTCACCATCAAATTCCCCGTATAAGTGTTGTTGAAAGTATGTAGTATACTTCCCAAAATCATGGCACCTGCAAATTATTTCTAAGGCTTTATTAGTATCAGTATCTTCTTTTAAAAAAGTTTTTGCATATTCTTCTACTTCATTTAAATGAGTTATCAGCTTTTTACCAGGATGTGATTCAAACTTCATATTATCCTCCACTACATAAAAACTATATTTTCTTCATGTTCATTGTACTTTAACTTAACAAAGCTTGACTTGAGTAGAACTGATAAAGGATTTAAGTTTTCATCATAAACATATGCTTCAACTGTCTTTATATTTCTAGCTCCAGTAAATTCACAAGGCATTTTTTCTTTCATAATTAAAAGCTTTGAAATGTCCATTCTTGAAAGCTGTATACCTCCGTCTTCTATGGAGCTAAATGGTACTAAAGAACAAATATCAATTGGCTCTTGGCTAAACTCTTCTATTCCTGTAATCCTATCAACATATTTTAAACTACAAGAAAAGGTTGCTGTTCCAAGGAAAGGAGCATAATAATATTTTTGGTCTCGTATTCTTCCTTCCAACTCGTCAATAAAGCTTTTCTGCCTATGGGATAAATATATTCTGTAACTTAACATTCCCTTTTCAGCAAGAACAATTTCAAATGGTATTTGTGTATGGTCCTCAGGCAATTGAAAGTGTTTAGGTGATGTTATTTTCATGTAATTCAGCGTCTGCATAATCTTTCTTATCCTTACATTTTTCTTGACAGCTATATCGATTTTCTCTTTAGCAAAATCGTCATAGTATGTATCTCTCTCTCTACCTAAAATTCCTGCAATCAGCCCCGATATAACTGTTCTTGGAGGCACTCCATAGGATAAAGATGATGAATTTGTATAAAATTTTCTAAAATGTGCTCCATAACCTTCAATATCAAATATTAGTATATCTTTATTCATTTATATCACCTTAATTCTATCAAATCAAAAGCTTTAAAAATCTCTACAATTTCCTTTTCTTCACCATCTATTAATTTCATTTGATGATCAACATAGTAATAAATATTTTTAATTCTTTCTATATTTTTAACAAGATGTTCTTTAAGGTTTGAAATATCCAAAGCCACCTCTGATATATCCCTAGGATTATCAATTTTTTCATCTAATTTAATAAAGCTCCTCATATCTCCTAATATTGTTTCGCTGTCATTGTATTCGACTCTTAAATATAACCTTGGATATTGTCCTACTTTACTTCTAGTTGCTAATTGAGGTATTGCCTTAATAATAGCCGCATCTAATTTTTTTATGTCCTCTTCTTTAAGCAAAGTATGATTTGCTCTATTTCCACTTATTACTCCTGAAAAAGCTATAAATGAATATTTAACTCTATAGTCCCTACCCATAGCTCCTTGATTATTTTTTTCATCTGTTGAAAAATGTGATGTTATCGCCGCTTCAACAAGTTCAACTTTATTTAACGAATAGCCCCAATTAAACTGAACAGGTCCCGTAAAGGTTCTTGTATTTCCTTCTATCGGCATAGTAGCGCCAAACAGTCTTACATCAATTAAAGCATTAAGAATATCTTCTTTTTCAAGTTTATTTTTGTTTAAGTCTACTTTTAATTTATCTATAATTTTCTCAGGCTTTACAGATTTATCCTCTAGCTTTGTAACAAATATTCTTTCTCCTTTATTTTCTAAATAATCTCTTATATATCTTTTAAGCCTTAAATCTGAAACTAAGTTTATCTCTCTTTCGTAATCCATTCTAGGTCTATTTTCCTCATCAGGATCGCCATTTGGATTTGCCATTTTAGCATCGTATAAAAATAAAATTTCACTATTATTCATTTTTATTTCCCCTTTCTTTTGAAATTGACTTCATTGTAGCATAGGAATACCCAGAAAGAATGTAGTAAAGATTATCATACTTGTCCAAGTCCCAATTTTTTATATGCTTGTCAAAAAGCTGTTTATGTGCAGAATATATTTTTTCATTGTAGCTTAGTATTTTGTTTTGTCTTAGCTTATTGACAATCTCAGAAGATAATCTTTTTACCTTTGCTAAATCCATACCATTAAAATTTAATTTGTTTAATATTGGTTTTTTACCGTTTCTATCGCTATACTGCCTGTTTCCTACTTTTCCTACTAATAAACCTAAAAGAAATAGTACTGTTTCTTTTTCGCTATATTTCATTTCCTTAATGTATTCCTTGATGCCATCATCAATATTTAAGCTGTTTAATTCCATTGCGCTTCCCTCCTCTAAGCACCCTATATTTTCTAAAAATTTAATCAGCATATTAGATTGCATAATTGCAAAGTGAATAGCAGCAGGCCTTACATTATACTGATTATGTTTTTCAAAATAATGTACTTTAAATAAGTCTATCTGACTTTTTATAATTAATTTCTTATTAATTCTTAACCTCTTAAATATTGCATTATATATATTTAAAAGCTTTCTATATTCCTTGACTTCACCTTGTTTTACCTTAATTGGTATACTATAATAGATGCTTTCTAAGCCAAAATGCGTGTTGAATTTATCAGAAATCAAACTTTTAAAGCTTTCCTGTACTTTTGAAGCTTCTTCTATTAAAATCCTAAATCTTGAAGGCTGAACATCTTTAATTAGCTTCTGCACCTTAACAGCTTTTTGAACAATCTTATAAAAAAGTATGTTTAATAGGTAATAATTTTCTTCACAATAATCTTCAAAAGTATTAAGAATTTCACTTTCAAATTTAATGATTCCCTGTACTTTTTTTGCAGTATTAAAGGTATTTGTCAAGTCTTTAGATATATAATCCATATCTCCTTTGTCTATTTCAGGTGTATATAAAAAATGAGGTATCAAGTAAACCTGCATATTGCCAAGATATGTACTTAAATTATCGATAATATACTGCTCTCCTGCCATAAGCTGAATCATACAATCTTTACAAATAACCATATTTTTATTGTAATTTGATTTTAAAAATTGAGAAGGGAAGTTTAGATTCGTAGTTGTGTAAAATTTAAGCTTGAGCTTACTAGTATCTGATGTTAACCCCTCTTGCCCTCCACATAATGAACAGCTTCCAGTTTCGCTCTTTTCATAAACCTTAAGTTTTTCTTCCTTTATTTTTTGTCTGTATTCTTCCATATCGCTTATTTTTCTATTGTCTATTGTTATAAAGTATAAAGCAACTTCCTTATTCGTAATACCTAAATTACTTTTAATATAATTAGCGACTTCCTTGTCTATAACTTTAACAATTTTTTTTATGTCATTATCGGCATCTTTAGCTATTTCATCTTTTGCTTTAAGCTCATTAGATATCTTTTTCAAATCAACTACATATCTATATCTTTCCTTTGTTCCTTTCTGTTTACCAAAATCCCAAAAGAAATTATTTAGAATATATCTAAGCTTATTACTTATATTTGGTATATTTAAGTTGATTAAATTAGGTATGGTTTGAGATAATAAATACTCTGTTTTATTTCCAGTGGTATACCACTGTGGAGAACTTGAGCCATCAGCTGTTCCAATCCAAAGTAAATCATGTGAAGAATCTTTAGTTACTTCTCCAAATAATTTAATGTCTATCTTATCTTTTTCGATACTAAAATCAATCTGAATTACGTATCTAGGTTTTCCCTTTCTATCTTTTATTTGTACATCTTTTATTATATTATTTAGAAAATTATCCGAATCATAAACTGCCCTACCTATTTGTAAAATTCCCTCCTGCACCTTTTCCCCTCCTTTATGTATAGGAATTTAAATAAAGACTTTAATTTATCCATGTCCAAAACGTTCAAAAACACTGCGTATTTGTACATGTACAAATTAAGTTTTACTATGTAAATCCTATATGATAAAAATTTTTGTTTTTCTTAATTTTTGTGTAATATTTTTGAGATTTTAGAATATAATTTAAAAAATTTATCTATAACTTAAACTTAGCCTGAATTATTCATAGAAAACATCAAAAATGATTGAATCGTAGTATTAACAAGTAGTCCAACAAATTGGACTTTGCACCCATTGGGTGAAATAACAAAAAAATAAAGAAAAGAACCTAATTTTGTGTTAAAGTTAAAGCGTTAAAACAAAAACTATATCACGAAAAGAGGTTCTTTCTATGACAAGTTTACATCAAAATTCACTTAACTTCAACAAAAGTTTTTCATATGATTTCGGTGGAGGTAATCTTTCTTCAGATGCAGGGTTAATAATAGTTCGTTCTTTTCTTGAAAAAATTGGC